>NZ_JBICKL010000064.1:0-128288 GCF_043104195.1 Pseudomonas sp. xss_2
GATTGGCGTGGGAGCGGGCTTGCCCCGCGATAGGGCCGGTTTTGGCGCTGCCGTCAAACGGTCTTGGCAATGCGCCCGGCCAGTAGCGCCCACCCCATCAGCACTGCGCAGAGAATCGCCAACGGCCAAGAGCGCCATTGCAGATAAGGCGTGAGCTGCTGCATCGGCACCACTTCGCCATACAGGATCGCCTGCTGGAATTGCGGGATCTGCGCGGTGATCTTGCCAAACGGGTCGATCAGCGCGGTGACGCCGTTGTTGGTCGCGCGGATCATCCAGCGGCCAGCCTCCAGCGCGCGCATCTGCGCCATCTGCAAGTGCTGCAATGGGCCGATCGAGGTGCCGAACCAGGTGTCGTTGCTGATGGTCAGCAGCAGGTCGCTGCGGGCGGCCAGGCTGGCGGCGAACTCGGGATAGACCACTTCGTAGCAGATATACGGGGCGATCTGGTAGCCCTTGGCTTGCAACAGCGCCTGGTCTTCAGGGCCGCGGGCGAAGTCCGACATCGGCAGGTTGAAGAACTCGATCGCCCCACGCAGCATGTCTTGCAGCGGCACGTACTCGCCAAACGGCACCAGTTTCTGCTTCAGATAAGTGCCGTCGCCTTCACCGGCCACAGTGATGCCGTTGTAGTAGCGGCGCTGCTTGTGGACGATTTCCCGCACCGGCACCCCGGTGATCAGCGCCGAATGCCGCTCGGCGGCGAACCCGCCCATCATGTCGATGTAGCCCTGGGCCTGGTCCTTGAGCACCGGTACTGCGGTTTCCGGCCAGATCAACAAGTCAACCGGCTTGGAGGTGAAGCTCATGTCGCGGTACAGCGCCAGCTGGGCATTGATGTGGGCGGGGTCCCATTTCAGGTCTTGCTCGACATTGCCTTGCACTGCCGCGACCGTCAGCGGCTCGCCCGCCGGGCGGGTCCAAGCGTGGTTCTTCAGGGCAATGCCGAGAATCCATGGGCCGACCAGCAACAGCACGCCAATGGCCAGGAACGACCGCCGCGCGCGCAGGCGGTGCAGGTTGCACAGCAGCGCTGCCGTCAAGGCCAGGGCAAACGAGATCAACCATACGCCGCCCAGCGGGGCCAGGCCGGCCAATGGCCCGTCCAGCTGGCTGTAGCCGGAGTACAGCCAGGGGAAACCGGTCAGGAACCAGCCACGGAAGGCCTCCTGCAGCAGCCACAGGGCCGCGAAGCACAAGGCATCGGCCAGCGGCGCCTCGTTACGGCGCAGCCAGCGCGCCCAGAACCAGGCGGGCAGAGCGAAGAACCAGGCAATGGCTGCAAAAAACGCCACCAACAGCACGATCGCCAGCAGCGGCGAGGCGCCGCCGTAGGTGTTCATGCTGACGTAGATCCAGCTGGTGCCGGCGCCATACAGGCCGAAGCCGTAGCACCAGCCACGGGCCATGGCCTGGCGTGGGCTCAGCTCGCGCAGGCCGGCGTAGAACAGGCCCAAGGCGAGCAAGGCCAGTGGCCAGAAGTCAAACGGCGACAGGGCCAGCAGGGTAGACGCGCCGGCCGCCATGGCCAGCAGGTTACCGGGCCAGCCGGGGCGGGTGATCCAGCGCATGGTTTTCCTTAACGGGTAATCGGGGTCAGGCGCAGCAAGTGAACACGCCGGCTGTCGGCGTTGAGAATGCGGAAGCGGTAGGCGCCGATCTCAGTGGTTTCATTGCGTTTGGGCAGGTGGCCGAAGGCACTCATGACCAAGCCGCCCACGGTGTCGAACTCATCGTCAGAGAACTCGCTGTCGAAGAACTCGTTGAAGTTCTCGATCGGCGTCAGCGCCTTGACCAGGAAATCGCCGCTGGGCAGTGGCTTGATGTAGCTGTCTTCCTCGACATCGTGTTCGTCCTCGATGTCGCCGACGATCTGCTCAAGCACGTCTTCGATGGTCACCAGGCCTGCCACACCGCCGTATTCGTCGATGACCACGGCCATGTGGTTGTGGTTGGCGCGAAACTCGCGCAGCAGCACGTTCAGGCGCTTGGATTCCGGCACGAAAGTGGCCGGACGCAGCAGGTCCTTGATGTTGAAGCTGTCGCCATTCTCCTTGAGGATCAGCGGCAGCAGGTCCTTGGCCAGCAGGATCCCGAGCACATCATCGTGGCTTTCGCCAATCACCGGGTAGCGCGAGTGGGCGGCGTCGATCACCGACGGCAGGAACTCACGAGGCGACTGGCTGGCCTTGATGCTGATCATCTGCGAGCGCGGCACCATGATGTCGCGCACCTGCAGGTCAGCGACCTGGATGGCACCTTCGACGATGGTCAGCGCTTCGCTGTCGAGCAGCTTGTTCTGATGGGCTTCGCGCAGCAGCTCGAGGAGCTCCTGGCGGTTTTTCGGCTCATGGGCAAAAGCCTGGGTCAGTTTACCCAGCCAGGACTTTTGCCCGTTGCTCGATCGGTCTTCGCTCATGGCGGTTACTCGTGTTCCTTGCAGATATCGTGGTGAGGGAGTTCGTCGTCGGCGTAGGGGTCCGGGTGACCCAGTTCGGCCAGCAATGTTCGTTCCAGTGCTTCCATTTCCTCGGCTTCATCATCTTCGATGTGATCGTAGCCGAGCAGGTGCAGGCAGCCGTGAATGACCAGGTGCGCCCAATGCGCTTCAAGCGCCTTGCCCTGTTCGGCCGCTTCGCGCTCGACCACTGGCACGCAGATCACCAGGTCGCCCAGCAGCGGAATGTCGAGCAGCTCGTCCGGCACGTCGGCAGGGAAGGAAAGCACATTGGTCGCGTAGTCTTTGTGACGATAGGTGTGATTGAGCTCACGACCTTCGGCTTCATCGACCAGACGGATGGTCATTTCCGAGTCGGCGCTGCGCTGGCGCAGGGCCAGTTCGCACCAGCGGCGGAAGGCGGCGTCATCAGGGGCGGCGGCATCCGTGGCCCGTTGCAGGTCGAGTTCAAGCATCGCGGGCAGGTGCCTCGGCCTGGGCCTGGCGGCCTTCGAAACGGTCATAGGCCTCGACGATGCGTTGCACCAGCGGGTGGCGCACGACGTCTTTAGGCTGGAAATGGGTAAAGCTGATGCCCGGCACGTCCTTGAGCACCTCGATCACGTGCGCCAGCCCCGACTTGGTGCCGCGCGGCAGGTCGACCTGGGTGATGTCGCCGGTGATCACCGCGGTCGAGCCGAAGCCGATGCGGGTGAGGAACATCTTCATCTGCTCGAGCGTGGTGTTCTGGCTTTCGTCGAGGATGATGAAGCTGTTGTTCAGGGTGCGTCCGCGCATGTAGGCCAGCGGGGCGATCTCGATCACCTGGCGCTCGATCAGCTTGGCGACGTGTTCGAAGCCGAGCATCTCATAGAGAGCGTCGTACAGCGGGCGCAGGTAGGGGTCGATCTTCTGCGCCAGGTCGCCAGGCAGGAAGCCGAGCTTTTCGCCCGCCTCGACCGCCGGGCGCACCAACAGGATGCGCCGCACTTGTTCGCGCTCCAGCGCGTCGACGGCGCAGGCAACGGCAAGGTAGGTCTTGCCGGTACCGGCCGGGCCGATGCCGAAGTTGATGTCGTTGGCCAGGATCTCTTTGACGTAGCGCTGCTGGTTGAGGCCGCGCGGACGGATGTTGCCCTTGCGCGTGCGCAGCGAGACGCTGACTTCATTGACCGCCGGGTTGTCGATGTGCTCGACCGCCGACTCCTGCAGATAAAGGTGGACCGTTTCCGGCGACAGCTCGGTGGCCTTGGTCTCGCGATAGAGACGGCGCAGCAGCTGCTCGGCGGCGGAGGTGGCCTTGGGCTCGCCAAGCAGTTCGAACTGGTTGCCGCGGTTGCGGATCTCGATGGCCAGGCGTTGCTCGATCAGGCGCAGGTGCTCGTCGAACTGGCCGCACAAGTTGGCGAAACGGTGGGCCTCGAAAGGTTCGAGGATGAAGCGATGAGGTTGTATGGGTGCGTTCAAGGTCGTTTTTGGCCGCTCGACGGCAATAGAGGTGAACCCAAGAATAACCCTTGATTGACAGTGGCGAAAGCACTGAAACGATCAAGGGTCGTTGCTAGCCAGGGTGCCTGAGTGCAGCTTGGCGGCGCAAGGGTGCTGGGGCACTGCGCGGCTGCCGTGGTCTGCTATGATGCGGCCCATTTTCAACCGTATGTGTCCCCACGCCGATCATGAGCAAACCTGAGCCTGCCATCTATAAAGTCATCTTCCTCAACCAGGGGCAGGTGTTCGAAATGTACGCCAAGCAGATCTTTCAGAGCGATCTGTGGGGCTTTCTGGAAATCGAGGAGTTCGTCTTCGGTGAGCGCACCCAGGTGGTGGTAGACCCCAGCGAAGAGAAGCTCAAGGCGCAGTTCGAGGGGGTGATCCGCAGCTTCGTGCCGATGCATTCGATCGTGCGTATCGATGAGGTCGAGCGGCTGGGTACGGCGAAGATCAGCGAAGCGAAGAACACTGGCAATGTCATGCCGTTCCCGATGCCGATGCCGGAGAAGTAACGCTTAAGGCAGGGGAGAGAAGGGGCTGCGCCCTTCGGCGTTCTGCAATTCGAGCAGGTATTTGCGGAAGATCTGCCCCAGCACCTGGGTGGCATGCTCGAGTTCGTCGCGGGGCATCTGCTCGGTGACTTCGTCGGCCATGTCCAGCGCGTCTTCAGCGCCGTTGACCGCAGCCATCTTCAGCAGGATATAGGCCTGTACGTTGTTGGCCTTGACCCCTTCACCATGGAAGAACATCGAGCCGAGGCGGTACTGGGCTTGTGCGTGGCCTTGCAGCGAGGCTTTCTGGAACCAGTTGAGCGCTTTGTTCAGATCACGCGGGGCCTGATCGCCGCTGCCGGTGTAGTAGAACTCACCCAGCTCGTACTGCGCCTGGGCATCCCCAGTCTCGGCGGTTTGCTCACAGGCCTTGACGGCGGTTTGCAGGTCTTCGGGTTGAGCGCTCAGGGTGCAACGCCCCGTCGCTGGAATCAGCAACGAGTTACCGCCCTCCGCCAGGGCCAGCAGGGGCTGAAGAAGCAACAGGCAGCCCAGGGTAAGGGCGCGGCCGGCGCGGTTCATGGGGATCGACTTACCTCTGCAAAGCTGCGTCCGATGTCTCTGGTGGCACATTATGGGATAAGCAGCGCCAACCTTACAAAGTTTTACTCGAATTTCTGCACAGGTGGGGATTTGCTGGCGTGTGGTCTGGCGGTGTGATGCAGATCACAATAGCCCTCATCGCAAGGCAAGTCCGCTGCCACGAGGCAATGTGACGCGTCGTGGGAACGGGCTTGCCCCGCGATGAGGCCGGCAGACGGCCGATTACTTCAGCTTGGCAAACGCCCGCTCAGCCGCATCGAGGGTGATCTTCAGCTCGGTCTCGCCATGCACGATCGAGGTGAAGCCTGCCTCGTAGGCGCTCGGCGCCAGGTACACGCCGCCTTCGAGCATCAGGTGGAAGAAGCGCTTGAAGCGTTCCACATCGCTGGCCATCACATCGTCGAAGGTGACGATGTCATCGGCGCCGGTGAAGTACAGGCCAAACATCGCACCCGCTTGAGTGGTGACGAACGGCACGCCAGCGGCATCGGCGCGCTGTTGCAGGCCGTCCAGCAGCTTGCTGGTGAAGGCGCTCAGCTCATCATGGAAGCCTGGGCGGCTGATCAGTTTCAAGGTCGTCAGGCCGGCGGCCATGGCCAGCGGATTGCCCGACAGGGTGCCGGCCTGGTAGACCGGGCCCAGCGGTGCGATGCATTCCATGATCGCGCGCTTGCCGCCAAAGCAACCCACTGGCATGCCGCCGCCAACGATCTTGCCGAACGTCGACAGGTCAGGGGTGATGCCGTAGTGGCCTTGGGCGCCGCCGAGCGAGACGCGGAAACCGGTCATCACTTCGTCGAAGATCAGCACCACGCCATGCTTGTCGCACTGCTCGCGCAGGCCTTCGAGGAAGCCCGGCGCCGGGGGCACGCAGTTCATGTTGCCGGCAACCGGCTCGACGATGATGCAAGCGACGGTCTGACCGACGTCGGCCAGGGTCTTCTCGACCGCGGCAATGTCGTTGAATGGCAGGGTCAGGGTGTGTTTGGCGAAGTCTGCCGGCACCCCGGCCGAGCTTGGCACGCCCTGGGTCAGCAGGCCGGAGCCGGCCTTGACCAGCAGGCTGTCGGAGTGGCCGTGATAGCAGCCTTCGAACTTGATGATGGCGTCGCGACCGGTGTAGCCACGGGCCAGGCGGATGGCGCTCATGGTCGCTTCGGTGCCGGAGCTGACCATGCGCACCATTTCCATCGATGGCACCAGCGAGCAGACCAGGTCGGCCATCTCGGTTTCCATGGCAGTCGGGGCGCCATAGGACAGGCCGTGCTCCAGCTGCTTACGCACCGAGGCCAGCACGTCAGGATGGCTGTGGCCGAGGATCATCGGCCCCCAGGAGCCAACGTAGTCGACGTAGCGCTTGTCATCTTCATCGATGACATAGGCGCCTTCAGCGTGCTTGAAGAACAACGGGGTGCCGCCAACGCTCTTGAACGCACGCACGGGCGAGTTGACGCCACCGGGGATGTGTTTCTGGGCTTGGGCGAACAGGGTTTCGGAACGGGACATGGAAATCTCTCTCGAATCAGGAAGCGAACAGGGCGTTGAAGGCGCGGGCGCGGCGGGTTACTTCCCGGGCGTCGTCGGCACCGAACAGGCCATGGATCACCGCCAGCAGGTCGGCGCCGTGGGCGACCAGCGGGGCGGCGTTGTCGAGGGTGATGCCACCGATCACGGCGATCGGCAGTTTCACCTGGGCGCGGGCCTGCGCCAGCAGCTCGAGGCTGGCGGCCGGCGCGCCGGGCTTGGTCACGGAATTGAAGAAGCGGCCGAAGGCCACATAGCTGGCGCCTTCAGCGGCGGCCTGCGCGGCCAGGTCGAGCTGGGCGTGGCAGGTCGAGCCAATGATCGCATTGCGCCCAAGCAATGCCCGGGCGGGTGTCAGCGGCCCATCGGTTTGCCCCAGGTGCAGGCCAACGCCCAGGCGCGCGGCAAGCTCGGCGTCGTCATTGATGATCAGCTCGGCGGCGTAGCGCTCGCACAGCGCTTTGAGCGCCTCGGCCTCACGCAGGCGCTGGGCCTGGTCGCTGCTCTTGTCGCGGTACTGCAGCAGGCGGACACCGCCTTCGAGCGCCGCTTCGACATGGGACAAAAACCGGCCGGCGAGCAGCTGGCTGTCGGTGATCGCGTACAGACCGCGTAGCTTCATTTCAAGCCTCGTGTGCGTCAATCAGGAACAGAAGTCCAAGGGCAGTCGGCGTGGCACGAACTGGCCGCGACCTAGTTGCTCGGCGTCGCGCAAGGTCCGCCAGGTGTAGTCCAGGGCGCTGCGTACGGCACTCTCGAGCTGCTCGCCAAGGGCCAGGCGACCGGCCAGGGCGCTGGCCAGGGTGCAACCGGAGCCATGGTAGCTGCCAGGCAGGCGCTGGCATTTCCAGGTATGGCTCTGGCCGTCGCGGCTGTACAGGCGGTTGTGGATTTGCTCTTCATCGCCGTGACCGCCGGTAATCAGCAGGTGTCTACAGAACGGCAGGAGTTTTTCCGCGCACTGGTCGGCAGTGCCTTCGGGCAGTTCGGCGAGGATGCGTGCTTCGGGCAGGTTCGGCGTGGCGATGGTCGCCAGCGGCAACAGTCGCTCACGCACGGCATAGCCGACTTCGTCCTTGCCCAGGCGGCCGCCACCACCGGCGCGCAGCACCGGGTCGCAGACCAGCGGCAAGTGCGGGTGCGCAGCGAGCAGCTCGGCGACCGTGTCGACCATCTCGATCGAGCCGAGCATGCCCAGCTTGACCGCAGCGACCGTGGAGTCGGCGAGAACGGCGTTGGCCTGGGCCAATACCCACTCGCGGTCGAGCACGCGGAAGTCGGAAACGTTGACGGTATCCTGGACGGTCAGGGCAGTCACGGCGGGCGCGGCGTGACAGCCTTGAGCGATCAGGGCTTCGATATCTGCCTGCAGGCCGGCGCCGCCACTGGGGTCGTGGCCGGAGAGACAGAGGACAACGGGGCGGGAGCTGTAGGTATTCATGGTCGGCGAGCTTACCACCAAACCTATTTGCGCGAAGCGCCCTGCATGTGGATTTTGTTGATCAAGTGGTCAGGATTGGTTTTTGTTCTGGCTTGAAAGTATTGATTTAGAGCCTTTCTGGTAAATTTACCAGTGGCTGATGGCCACCCCGGGAAGCTATGCTAGAGTGCACGGATAACTCGATAAACAGGCTCTGCCGCATACCGTCGTCTCAAAGGGAAGGGAGGCCGCCGCGACGCGACCGGACAGACCATGCTGGGGCTGTAATGCGCTATTTGCTGATTGTGCTTCTGGGCTACTGGCCCGTGCTCGCCGGAGCAGTCGATTTCGACGACGCTACCCGGCGTCTGCCTTTGGGCAAGGTCATGCAGGTCTTCGAAGACCGCGCAGGCAACGCCAGTATTGCCGAGGTCAGTTCGCCGGCCTGGGCCAATCGTTTCCACCAGCACCAGGATGATGTGCTCAACGCCGGTTATTCGACCTCGGTGTTCTGGCTGCGCATCGACTTGCGCTACAACGCGCCTTCCACGCAAAGCAGCCGCCCATGGTTGCTGGAGCTGGCCTATCCGCCGCTCGATCACCTGGAGCTGTATTTGCCTGATGGCCAGGGCGGTTATCGCCTGGCGCAGCGCACTGGCGATGCCTTGCCCTACGCGACCCGACAGATCCTGCAAAACAACTATCTGTTCGAGCTGCCCATGCAGCCGGGGCAGGCGACCACGGCTTATCTTCGCCTGCACAGCCAAGGCTCGATCCAGGCGCCGCTGACGCTGTGGTCGGTCAATGCCTATATGGAAGACCAGCCAACCCGGCTATATGTGCTGGGCATGATCTACGGCGTGCTGCTGGTGATGTTGGTGTACAACCTGTTCATCTACATCAGCGTGCGCGATGTCAGCTATCTGTATTACATCCTCTATATCGCTTCGTTCGGCATGTACCAGGTGTCGGTCAATGGCGCCGGGGTCGCGTATTTCTGGCCTGACAACCCGTGGTGGGCCAATGCGTCGACGCCGCTGTTCATTGGCGCCGCTGGGTTGTTCGGCTGTCAGTTCGCCCGCCACTTCCTGCGCCTGGGCAGGCTCAGCCGAGGGTTCGATCGTCTGCTGCAGTTGTTGATGCTCGGTGGGGCAGTGGTCATGGTGCTGGCCGTGACCTTGCGCTATGGGGTGGCGCTGCGCATGGCCACGGTGCTGGCGCTGTTGTTCACGGTGAGCATCTTTACTGCTGGGCTGTACGCCTGGTGGAGCGGTTTGCGCGTGGCGCGCTGGTTCATCATTGCCTGGACGGCGTTTCTGCTCGGCGGGCTGGTCAACACGCTGATGGTGCTTGGCTACCTGCCCAACGTATTTATCACCATGTATGCCAGCCAGTTGGGTTCGGCGCTGGAAGTGGCGCTGTTGTCGCTGGCCCTGGCCGACCGCATCAACAGCTTGCGTGAGCAGCAAGCCCAGACCCTGCGCGAAACTGGCCGTACGCTTGAGCAGTTGAACCAGCAATTGGCCAGGAGTAACCGCCTCAAGGACGAATTCCTGGCCACGGTCACCCACGAGTTGCGTACGCCGATGAATGGTGTAATCGGCTCGCTGGAACTGATGCATACCCTGCCGATGAACGCCGAGCATGCCCAGTACCATCGCACCGCCGCAGGTTCGGCGCAGGACATGATGGCCATGGTCGACGACATCCTCATCCTCACTGAGCTGCAAGCGGGGCGCTTGCGTGCGCAGAACGTACCCTTCAGCCTGCGTCGTCAGCTCCAGGACTTGCGTGCCGGATTTGCCGGGCAAGCCTTGGGCAAGGGCTTGTACCTGAGCTTGGATATTCCGGCTGACCTACCTGATGAGTTGCTTGGCGATGCGCAGAAACTGATGCGCTGCCTGGCTTGCCTGGTGGATAACGGCTTGAAGTTCACCCATCAAGGTGGGGTGATGATCCAGGTCCGCGGACGCCGGGTAGGGCCTGATAGCCTGGCGGTGTCGTTCATCGTCAGTGACAGCGGGATCGGCTTCGATGATCTGGACCAGGCGATTCTTTATCAGCGCTTCTTCCAGGTGGATGGCTCGATGACCCGGCGTTATGGCGGGTTGGGGATTGGCCTGTCGATCTGCCGGCAATTGGGCGAGTTGATCGACGGCAGGTTGTCGCATGAGTCGACGCGGGGGTTGGGCAGTCGGTTTGAGTTGAGTCTGAATTTGGCGGTGGCGCAGGTGCAATTGCCTTCTGGGCGGGCGGCACGGCTTTAGGTTGTTGGGGGCGCTGCGTGTCCCAAAGCGGGCAAGCCAGCTCCTACATAGGCATTTTTGTCACTTTGACTGAAGGCCAAGCGGTGCTTCACTGGGACTCTCAGGCCCACCCGGATCCAGGAGCCCCCGATGACCCTGCACCAGTACGCCGAAACCCACGAAGTGACCAACCAGCCGCCTTCTCTGGATGGCGCCAACCTCTACCGCCTCGACCTACCCTTGCAGCAATGGTCGCGGCATTTCGGTGCCGGCTGGGCCGAGTCACGGATCGATGCCTACGGCGCCCTGGCGGGCGGCCCACTGATGGCCGCAGGCTTTTTGGCCAACGCGCACAAACCCGAATTCAGCAGCCACGACCGCTACGGCCATCGTATCGACCTGGTCGAGTTTCACCCCGCCTATCACGAGCTGATGCGCACCGCGGTCGAACATGGCCTGCCGTCGCTGCCCTGGGCCGAGCCTCGTCCTGGCGCTCACGTGGCCCGCGCTTCGATGACCTACCTGCACAGCCAGGCCGAAGCCGGTACCGGTTGCCCGCTGACCATGACCTTCGCCGCCGTGCCGGCGCTGCGCCTGCAGCCGGAGTTGGCCCAGTATTGGCTGCCCAAGGTGCTGGCGCGTGAATACGATCCGCGCAATGTCGGCGACCGGCACAAGGCTGGGGTCACCCTTGGCATGGCCATGACCGAGAAGCAGGGCGGCACCGATGTGCGGGCCAATACCACTCGGGCCTATCCGGTGGGTGCGCCTGGGCCGGGCCAGGCCTACGAACTGGTCGGGCACAAGTGGTTCTGCTCGGCGCCGATGTGCGACGCCTTCCTCACCCTGGCCCAGACCGACAAGGGCCTGAGCTGCTTCCTGCTGCCACGCCACCGGCCGGACGACAACCGCAACCAGTTCTATATCCAGCGCCTGAAGAACAAGCTGGGCAACTGCTCCAATGCCTCCAGCGAAGTCGAGTTTCGCGGCGCCTTGGCCTGGATGATTGGCGAAGAAGGCCGCGGCGTGCCGACCATCATCGAGATGGTCGCGATGACTCGCTTCGACTGCATGGTCGGCTCCAGCGCCCTGATGCGCCAGGCGCTGACCCAAGCGGCGCATCACTGCGCCCACCGCAAGGTGGGCGGGCGGGTGCTGAGCGAGCAGCCATTGATGCAGAACGTGCTCGCCGATCTGGCTCTGGAGAGCGAAGCGGCGTTGGCCCTGAGCCTGCGCATGGGCCAGGCGCTGGATCAGTTGGACGATCCACAGCAAGCGCACTTCGCCCGGCTGGTGACGGCGGTGGGCAAGTACTGGATCTGCAAGCGGGCGCCAGCCATGATCAATGAAGCCGCCGAGTGCATGGGCGGCGCAGGCTATGTCGAAGACAGCATCCTGCCGCGGCTGTACCGCGAGGCGCCGGTCAACTCCACGTGGGAAGGCTCGGGCAACGTGCAATGCCTGGATGTGTTGCGGGCGCTGTCCAAGGAGCCTGGGGTGCTCGATGCACTGTTCGTCGAACTGGGCGATGGCCACGGTGATCCGCGCTTGGCGGCGCATATCGGCAATCTCAAGGGCGCGTTTGCCGATACCGACGATATCCAGTACCGGGCGCGCCAGCTGACCGAGGATATTGCCATTGCGCTGCAGGCCAAATTGCTGCTGGAGGCCGGCAATAGCGTTGTCAGCGATGCGTTTATCGGTAGCCGGTTGGGTGGCGGAGGGCGGGTGTATGGCGCGCTGCCGCGTGGGGTAGATGTCCAGGCGTTGGTGGCGCGGGCTACGCCAGTGTGGTCGGCCTGAGTCGCCTGCATCGCGGGGCAAGCCCGCTCCCACTAAATTCACAGGCAATAGAGGGTGCGTGGTAGCGGGCTTGCCCCGCGATGAGGACGAACAGACTTGCGGGGATGTAATTGCCCGCGAAGGCAGGCAAGATGGAAGCCATGCATGTCAGAAGACAGGAAGCCCAGCGTGAGCCAAGCGTTTGTAGTCGTTGATACCCCCGAACAGGCCGTCGACCGTCTGGCGGCTTTGCATGAACAGGCCACCGGGGCCCTCAGCCAGGCCCTCAAACGTTACCTGAAAGATCGCACCGAACCGGATGCCGAAGAGCGCAGTCTCTACCGCTATCCCGCGCTGCGCCTGACCTACTACAGCCATGGCGAAGTCGCCGCGACCACCCGCGCCTATGCCAAGGTCCAGGTAGCCGGTACCTACAGCGTCACCATCACCCAGCCAGCAGCGTTTCGCGGTTATCTGCTCGAGCAACTGCGCCCGCTGATGCACGACTACACCGTGACGGTGGAAGTCGGTGTCAGCGAGCAGAACATCCCGTACCCGTACGTGGTCGAGCAGGGTGACGAACTGGCCGGCACCGGCATTACCGCCGCCGAACTTGCGCGGGTGTTCCCCAGCACCGACCTGTCGGCCGCCACCGACAACATCGCCGATGGCCTGTGGGACTGGGGCAACGCCGAAACGCTGCCGCTGGCCCTGTTCGATGCCGCCCGCGTGGACTTCTCCCTGCGTCGCCTGGTGCACTACACCGGCAGCGACTGGCGCCACGTGCAGCCGTGGATCCTGCTGACCAACTACCATCGCTATGTCGACCAGTTCATCGGCCATGGCCTTGAGCAACTGCGCGAAGATCCACGCTTCGTGCGCATGGTCCTGCCCGGCAACGTGATCATCGAAAAGGGCATGGATGACGGCGAGACCCAGGCGCTGGTCGCCAGCGTGGTGTGGCACCGCTACCAGATGCCGGCCTACCACTTGATTGCCGCCGATGGCGATGGTGTCACCTTGGTCAACATCGGCGTCGGTCCATCCAACGCCAAGAACATCACCGACCACCTGGCCGTACTGCGTCCGCACTGCTGGCTGATGATCGGTCACTGTGGCGGCCTGCGCCAGTCGCAGACCATCGGCGACTACGTGCTGGCCCACGCCTACATGCGTCGCGACGGCATTCTCGACCGGGTGGTGCCGCCGAACATCCCCATTCCGGCCCTGGCCGAAGTCCAGCTGGCGCTGCAGGAAGCTGCCGCGCAAGTCACTGGCGAGCGTGGCGACGAGCTGAAAAAGCGCCTGCGCACCGGCACCGTGCTGACCTACGACGACCGCAACTGGGAGCTGCGCTGGGCCCAGGAGCGGCCGCTGATCAACCTGTCGCGGGCGGTGGCGGTGGACATGGAAAGTGGCACCATTGCCGCCCAGGGTTATCGCCTGCGCGTGCCGTACGGCACCTTGCTGTGTGTGTCCGATAAGCCGCTGCACAGTGAAATCAAGTTGCCGGGCTCGGCCAACGCCTTCTACAACCGGGCGGTCAGCCAGCACCTGAAGATCGGCATTGCCGCGCTGGATCTGCTGCGCACCGAGCTCAATTCGCTGCACTCGCGTAAACTGCGCAGCTTCGATGAGCCGCCGTTCCGCTGAGGATCCATGTCCCTGCCACCCCGTTCCAAGCCGCGCCGCCCCCAGGCGCGGCCTGCTGCCGGCCCGCGTCGCCAAGCCAAGGCGCCGCCGGCCGAGCCGCGCCTGATCCTGTTCAACAAGCCATTTGATGTACTGACCCAGTTCAGCGACGGCGAAGGGCGCGCGACGCTCAAGGATTTCATCGATATCCCCGGCATCTATCCGGCCGGCCGGCTGGATCGCGACAGCGAAGGGCTATTGCTGCTGACCAATGACGGCCGCTTGCAGGCGCGCATTGCCGACCCCAAGCACAAGCTGGCCAAGACTTACTGGGTGCAAGTGGAGGGCGAGCCGACCGAGCAGCAGCTCAAGCAGCTGCGCGAGGGTGTTGAACTCAATGACGGCATGACCCTGCCGGCCGAGGCTCGGCAGTTGCCTGAGCCGCAGCTGTGGCCGCGTAATCCGCCGGTGCGGTTTCGCAAGAGCGTGCCGACCAGCTGGTTGGAGCTGGTGATTCGTGAGGGGCGTAACCGGCAGGTCAGGCGCATGACGGCGGCGGTTGGCTTGCCGACCTTGCGCCTGGTGCGAGTGCGAATTGGCGATTGGACCTTGGACGGGCTGGATCAGGGCTGTTGGCGTGAGGTTGCGGCGAAGCTGTAGGTCTCGGGTAGTGCTGGCGCCATCGCGGGGCCAGCCTGCTCCTACAGGGGGTGCAGTCTGCCCCTCAAACGCCTTCGATCATCCCCACCACGATGGTCTTGATGATAAACGCCAGCACTCCAAGCCCAAGCACGAAGAACAGGATCAGCGTACCGAAGCGCCCTGCCTTGGACTTCTTCGCCAGGTCCCAGACGATGAAGCCCATGAAGCCGATCAGGAGGGTGACCAGGGTGATCATCATCCACTCTTCGAATTTTGCAGGATCCATCGGTGCTCTCCGGGCAGGCTGAAGCGGCGGATTATACGCCCGGCTTCAAGGCCTGTTAACGCAGGTGGGTCAATGGCAGCTCAGTGCTGGCCAGCACCTGATTGAGCACGAAGCTCGAACGCACGCTGGTGACGCCTTCAATACGGGTCAGGCTGCCTAGTAGTAATTTCTGGTAGTGGTCCATGTCCGGTACCACCACTTTGAGCTGGTAGTCGGCGTCCATCCCGGTAACCAGGCTGCACTCGAGCACCTGCGGCAGGCTGCGCACGGCAGTCTCGAAGGTTTCGAAACGCTCAGGGGTATGTCGGTCCATGCCGATCAGCACGTAGGCGGTCAGGCTCAAGCCAAGCTTCTTGCGGTCCAGCAGCGCCACCTGGCGCGAGATGTAGCCGTCGTCTTCGAGCTGCTTGACCCGACGCGAGCACGGCGAGGGCGACAGGCCGATGCGTTCGGCCAGTTCCTGATTGGAGATGCGCGCATCGCGCTGCAATTCGGCAAGGATGCTCAGGTCGTAGCGGTCGAGTTTGCTCATGAAAGGGGCCTTTTCTGTTCGGATTGCGGTGAATTATCAATCCAGGGTTAAAAATTGCGCAAGTGCTATTTATCTGAGCAATCTTAGCAATCCCCTGCTGGTGCCTTGCCGGTATCTTTATCACCAGAATCACTGCCCGGACATCAGTCCACGGCGACCGGCCCAGGAGGCCGCTCGCGGCCCGCCATCCAACAGGATCCGCCGGCCCCCGGGCTACACACGGTTTACCAGACCGAGTGAGGTGAGCCGGCGTCACAAGCGCCGAGCACGGACGACAATTCGCAAAGGGAGGCCATTGGCCTCCCTTTTTTCATGTCTGGATTTTCATCTGCCTGCCAGGAGGTCGCGGTAGACTGCCAGCAGGTTCATTGCCGTATTCGAGAGGGACAACATGAGGTCGCGCATCTGGCAGTTGGCAGGTGTTGGTTTGCTGGGCATGGGCGTCAGCCTGGGGGTGCTGGCCCAGGGGCCGGGCGATGGGCACGGCGGGCACGCACCGCAGGATCCGAACTCCGGCAGCGCTGGCAGCTCGCCGCTGAACTCGCGAGACGAAGCGCGCCAGACCCAGCCTGCGCGCCAGGGTTATTACCAGGACATCCCTCGGCGCAATGGCGATAACCGCTACTGGCAGGCCGGTGGTCCGGGGCAGCGGCCAGGCGATAACTGGCCAGGGCGGCCGGATGGCCATGGCAATGGCTGGGGCCCAGGGCCGCAGTATCGGCCTGGGCAGGCGATCGAGCATTTCCCGGATCGCTACTGGAAGGTGCCGTACCGCGGGCAGGATTACTTCTACTCAGGCGGCTACTGGTACCGGCCGCATGGCGCTGGCTATGTGGTGGTGCGTCCGCCCTATGGCGTGCGGGTGACTTACCTGCCGTCGTATGCCCAGGAGGTCTGGCTCAGTGGCGCGTTGTTCTTCCTGGTGGCCGACACCTACTACCGCTACCAGGCTGACAGCCGTGAGTACGTGGTGGTCAGCCCGCCTGCCAGTGTGCCGATGCCAGCGCCACAGGCAGGCAATGGCTACGATGTGATCGCCTATCCCAGCTATGGGCAGACGCCGCAGCAGCAGGATCAGGATCGCTACCAGTGCCATCGCTGGGCGGTGGAGCAGTCTGGATTCGATCCGGCGCAGGCCAGTTATGCACCGGCGGCCAATGTCGCCGACACCTATCGGCGGGCGCTGGGGGCCTGCTTGAGTGGGCGCGGCTACAGCATCAACTGAGTGCGCTATCGCGGGGCAAGCCCGCTCCCACGCTGTTCAGTCGAAGTCGATCCTGTGTGGTTCGCTAATCGCGGGGCAAGCCCCACGTTGTTCAGGCGAAATCGATTGGCGTGGGAGCGGGCTTGCCCCGCGATAGCGAATCACACAGGATCAGCATGCACCATCACATCGGCCTGTGGATAACGCTGGCGGATCACCGCTGAAGCCTGCACGCACAGCTCATGGGCATCATGCAGCGCCAGCTCGCCAGGCAACTCCAGGTGCAACTGCACGAACCAGTAACTGCCAGACACCCGCGTGCGCAAATCATGCGCACCGCGCACGCCGGGAATCGCGCAGACCAACTCCAGCATCCGCTCACCCACGTCTGCCGGCAGCTCCTTGTCCATCAGAATCGCAGTACTTTCCCGAGCGATCTGAATCGCGCTCCAGAGAATGTACAACGCGATTCCCAGGCCAAACAGCGCATCCAGCTGGGGCCAACCAAAGCCTGCCAGCAGCAGCGCCAAGAGAATGCTGCCGTTTAGCAGCAGATCGGAGCGATAGTGCAGCGAGTCGGCGCGCACCGCAGTGGAGCCGGTGGCGCGGATGACCTTGCGCTGAAACGCCAACAACGCCAGGGTCAGGACCAGTGACAGCACCATCACCGCAATACCCGCCGCAGTATCCCCCAGCGGCTGTGGTGCGCGCAGGCGCTCCACCGCCTGCACGCCGATCAGCACCGCACTGACGCCAATGAACAGCGCCTGGGCCATGCCCGCGAGCGCCTCGGCCTTGCCGTGGCCAAAGCGATGATCATCATCAGCCGGGCGCAGCGCGTAGTGCACCGCCAGCAGGTTGAGCAATGACGCCACTGCATCGAGCGCTGAGTCGGTCAGCCCCGCCAGTAGGCTGACCGAGCCACTCAGCCACCAGCCCACGGCCTTGCTCAACACCAGGATACTGGCCACTGCCAGCGAGGCGCGGGTGGCCAGGCGCAGCAGGCGTTGCTGTTCTGCGGTTGGGGTCATGCGGGCGGCAAAGTCCTTGTGCGAATCAGGCGGCCGGTATCAGGCCGTAGGCAGCCAGTTGCTCGACGCTGCCGCGATGCTGGATCAGTCGCGGGTCGTTCAGCGGCAGGCGCTGGCCCAGTTCGCTTTCGAGGATAGCCTGCAGCTTGGCGTTGTCGACCTTGCCATCGGCATCGATCGCCGGCTTGAGCTTGGCCGGATCGACCTGCGCGGTAGTGCCGCCTGGGTAGTAGATGGCGCCGGTCGCGAAGTCGATGCCAAAGGCGATCAGCCCCGGGATCACGTAGAACAGGATGCCGATGGCGTCGAGGGCGGCGACCACCGGGTCGATCTTGCCTTCGATCTGGCCGCGGCGGTCTGGATAGAACAGCGTGCCGCAGGCCGTCAGCTGGGTCAGCAGGGTGGCGACTAGAACGCCACCGATGACACGGGATGGGATGCGCATGTAAATCTCCGATGGAAAGTCGCAACGATCGCGGCAAACGGCCGCTATCAAACATTATGACCATGATAGGTCCTGGCCGGTTCGCCGTTATACTCGGCGGCTCGTTCGAGGACCACCATGATTTCATTACCAATCGATGCCGTATTGCCCGCGCTGCGCCAAGCGCTCAGTAGCCGCCACGAAGTCGTGCTGGAGGCGCCGCCCGGCGCTGGCAAGACTACCCGCGTGCCGCTGGCGCTGCTCGATGAGCCGTGGCTGGCGGGGCAGCGCATCGTCATGCTCGAGCCGCGCCGGCTGGCTGCACGGGCGGCAGCCGAGCGGCTGGCCAGCGAGCTGGGGGAGAAGGTCGGCGAAACGGTTGGCTACCGGATTCGGCTGGACAGCAAAGTCGGCCCCACTACGCGTATCGAAGTGGTCACCGAAGGCATCCTCACCCGCCGCCTGCAAGCGGATCCGGCCTTGGAAGGCGTTGGCCTGCTGATCTTCGATGAATTCCATGAGCGTTCGCTGGATGCTGACTTGGCGCTGGCGCTGAGCCTCAATGGCCGCGAGCTGTTGCGCGACGATCCGCCGCTGAAGATCCTGCTGATGTCGGCGACCCTGGAAGGCGAGCGCCTGTCACGGCTGCTTGATCAGGCACCGGTGGTTAGCAGCGAAGGACGCATGCACCCGGTGGATATCCAATGGGGGCGGCCGTTTCAGCCCGGTGAGTTCGTCGAGCCACGGGTAGTCGACTGCGTGCTGCAGGGGCTGGCCGAGCAATCCGGCAGCCTGCTGGTGTTCTTGCCCGGGCAGGCCGAGATCCGCCGAGTGCATCAAGCTCTTCAGGACGCGCTAGGCGAGCGGCCAGACATTCTGCTGTGCCCGCTACATGGCGAACTTGACCTCAATGCACAACGGGCTGCCATCGAGCCTGCGCCCGCAGGCCTGCGCAAAGTGGTGCTGGCGACCAATATCGCCGAGACCAGCCTGACCATCGACGGCGTGCGGGTGGTGATCGACGCAGGCCTGGCGCGGCTGCCGCGGTTTGATCCGGGCAGCGGCATGACCCGCCTGGACACCCAACGCATTTCCCGCGCCAGCGCCACCCAGCGCGCCGGACGGGCTGGGCGGCTTGAGCCAGGCGTGTGCTACCGCTTGTGGTCCGAGGCCCAGCATGAGCAGTTGGCCGCGCACGGCAGCGCCGAGATCCTCCAGGCAGACCTGGCAGGCCTGGCCCTGCAACTGGCGCGCTGGGGTGTGACCCCCGAGCAACTGCGCTGGCTCGATCAACCACCGAGCGCCGCCTACGCCCAATCGCAAGACCTGCTGGCGCGCCTTGGTGCGTTCAAGCCCAGCAGCCGCGACAGCCTGAGCGAGCATGGCCAGGCGATGGCTGAGTTGCCGGCCCATCCGCGCATCGCCCATCTGTTGTTGCGCGGCCAGCACCTTGGCCTGACTGACATGGCCTGCAATGTTGCCGCATTGCTCGGCGAGCGCGATATCCAGCGCGGCGGCGGCGCCGACCTGCATACTCGACTGGCGCTGCTCAGTGGCGAAAGCAAGCTGACACGAGGCGGCCAGGGTGGGGTACAACGTGCTCGCCAGCTGGCTCGCCAATACCGTGGCCTGCTGCGTGGCAACCCGGTCGCCGCTGTGGCTGACCCTGAGCATCCGCACTGGCTGGGCGCCTTGCTGGCGCTGGCGTATCCGGACCGGGTCGCCCAACAACGGCGCGAAGGCGGCGCCGAGTATCGCCTGGCCAACGGCCGCGCCGCGCTGTTTGCCGAAGTCGATGGCTTGATGAAGTGCCCATGGTTGGTGATTGCCGATCTGGGCAGCCGCCAGGGCCAGCGCGAAGAGCGGATCTACCTGGCGGCCGAATTCGATCCTGGCTTGTTCGAAGAGGTGCTCGCCGAGCAGGTCGAAACCCTCGATATCCTCGACTGGGATGAGCGCGAACAGGTGTTGCGCGCCGAGCGTCAGCGCAAGGTCGGCGAGCTGGTGCTCAGCCGTGAAGCGTTGCCTGGCCTGAGCGACGAGGCTCGGGCGCGGGCCTTGCTCGGCTTGGTCCGGCGCAAGACCTTGGCGCTGTTGCCGTGGACGCCAGCGCTCCGCCAGTGGCAGGCCCGCGTTGCCTTGCTACGCCAGTTGGATTTGCACAAGAGCGCGGAGAGTGAATGGCCAGATCTGTCTGACGAAGCGCTGCTCGCGAGTCTTGAAGACTGGTTGCAGCCTTATTTGGGCAAGGTCTCGCGGCTGAGTCACTTCGCCCAGTTGGACCTGTCATCGATCCTGCGCAACCTGCTGCCCTGGCCGCTGCCGCAACGCTTGGATGAGTGGGCACCAGAGCACCTCAATGTGCCATCGGGCTCGAACATCCGCCTGGACTACAGCGAAACCCCACCGATTCTGGCCGTGCGTCTGCAAGAGCTGTTCGGCCTGGCCGACACGCCGCGCATCGCCCAAGGCCGCCAGCAGGTCAAGTTGCACCTGCTGTCGCCAGCGCGGCGGCCGGTGCAGGTGACGCAGGATTTGGCCAACTTCTGGCGCACGACCTACGCCGAAGTGAAAAAAGACCTCAAGGGCCGCTACCCCAAACATTACTGGCCGGATGATCCCTTGGTCGCAGAAGCGACGGCACGCGCCAAGCCCCGCGGCCGATGAGGGGCAGTCGCGGGGTCCTTTTGTTGTAATCAGTGAGAGCGCACGATCATGAACTCATGCGGTACGCCTTCGCCGATGGTCAGGTGAGCAATGGTTTGCCCGGACACTGACTCGGTTTTCACCTGGTGACCCTGATGATCACGGATCAGGCAGCGCAGCTCATCCTTGGACCATTCCACCGGCTGCAGCTTCCAGTAACCCAAGTCGTCTGTCTGGTCGTACAGCCCCAGGTAGCCATTGTCGCTGATA
Source organism: Pseudomonas sp. xss_2 (assembly GCF_043104195.1). Lineage (NCBI taxonomy): Bacteria > Pseudomonadati > Pseudomonadota > Gammaproteobacteria > Pseudomonadales > Pseudomonadaceae > Pseudomonas > Pseudomonas sp. xss_2. The sequence continues at coordinate 20,662 of NZ_JBICKL010000064.1, forward strand.
CCCAGCTTGCGGCGGCTATTGGAGGCCAGAGCCACTCTGAAATGCAGGCGATCCTCGCCCCTTGAGTGAAACCGAAAAATAAATAACGAAGGGCCTGCGCTGCCGCCGACCTTGAGCCAACCATCGTCGACATGGATGTCGACGCCAAAGCTCAGGTCGTGATGGGTCTTGAAGGGGTGGACTGGGTAGCGTTTGCCATCCTCTATCAAGTAGATGCTGCCGATAAAAGACTGACCATCGGCCCAGTGATTGATAGGTTGCGGTTCGTTCATAGCCTGCGTCCCTGTGGATGAATGTCGGCACGGTAGGCGAGGGACATGCAGGGCGGCAGGCTGAACGATTTCTCCGGCGAGCTGCTTTTCCTGGGCAGCGCTGATTGCCTTAGCGCGCTTTGGGCAAGACCAAACGGGCGGTGATCGGCAGATGATCGGAGATCTGCAGCGTATCTGCCTGCAGCACGCGCGCCTCCAATCGCTGCAAGCGGGGACTGTGCAGCAGGTAGTCGAGCGTGCGGTCAGGGCCGCTCACGGCCGGGTCATTGGGGAAGTGGGTGAGCCAGGCGTCGCGCTCGGCGCCGCTGGCTTCGGCATTACTGGGGATCATCGGGTACTTGTCCCACAACAGGTGCAGGTCGCTGTCGGCTGGGTAGCTACCGCGCTGGGCCGGTGGCAAGCGACGGTACTGGCCCAGCGGCAACAGGTTGAAGTCGCCGCCAATCAGCCATGGGGTGCCCTGGGTTTCCAGGCGATCGAGCACTTTGCTGACGTGCGCCACTTGCCGTCGTTGCAGATCGCTGCCTGGCCGGTAGGGCGACAACCGCGTATTGAGCACCGCCAGGCGGCCGCCGTCGGCCAGCGGCAGATAGCTGACCAGCAGGGCCGGTTGCGGCTCCAGCAGGCGGGCCAGGGCGTTACTGGCGGTATTGGGCAATTGCAGGCGCTCGGCCTTGGCGATCGGGTACCGGCTGAGGGTTGCCAGGGTGCGGCCGACACTGCCGGCGATGTGCCGGTCGGGAACAAAGTCGGCTTTCCATTCGTCGGTCTGTACCGCGCAGGGGTACAGGTCGGCCAGACGCTCGCGCAGCAGGGCCAATTGGTCCTGGTAGTCGCTGGCCTTGGCGTCCTTGTCCAATTCCTGCAACAGGACGATATCGGGCTGTTCGGCGCGGATCACGCGCGCCACTTCATCGAGGTTGAACGCCAGGTCTTCACGGGTGGGGCGGGTGTCGTTGCCGCGGCCTTGGTCGTACCAGAACACATAGCGCTTGCCGGCCAGATACTGGACGTTCCAGCTCATCACGCTCAAAGTCTGCCCGGGCTGCAGCGGCTTGCCGGGGCCTTGGCAGGCGACTGCCACCGATTCGCGAGGGGAGGGCTGCCAGCTCAGGTGCTCAGCGAGCAACCAGAGCAAGGCCAGCATCAGCAGCAGGAACAGCAGGACGTTGCGCAGTAGTCGGGTCATCGGCTCGGCTTGTCGGTGCGGATCGCGCCAGCATAACCGAGCCGTTCGTCGCCAGGCCAGTTCAGGCGCCGGCGTCGGCTTCCAACAACATGAAGATGCGGAACAGCACCACGCTGCTGAACAGCTGCAACAGGCCGCTGAGGCTGTCCATGGCCAGTTGCACGCCAGGTTGTGGCTGCGGGAAGGCCATCATCAGCAGGCCGTCGAGCAGCCACACCGGCGCCAGCGAGGCGAACACGCAGACCAGGATGCGCATGAAGTGCCCGGTGGTCATGCGTGCGCTCTCGCGCATCGACTGCACCACGGGCAAGCCGCGCAGCACCAGCAGGTATTCGGCGAACACCAGGTTGATCATGATCCAGATGCCGGGAAATACGAACAGTGCCAGGCCCGCCATGATCAGCAGGGTACTGATCATGATCAGCAAGGCCAGCTGCGGCCACAGCTGCAGGGCGCGGGCGAACAGGTTGCGCTTGAGGATGTCCTGGCCCTGGGTGCGGGTGTCGAGGTAGAGGATCAGCGCCGCACTGTACAGCGGATACAGCAGCAGGCTGACCAGCATGCCGTAGGCCGGCGACGCCTGTTCGCCGAGCTGGCGGTACAGCAGCTGGGTGAGCAGGGCCTCGAGCACGATCAACGGCAGGCAGAGCTGGATGATGCTCGCCAGGTGACGGCGGAAAAAGTACAGGGAGTCGCGCAGAACGCTCAGCGGATTCATCAGTCAACATCGCATGGCTGTAAAAGCAGGGGCGTAACTTTAGCCCACTCAAGGCCTGGCTGAAAAAAGTTTCACGCGCCTGCTGATTGAATCCCGCGCCTGCGCCCCCCATCTTTGACGCTGTCCGATGTCCCGCTTGCCCGCACGAGGTAGCCCATGAACACTGAAGAACAAACCCTGATCGACGGCCTGTTTGGCCGCATCAAGCAAGCCGAAGACCCCAGCCAGCCGCGCGACGCCCAGGCCCAGGCGTGCATCGAGGAACATGTGCGCCAGCAGCCGGCGGCGCCTTACTACATGGCCCAGGCGATCCTCGTCCAAGAGGCTGCGATCAAGCGCCTCGATGAGCAAAACAAGCAGCTGGAAAACGAACTCAAGCAGGCTCGCGCTCAGCTCGAGGCCAGCCGTGGGGCTAGCAATGGCGGCGGCTTCCTGTCGAGCATCTTCGGTGCCGGTAGCCGCGCACCTGCCCCGCAACCGCAACGCTCTGTCGCACCAGGTGCCAGCGCTGGTGGCTGGCGCGAGCCGTCGGCACCGGGTTACGCGCAAGCGCAGCCACAGCAGGCTTCGGCCTTCAACGCCGCGCCCGCGCGCAGTGGTGCCAGCAGTTTCCTCGGCGGCGCCATGCAGACCGCTGCCGGGGTCGCGGGTGGGGTCTTGCTGGCACAAGGCCTCAGCAGCCTGTTCAACCATCATTCGCAACCTGAGGAAGTGGTTGAAGTGATCAAGGAAGAGCCAGCCCCGGCCAGCGATTCGGGCGGCTGGAATGACCAGGCCGGCCAGCAGCAGGTGGCCGACAATGGCGGCTATGCTGGCGATCAGGGCGGCTTCATGGACAGCGACTACGGCAACGACGACGGCGGCTTCTTCGCTGACGACGACACCTTCGTCTGAGGCCTCTGGCATACTGCTGGGCTTGTGGGGTTGTACGCCAACCCCTTTCTCGCAGGATTACCCAAGGGTTGTGTGGTGAAAAAGATCGCGCTGTTCGCCGATGTGCAGAACCTCTACTACACCGTCCGCCAGGCCCATGGCTGCCATTTCAACTACACCGCACTGTGGGCCGAGGTCAGCCGCCAGGGGCAGATCGTCGAGGCGGTGGCCTATGCCATCGACCGCGGCGACAGCAAGCAGCAGCAATTCCAGCAGATCTTGCGCAACCTGGGCTTCGAGGTGCGCTTGAAACCCTACATCCAGCGCAGCGATGGCTCGGCCAAGGGTGACTGGGACGTGGGTATTACCCTGGATGTGATCGAGGCGGCGAGCCGGGTCGACCAGGTGGTGCTGGCCTCGGGTGATGGCGACTTCGACTTGCTGCTGGAGCGAGCGATCCAGCGCTATGGTGTCGAGGCTGTGGTGTATGGCGTGCCCGGGCTGACGGCGTTGTCGCTGATTCGTGCGGCCACTGAGTATGTACCGATCGAAGGCTCACTGCTGCTGCGTCATTGATTGAGCACGCTATCGCGGGGCAAGCCCGCTCCCACGCAGAGCCAACTTGGCGTGGGAGCTGGCTTGCCCCGCGATAGCGTCAGGCCAGACACCGCAGGTCTCAGCTCTTTTTGCCATTGCCCGCGAGTTGCTGCAACGGCACCCGCCGCTCCACCGCACTTGAAAGAATGATCGAGGTCTTGCTGAAGCCCAGCTGCGATACCCGATTGATCAGCGCCTCCAGCTCACTCATCGACCCCACTGCCGCCTGCATGATCACGCACGGATCGCCCGTGACCCGATGACACTCAGTGAGCTCGGGAATCCGCGCCAGCTCATCGTAAGCCTGCTGGTTGCCATGGCTGGCCAGGCGCAGCTCGATCACGCACTGGATCGGCAGGCCGATCTTTTCCAGGTCCACCTTGGCCGTATAGCCGGTGATCACCCCGCTGGCCTCAAGCTTGGCCACCCGCTCCGCCACCGCAGGTGGTGAAAGGTTCACCTGTCGCGCCAGCTGCGCGTAAGTGGCCCTGCCGTTTTCCAACAGGGCGGCGAGGAGCATGCGATCGTACTTGTCCATGACGGGTTTCGCTCGTTTCAGGCAATCAACGGCAAAGGCAGCAAATAACCATTCATTGCAAAGTGTGTGGGTGATTTAAACGTGTTTTGTAACTTAAGTTTGCGCAACGCCCTTTCTAAACTAAGTCACCCGTAAACGGATTTCGAGTGTTTTCCCCATGCCTGCCTCCCGTCGTGTTCCCTGGTTGCTCATCGGTGCCTTTCTTGCCCTGTATCTGGTCTGGGGCTCGACCTACCTGTTCATCCGCATTGGCGTCGAATCCTGGCCGCCGATGATGATGGCGGGGATTCGCTTCGTGATCGCCGGCAGCCTGTTGTATGGCTTTTTGCGCTGGCGCGGGGTGCCGGCGCCAACCTGGCCGCAATGGCGCGCGGCCGGGGCGATTGGCTTTTTGCTGCTCAGCTGCGGCAATGGCGGGGTGACCCTGGCCGAGCATGCGGGCGTCGCCTCAGGAGTAGCAGCGCTGGCGGTGGCCACGGTACCGCTGTTTACCCTGGTGTTCGGTCTGTTGTTTGGCCATCGCAACTCGCGCCTGGAATGGGCGGGCATCTGCCTCGGATTGGCCGGCATCGCCATGCTCAACCTGGGCTCTAACCTGCAAGCCAGCCCGATGGGCGCGGCGCTGATCCTGTTTGCCGCCGCTGCCTGGGCGTTTGGCTCGGTATGGAGCAAGAGCCTGCCGCTGCCCCAAGGACCGATGGCCAGTGCAGCCGAGATGTTGGTTGGCGGCGCGGCGCTGCTGATTGGCAGTGCGGTCAGTGGCGAACGCTTGACCCAGATGCCAACCGCTGCTGGCTGGGGCGCGTTGGCGTACCTGGTGTTGTTCGGCTCGATCCTGGCCTTTAGCGCCTACATGTACCTGCTCAAGAACGTACGCCCGGCGGCGGCCACCAGCTATGCCTACGTCAACCCAGCCGTAGCAGTGCTGCTCGGGATCGCCTTCGCCGGTGAAACCATTGGCGCCGAAGAATGCGTGGCGATGGCGGTGATCATCGGCGCGGTGGTGCTGATCGGCCTGCCGCAGTGGCGCAAGGCGCCCGAGCAGCCGGCGCCGCTGAAGGGCGAAATGTGCAAATAGGCACGCGTCTGTGGGGCTGCGGGTGCGGCCCTATCGCGACACGAGGGTACTGGCGCAGGTAAACTGCCGCCTTCGCTGAACCCCCTGACGGTATTGCCATGAATTTCGCCAAACTCGGCCTGATCGAACCTTTGCTGCGCACCCTGCAGCAGCTGGACTACACCACCCCAACCCCGGTCCAGGCCCAGGCCATCCCCGCCGTACTGGCCGGTCGCGACCTGATGGCCGCGGCCCAGACCGGCACCGGCAAGACTGCAGGCTTTGCCTTGCCAGTGTTGCAGCGCCTGGCGTTGGAAGGTGAGAAGGTCGCCAGCAACTCGATCCGCGCCCTGGTGTTGGTGCCGACCCGCGAGCTGGCCGAGCAGGTGCATGCCAATATCCAGGAATACGCCGAGAACCTGCCGGTTTCCACCTATGCGGTCTACGGCGGGGTAAGCATCAACCCGCAGATGATGCGCCTGCGCCGGGGTGTCGATTTGCTGGTGGCCACCCCCGGTCGCTTGCTCGACCTGTTCCGCCAGAACGCGGTGAAGTTCGGCCAGGTGCAGACCCTGGTGCTCGACGAAGCCGACCGCATGCTCGACCTGGGCTTTGCCGAGGAGTTGCAGTCGGTGTACGCCGCGCTGCCGCGCAAGCGCCAGACCCTGTTGTTCTCCGCCACCTTCTCCGATCAGATCCGCATGCTCGCGGGCCTGGCCCTGAATGATCCGCTGAGCATCGAAGTCAGCCCCCGCAATGCCACCGCCAGCACGGTCAAGCAGTGGCTGGTGCCGGTCGACAAGAAGCGCAAGGCCGACCTGTTCTGCTACTTGCTGCGCAAGCAGCGCTGGAGCCAGGTGCTGGTGTTTGCCAAGACCCGTAATGGGGTCGATCAGTTGGTCGAGCGCTTGCTGGGCGAGGGGGTGAATGCCGATGGCATCCATGGTGATCGCCCGCAAGCGACTCGCCAGCGCGCGCTGGACAGCTTCAAGGCACGCGAGATCCAGGTGCTGGTGGCCACTGATGTCGCTGCACGCGGGCTGGATATCGACGATCTGCCGCTGGTGGTCAACCTCGACCTGCCGATCGTCGCCGAAGATTATGTGCACCGCATCGGCCGTACCGGCCGGGCGGGCAACAAGGGCGAGGCGATCTCGCTGGTGTGTGCCGATGAGGTGCAGATGCTCTCGGCGATCGAGACCCTGATTCGCCAGACCCTGCCGCGCCATGAAGAGCCAGACTTCATCCCTGATCACCGGGTGCCGATGACCGATGCCAGCGGGCAGGTGATCAAGAAGCCGAAAAAGCCCAAGAAGCCCAAGGAAAACAGCGCCAAACGCGGTTTGGGCAAGTGGATGGACAGTACCGAGTCGGGGTCTTCGGCGCCGACCGTCAAGGCCGTGCGCAAGGTGCCGAGCTTCAATGGTGGGCCGCGTAAGCGTAAGCCTTGAGATTTTGGGGCCGCTGCGCGGCCCATCGCAGGCTTCGCCAGCTCCTACAGACCCGCTCGACTTCTGTGGGAGCTGGCGCAGCCTGCGATTGGGGTGCGCAGCACCCCCGGCCAGCTATCGGGCACTACGCCTGAGCCAATCCACCGCCGCCCGCCCTGCGCGCAGGCCGCTGGCAAAACATGCAGTCAGCAGATAACCGCCGGTCGGCGCCTCCCAGTCGAGCATCTCGCCTGCACAGAACACCCCTGGCAACTGGCGCAGCATCAAGCCCTCATCCACCCCTTCAAAGCGCACTCCACCGGCACTGCTGATCGCCTCATCCAGTGGCCGCGCGCGCAGCAGTTCGATCGGCAACGCCTTGATCGCCGCGGCCAGTGCCTGCGGATCGGCGAAGGTCGCCTGATCGGTCAGCTCACGCAGCAGCGCCGCCTTGACCCCGTCGATCCCCAGCTGGCTGTGCAGATGCTTGGCCATCGAGCGTGAGCCGCGAGGCTTGGCCAGGGCCTGGGCGATTTTGTCCACAGGCCGGTCAGGTAGCAGATCCAGCAGCAGCGTAGCTTTGCCCGCGCGATTGATCGCTTCACGGACCTGCGCCGACCAGGCATACACCAAGCTGCCTTCCACGCCTTGCGCAGTGAGGATGAACTCACCCTTGCGCGCAGCACTGCCGGGAACGCTCAGGGCAATGTTCTTCAACGGTGCGCCGGCGAACTTGTTGACCAGCAGTTCGCTCCAGCCCGCAACTTCAAAACCGCAGTTGCTCGCTTGCAGCGGTGAGATATCCACAGCCCGTTCGGCCAGCAATGGCACCCAGGCGCCATCGGAACCCAGGCGTGCCCAACTGCCACCACCCAGCGCCAGTACCAGTGCATCGGCGCGCAGGTTCAACTCACCCTGTGGATAAGCGATCCGCAGCGATCCATCATCGTTCCAGCCCAGCCAGCGGTGGCGCGTGTGGATAACTACCCCGCTGTCGCGCAGGCGCTTGAGCCAGGCGCGCAGCAGCGGCGCGGCTTTCATGTCGCAAGGGAATACCCGCCCTGACGTGCCAACGAAGGTTTCGATGCCCAGCCCGTGGATCCACTGGCGTAGCGCCTGGCCATCGAAGTCGCGCAGCAGCCCATCGATCTCGCCGCTGCGCTCGGCGTAACGCGAGACGAAGGCCGGGTACTGCTCGGAATGGGTGATGTTCATGCCGCCGACCCCGGCCAGCAGGAACTTGCGCCCCACCGAAGGCATGGCATCGAACACCTGCACCGTCATACCGGCCGCAGCCAGCGCCTCGGCGGCCATCAGCCCGGCAGGGCCGCCACCGATCACGGCGACAAGGGGAGGGGAAGCGGGGCGTAGTTCAGGCATGGAGGGCGGCAGGCTGTGGAAAAGAGCTGGCATTCTACCCCAGCGCACCCCGTCGAAGCACTGTGCAAAAAATGACCAGTCCTTTGTAGCTCAGGCAGTTAGCGGTCTGTAGCCGCTTTCACTCAGGTTATCCACAAGCGGTTCCACAGTCATTGTGAACAACTGATGACCTTTGCCGCGCTGTGATGAAGGATACCGTGGCGTTTGGCTAAGGCTGCGCGGTCCTTGCTGTAGCCGCCGCCGATGACGCCGACTACCGGAATGTCGCGGCCCAGGCAGTGGCGCAGCACGCTTTCATCGCGAGCGGCCAGGCCTTCATCGGTCAATTGCAGGTAACCGAGGGCGTCGTCCTTGTGTACATCGACACCGGCGTCGTACAGCACCAGGTCAGGCTGGTACAGCGCCAGCAGGTAGTTCAGTGCATCATCCACCACCTTGAGGTACGCCGCATCGCCCATGCCTCGCGGCAGGGGGATGTCCCAATCGCTGTGGGCTTTGCGCGCCGGGAAGTTCTGCTCGCAGTGCAGCGACACAGTGATAGCTTCAGGGGTGTCATGCAGGATCCGCGCGGTGCCATCGCCCTGGTGCACGTCACAGTCGAAAATCAGCACCCGATGCACCCGCCCGGCTTCGAGCAGGTAGCGGCTGATCACGGCCAGGTCGTTGAAGATGCAGAAGCCGGCCGGGTGGTCGTAGTGAGCATGATGCGTGCCGCCAGCGAGGTGGCAGGCGATGCCGTCGCGCAGGGCCATTTCGGCGGTCAGTAGCGAGCCGCCCACGGCGCGCACGGTGCGCCGGGCCAAGGCTTCGCTCCAGGGCAGGCCGAGGCGGCGCTGGTCTTCGCGCGACAAGTCGCCGCTCAGGTAACGCTCGATGTAGTCGCGGTCGTGGGCCAGGGCGAGGATGTCGTTGGGGCAGAGCTCGGGGCGCAGCAAGGCCTGGTCCGTGGTCAGGCCAGTGTCGACCAGGTGGTCGCGCAGCAAGCGGAACTTGTCCATCGGAAAGCGATGCTCGGCGGGAAACTCCGGGCTGTAGTCATCGTGGTAGATCAGCGGCAACGGCATGGTCGGTTCGCGGTAAGGTTCAGTGCTGATAGTGCCAGTTGGGTTGTTTATGCGCTATTGCTGGGGCCGCTGCGCGGCCCCAACTTCGCCTAATCTAAAGCGTGCAGGACAAACACCCGGAGCTCACTCGATGACGCCAATTCTTCACCTGGAAAGCGCCCGCCTGACATTGCGCCCATGGCACGATGACGACCTGCGCGAGTTCGCTGCGATGTGCGCCGACCCGCAGGTGATGCGTTACTTCCCGGCGCCGCTGACGCGCCTGGAAGCGGCCGCGCTGATCGGGCGGATTCGCGGGCATTTCAATGAATACGGCTTTGGCCTGTGGGCGCTGGAGCGCAAGGACAGCGGCGCCTTCATCGGCATGACCGGCTTGCTCCACGTCAATTTCGACGCCCCGTTCGGCCCAGCCGTAGAGATCGGCTGGCGCCTGGCACGGCGCCACTGGGGGCTGGGCTTTGCCAGCGAGGCGGCGTGGACCTGCCTGCGTTGTGCTTTCGCCCAATTGCGCCTGGATGAGGTGGTGTCGTTCACTAGCCAGAGCAACCTGCCATCGCAGAAAGTCATGCAGGCCATCGGCATGCTGCACGACCCGGATGGCAGCTTCGAACACCCCCGCCTGCCGCCTGGCCACCCCTTGCGCCCCCACGTGCTGTACCGGATCAACCGCGCGCACTGGCAACAAACCCTGCGCGGCTGAATAGCTGGGCATGCGCGGTACTGATGACAAACCCTGTATCATTCTTCGTCTTAAAAGTGCTGTAGCGCCGTGATGCCTTGCTAGGAGAAAACCCCCATGAGCCATGTGTTGGACGACCTGGTCGACCTGCTGAGCCTCGAAGCGATCGAGGAGAACCTGTTCCGCGGACGCAGCCAGGACTTGGGCTTTCGCCAGTTGTATGGCGGCCAGGTGCTCGGCCAATCGCTGTCGGCGGCTAGCCAGACGGTCGAAGACGCCCGTCATGTGCATTCGCTGCATGGCTACTTCCTGCGCCCAGGCGATGCCAGCCTGCCGGTGGTCTACTCGGTCGACCGGGTACGTGACGGCGGCAGCTTCAGCACCCGCCGGGTCACCGCGATCCAGAAAGGCCACACCATTTTCACTTGCAGCGCCTCGTTCCAGTACGACGAGGAAAGCTTCGAGCACCAGGCGCAGATGCCTGATGTAGTCGGGCCGGAGAACCTGCCCAGCGAAGTCGAGCTGGCCAGCGCCATGGCCGATCATCTGCCTGAGCGCATCCGCGATAAAGTGCTGTGCGCCAAGCCGATCGAGATTCGCCCGGTGACCGAGCGCGATCCGTTCAACCCCAAGCCGGGCGATCCGATCAAATACGCCTGGTTCCGCGCCGACGGCAACCTGCCGGACATCCCGGCGTTGCACAAATACCTGTTGGCCTATGCCTCGGACTTCGGCCTGCTGACCACCTCGTTGCTGCCGCATGGCAAATCGGTATGGCAGAAGGACATGCAGATCGCCAGCCTCGATCATTCGCTGTGGTTCCACCGCAACCTGCGTGCCGACGACTGGCTGCTGTACGCCACCGACAGCCCCTGGGCCGGTAATGCCCGGGGCTTCTGCCGCGGCAGCATCTACAACCGCGCCGGCCAGCTGGTGGCCTCGTCGACCCAGGAAGGCTTGATCCGCCATCGTAAGGACTGGGCATGAGCCTGAGTGACGTGCGCAACTGGGTGTTCGACATGGACGGCACCCTCACCGTCGCAGTGCATGATTTCGCCGCGATTCGCCAGGCGCTGGGCATCCCGCCCGAGGACGATATCCTCACCCACCTGGCGGCGTTGCCGGCCGCTGAAGCGGCAGCCAAGCATGCCTGGTTGCTGGAGCACGAGCGCGACCTGGCGATGGCCTCGACCGCCGCCAGTGGTGCGGTCGAGCTGGTGCGTGAGCTGGCCGGGCGTGGTTGTCGGCTGGGGATTCTCACCCGTAATGCGCGGGAGCTGGCGCATGTCACGCTGGAGGCGATTGGCCTGGCCGATTGCTTTGCCGTCGAGCACATCCTGGGGCGTGACGAAGCGCAGCCCAAGCCCAGCCCTGATGGCTTGTTGAAGATTGCGCAGGCCTGGGAGGTGGCGCCGAGCGAGCTGGTGATGGTTGGCGATTACCGGTTTGATCTCGACTGCGGCCGGGCTGCCGGGGCGCGTACAGTGTTGGTGAACTTGCCGGATAACCCTTGGCCTGAGCTGGTGGACTGGCATGCGGCGGATTGCCGGGCATTGCGCGCCATGTTGGGTTGAGCGCACCGGCCTCATCGCGGGGCAAGCCCGCTCCCACGCAAACCGCGCCCTAAGCACGCCTCTGTAAAACACGAACTTGCGTGGGAGCGGGCTTGCCCCGCGATGACGGCGGCCCATGCAACGCCAGCTCTCATCTAAGCTGCATTGCACTTCTTGCCCACCATTAAAGGAATCCAGCCATGTCCAGCAAGGCCATCTACGTTCAACCCGGCGGCGGTTACGACAAGGTCCAGGTCGGCACCCGCGAGGCTGCCGCGCCACAGGCGGGTGAGATCACCGTGCGCCTGCACGCCAGCTCGCTCAACTACCATGACTTCGCCGTGGTCAGCGGCATGTGGGGGCCGAGTGAGCGGCGTATTCCCATGGCCGATGGTGCTGGCGAGGTAATCGCAGTTGGCGCTGGGGTCAGCGAATTCAAAGTCGGCGATGCCGTGGTCAGTACCTTCTTCCCCGATTGGCTGGACGGTCAGGCCCAGGTCGAAGGCTTTGCCAGCGTGCCCGGCGATGGCATCGACGGCTATGCCCGCGAGCAGGTAACCGCCCGCGCCACTTCATTCACCCTGGCGCCCAAAGGCTACAGCCACGCCGAGGCCGCGACCCTGACTACCGCAGGCCTCACCGCCTGGCGTGCGCTAATGGCCGATGATCGCCTGAAACCTGGTGACAGCGTGCTGGTGCAAGGCACTGGCGGGGTGTCCATCTTCGCCCTGCAATTCGCCAAACTGGCGGGCGCTACCGTGATCGCGACCTCGTCCAGTGACGCCAAGCTCGAACGGCTGAAGTCGTTGGGCGCCGATCACTTGATCAACTACCGCAGCACCCCGGCGTGGGGCGAGAAAGTTCGTGAGCTGACCGATAACCGCGGGGTTGATCATGTCATCGAGGTGGGCGGCCCGGCGACCCTCGAGCAGTCGATGATCGCTGCGCGTATTGGTGGGCATGTTTCGTTGATCGGGATTCTGACCGGCGTGGCTGGGCAGTTGCCGCTGGTGCAGGCGTTGGTCCGGCAGATTCGTCTGCAAGGCGTGCTGGTGGGCAGCCGCGCCCAGCAGCAGGCCATGGTGCGGGCGATCGATGCCAATGGCTTGCGGCCGGTGGTGGACAAGCATTTCGAGCTGGAGCAGATCGTCGAGGCGTTCCAGTACCAGGAGAGCAACAAGCATTTCGGCAAGATCTGCCTGACCTTCTGAGTCCATGGTTTTTGGGGGCTGCGAAGCAGACCCCAAAGCCAATTTCAAAGATGTAATGGATTGTGTTGGAAAGCCCCCCGAGCAATACATTTGCGCACACCGGAGAGGCAGACCTGCTCGCTAAAATGCCGCGCTTCGATTCCCCGCAAGAGGATTCCCTCCGATGCGCCGCGCGCTCCATGCCTTGCTGTTACTCGCCATCTGCCTGGGCTTCGCCCACCCCGCCAGCGCCATTGAAGTCACCGACGTACTCGGTCGCAAGGTGTCGATGGACCACGCGCCGCAGCGCATCGTCCTCGGTGAGGGGCGGCTGTTTTTCGCCCTGGCGCTGCTCGACCGTGACAACCCGTTCCAGCGGGTTGTCGGTTGGCAGAACGACATGCGCCTGCTCGACCCGCACACCTACCAGGTCTACGCCGAGCAGTACCCACAAATCGCCAAGCTGCCGCTGATTGGCCAAGCCTCGGAGCAGAGCGTCAGCGCCGAACAGATCCTGGCCCTCAAGCCCGACCTGGCAATTTTCAGCATCGCTGGCGAAGGCCCGACGCAGCACAGTCCAGTGGCCGACCTGTTGGCCCAGGCGGGCGTGCCGGTGTTGTTCATCGACTTTCGCGTCCAGCCGATTCGCAACACCCGCGTCAGCCTGCAAGCACTCGGCCAGCTGCTGGGCCGTGAGCAGCAGGCGCAGGACTACCTGAAGCTGTATGACCGCCACTTGGCGCGGGTCACCGAGCGGGTCGCCGGGCTCAAGGAGAGCGAGCGCCCCAAAGTCTTCCTGGAATTGCTGGCGGGGGTCTGGCAGGCCCCTGGGCACACCACCGGCAAGAGCGGCCTGGGCAGCCTGGTGCAGGCAGCAGGCGGGCATAACATTGGCGCCGACGTGGTGCCCGGGGCGCTCGGCGATGTCAGCGTCGAGTATGTGTTGCAGGCCGACCCGGATGTCTATATCGCTACCGGCAATCGCGCACCCGGGGTGTTGCTGGGTGCAGGCGTTTCGGCCGACACCGCCCGGCAAAGCCTGTCGGGTATCACCGCCCGGCCAGAGTTCGCGCCATTGCGGCCAATCCAGGCAGGCCAAGCTCACGCCCTGTGGCATGACTTCTACAACTCGCCGTTCAACATACTGGCGCTCGAAGCCATGGCGCGCTGGATTCATCCCGAGCGCTTCGCCGATGTCGACCCGCAGGCAACCATGGATGACATCAACCAGCTGTTGCGGGTAGGCCTTGCCGGCCATTACTGGATCGACGCCAAGTGACCGCGCTGGTGCAAGACGGCGCGACGCTGGCGGCCTGGCGCTACCGTCGACTGCTGTGGCGGCGGGCCGGGCTGGTGGCCGGGCTGGCGCTGTTGCTGCTGCTGGCGGTAGTGGGCGATCTGGCCAGCGGCTCGTCGGGGATGGGCCTGGGGCGCCTGCTGCAAGGGGTGTTCGACCCACACAGCCTGAGCGCCACCGAGCAGGTGATCATCTGGAATGTGCGTTTGCCCTACGCCTTGATGGCGGTGCTGGTTGGTTCGGCGTTGGCCCTGGCTGGGGCCGAGATGCAGGCGATCCTCGATAACCCGTTGGCCAGCCCGTTCACCCTGGGGGTGTCCTCGTCAGCGGCGCTCGGCGCCTCGTTGGCCATTGCCTACCCTGTGAGTGTTGCCTGGCTGCAACCGAGCGTGCAGGTGCCGCTGATGGCGTTCGTCTTCGCCTGCTTGTCGGTGCTGCTGTTGCAGGCCATGGCGCGCCTGCGTGGGGCGGGGGTTGAGAGCCTGGTGCTGTTCGGCATCGCCCTGGTGTTCAGCTGCAACGCGCTGGTGTCGCTGTTGCAGCTTCTGGCCAGTGAAGACGTGTTGCAGCAACTGGTGTTCTGGACCTTGGGCAGCCTGGCCCGGTCCACGTGGCACAAGCTGGCGATTCTTGCAGCGGTGCTGGCGCTGGTGCTGCCGTTCTCGTTGCGCGCGGCGTCGGCCATGACCCTGTTGCGCATGGGCGAGGAGCGCGCCCGCAGTTTTGGCGTCGATACCCGGCGTTTGCGGATTGCGTCGTTGCTGCGCATCAGTCTGCTCTCGGCAACTGCCGTGGCGTTCGTTGGCACCATCGGTTTCATTGGCCTGGTCGGTCCGCACATTGCCCGCCTGTTGGTGGGCGAGGACCAGCGTTTTCTGCTGCCGGCCAGTGCGTTGGTCGGGGCGCTGCTGCTGTCGCTGTCATCGATTGCCAGCAAGCTGATTCTGCCGGGGCTGATCGTGCCCGTCGGGATCGTCACGGCCTTGGTCGGTGTGCCGGTGTTCGTCGCCTTGGTGTTTAGCCGGGGGAGGCGTCTATGAGCCTGCTGATCAACGATCTATCGGTGGCCTACGGGGCGCGCACGATTATTCACAACGTGAGCTTGCCGGCCTTGCCGGCCGGCAGTCTGGTGGCGCTGGTCGGCCCTAATGGGGCCGGCAAATCGACCTTGCTGCGGGCGATTGCCGGGCTTGAACGGATGCAAGGGGAGATCAGCCTTGCCGGTGAAGACGTCAGCCGACTGGGCTTTGCCGAGCGCTCGCGGCGCTTGGCCTACATGCCGCAGCAACTGCCGCCGGGGCTGGCGCTGGGGGTGTTGGAAAGTATCGTCGCGGCGCTGCGGGTGAGTGGCGTCGACAACCTGTTGGCACTGGCCTATGAGGCGCTGGCCAGGCTGGGTATCGAGCATTTGGCCGAGCAGCCGCTCAATAGCCTTTCTGGAGGGCAGCGCCAGTTGGTGGCGTTGGCGCAATTACTGGCGCGCAATCCGCAGGTGCTGTTGCTGGATGAACCGACCAGTGCGCTGGATTTGCACTACCAGCTGCGGGTGATGGATACGGTGCGGGAGCGGGTGGTCGCGCATCGCTTGCTGGCGGTGGCGGTGTTGCACGATATCAACCTGGCGGCCAGCTACGCCGACTGGCTGGTGGTGCTGCACCAGGGCAGGGTGGTGGCCTGTGGTCCGCCGGAGCAGGTGCTGGAGCCGGGGATGCTGGCTGAGGTGTATGGCGTCCAGGCACGGGTGGAGCGCTGCTCGCAGCGGCGTTTGCAAGTACTAGTGGACCGGGCGTTGGTCTGATCGTGTGGCCTGTCACTGCGGCAACAAGCGATCCCGGCTATTGGACAGGTGCAGGCAGATCGCCGCCCGCGCCGCATCCGGGTCCTGGCGGCGGATGGCGTTGAGGATCGCTTCATGTTCGAGGTTGGCCAGGTACGCATGCCGGGCCAGCTTGGACCCTGAGCGTTCATCCGCGGCCAGCTGGTTACGCGGAATCAGGCCACTGCCCAGCTGCGCCATCATCTGGGTGAAATACACATTGCCAGTGGCCTCGGCGATCAGCAGGTGAAAGCGCCGATCAGGTTCGATGCAACTATCCCCGGCTGCCGCCAGGTCCTGGTGATCGTCCAGCGCCTGGCGCATGCGCTGCAACTGCTGCTCGCTTCGGCGCAACGCCGCAAGCGCCGCAGCCTGGCCCTCCAGGCCGATGCGCAGTTCAAGCAGGTCGCGCACGCTGGCCGCATTCTCGGCGCCCACGCGCAGGCCCGACTGGGCCTGGCGTTCAATCACGAAAGTACCAATCCCGTGGCGCGGCTCGACCAACCCCGATGCCTGCAATTTCGACAGTGCCTCGCGCACCACGGTGCGGCTGACGGCATGCTCGCGCACCAGGCTGTTTTCCGAGGGCAGTTTGTCGCCAGGTTTAAAGGTGCCCAGGAGAATCTGCTGGGTCAGGCTGGAGACCAGGTCATGGGCACGGCTGTGACCGCGTTTACGCAAGGTTTCGAGGTTGTCGGCTGAGGTCATGGCGCTGCTCGCGAAGGTGATCGTACAAGTGCGGCGTGAGTAGGGCGAGATTAGCACCCTGACTTGTATGACAAGTAAGTTTTTCAGATTTTTCTACGCGCGTATCCCTGAAGTGTCGCCCCCTGATTTTTCGCATATCTTGCTATTTCGACGATTTTTGCAGTTTTAACAGCTTGTATTTTGTTTTTTGACGACAGGTTGCGTTCTTGTCGTACAACTGCGCAGGGCATATTCTCTTGCCACTGGCATGTCAGACAACCAGGCGGACTGCCTCCCGCCGCGACATCCATCGACCCGCACAAAAACAATTAGTGGGAGATTCCACAGTGAACGACACCCTCGATCCGTCCGCCCGGCGCGACGACGTGTTGGCAAGCGCAGTGGCCAAGGTCAAACGCCATGTCCTGCCGCTGTTCGTCATCATGTTCATCGTCAACTACCTGGATCGCGTCAACATCGGCTTCGTCCGCCCGCACCTGGAGAGCGACCTGGGCATCAGCGCCGCCGCCTATGGTTTCGGTGCTGGCCTGTTCTTCATCGGCTACGCGCTGTTCGAAGTCCCCTCGAACATGCTCCTGCAACGTGTCGGCGCACGTTTGTGGCTGACCCGCATCATGTTCACCTGGGGGCTGGTGGCCACGGCCATGGCCTTCGTCCAGACCGAGACCCAGTTCTATGTCCTGCGCTTTTTGCTCGGCGTGGCTGAGGCAGGGTTTTTCCCGGGGGTGATCTACTACTTCACGCGCTGGCTGCCCGCCGCCGAACGCGGCAAGGCAATCGCCATCTTCCTCAGTGGCTCGGCGGTCGCCTCGCTGATTTCCGGCCCGCTGGCTGGGGCACTGATGCAGATCCAGGGCCTGGGCATGCACGGCTGGCAGTGGATGCTGTTCATCGAAGGCATGGCCTCGGTGTGCCTGTGCTTCTTCGTCTGGTTCTGGCTCGACTCCAAGCCGCACGATGCCAAATGGCTGAGCCGTGCCGAGCAGGATGCACTGGTTGAGGTCATCGACCGCGAGCAGCGTGAGCGCGAAGCGGTCGGGGTCGTCAAGACCTCCTCCTGGAGCCTGCTCAAGGACCGCCAGATCCTGCTGTTCTGCGGCATCTACTTCTGCATCCAGCTGACCATCTATGCCGCGACCTTCTGGCTGCCGAGCATCATCAAGCGCATGGGCGATCTGTCTGATCTGCAGGTCGGCTTCTTCAACTCGATCCCGTGGCTGATCTCGATCATCGCCATGTATGCCTTCGCCGCCGGTTCTGCGCGCTGGAAGTTCCAGCAGGCCTGGGTCGCTGGCGCATTGGTCATCGCCGCCATCGGCATGTTCATGTCCACCACCGGTGGGCCGGTGTTCGCCTTTGTCGCGGTGTGTTTCGCCGCCATCGGTTTCAAGTCGGCCTCGGCGTTGTTCTGGCCAATCCCCCAGGGCTACCTCGACGCCCGCATCGCTGCGGCGGTGATCGCCTTGATCAACTCGGTGGGCAACCTCGGCGGCTTTGTCGCGCCCACCACCTTCGGCTTGCTCGAACAGCACACCGGTTCCATCCAGGGCGGGCTGTATGGCCTGGCCGTGACCTCGGTGCTGGCGGCGATCGTGGTGTTCTTCGTCCGCACCCGCCCCAAAGACAGCGCCTCCAATGACCTCAAGCCGCAGTCGGCGTTGAGCCAGACTCACTGAACCTGCAGGACAACCCAGATGAATATGCACAGCACCCAAGACTCCTTCAGCGCCAGCCAGGTGCAGACCGGCACGCCGGTGGTGACCGAGCTGCGCGTGATCCCGGTGGCCGGGCACGACAGCATGCTGCTCAACCTCAGCGGCGCGCACGGGCCGTTCTTCACCCGCAATATCGTTGTGCTGCGCGACAGCGCCGGCAACACCGGCCTGGGCGAAGTGCCCGGTGGCGAGACGATCCGCCAGACCCTCGAAGATGCCCGCAGCCTGGTGGTTGGCCAGCCGCTCGGGCATTACCAACGCGTGCTCAACGCCATGCGCCAGACCTTTGCCGGGCGTGATGCCGCCGGCCGCGGCCTGCAAACCTTCGACCTGCGCATTACCGTTCATGCGGTCACGGCCATCGAATCGGCGCTGCTCGATCTGCTCGGCCAGCACCTGGGCGTGCCGATGGCGGCGCTGCTCGGCGAAGGCCAGCAGCGTGAAGCGGTGAAGATGCTTGGCTATCTGTTCTACATCGGCGACCGCCAGCAGACCGACCTGGCCTACCGCAACGAAGCCGAGGCCGACGATGACTGGTTGCGCCTGCGCCACGAAAAGGCGCTGACCCCGGAAGCGGTGGTGCGCTTGGCCGAGGCCGCCAAGGCACGCTATGGCTTCAGCGACTTCAAGCTCAAGGGTGGCGTGCTGCGCGGTGAAGAAGAAATCGAAGCGGTCACCGCCTTGGCCGAGCGCTTCCCTGAAGCGCGCATCACCCTCGATCCGAATGGCGCCTGGTCACTGAAGGAGGCGATCTCCCTGTGCCGTGACCAACACCAGGTGCTGGCCTACGCCGAGGACCCCTGTGGTGCGGAAAATGGCTACTCGGGCCGTGAGGTGATGGCCGAGTTCCGCCGCGCCACCGGCTTGCCCACCGCCACCAACATGATCGCCACCGATTGGCGGCAGATGGGCCATGCGATCCAGTTGCAGTCGGTGGACATCCCCCTGGCCGACCCACATTTCTGGACCTTGCAAGGCTCGGTGCGGGTCGCGCAGATGTGCCACGACTGGGGCCTGACCTGGGGCTCGCATTCGAACAATCACTTCGATATTTCCCTGGCCATGTTTACCCAGGTCGCGGCGGCAGCGCCGGGTGAGATTACCGCGATCGACACCCATTGGATCTGGCAGGACGGCCAGCGCCTGACCCACGAGCCGTTGCGCATCGTCGACGGCCATGTGCGCGTGCCGCAGCGGCCGGGGCTGGGGGTGGAGCTGGATGAAGACCAACTGGCCAAGGCCCATGAGTGCTATCGCAACATGGGGCTGGGCGCGCGCGACGACAGCGTGGCGATGCAGTTCTTGATTCCGGGCTGGAGCTTCGATAACAAGCGGCCTTGCCTGGTGCGCTGAAGCTATTGAACATGGCCTCTTCACCCGCGAAGAGGCCATGTTTGACTCACCACCTGTGGGAGCGGGCTTGCCCGCGAACAGGCCAGTAAAGCCACTACACAATAGCGCTCAAGCAAAAAAACGCCGGGCCACTTCGACAAACTCCGCCAACACCGGATTGGGGTTATCACTGCAATACGCCAAGAACATCTCCGCCTCCTGCTCAGTCTGCACCAGCGGCCTGAACACCACCTGCTCCATATGCAGTGCCTGCGCCGACGCGGGCACCACCGCGATGCCCAGCCCGACATTGACCAGGCCAATGATCGAGTGCGTCTGCCCCAACTGGTGAATGTACTGCGGCTGCACCTGATGGCGGGCGAACAGGTTGGCGATGCGGTCATGGAAATAGCGCCCCTCGCTCTCGCTGTACATGATGAACGGCTGCTGATCGAAGTCGTGCGGGCCGAGCTCGGCCTTGGCTGCCAGCGGATGGCCAGCGGGCAGCGCTGCGACGAACGGCTCACGGTGAATCAGCACGTATTCGACCCGGGCGCTGGGCATCACCTGGCGCACGAAGCCGACATCGATCATGCCCGTCTCCAGCGCATGCACCTGGCCGAGCGAGACCCGTTCGCTCAACTCCAGGTCGATGCCGGGCAACACTTCGGCGGCATGCACCAGCAGCTGCGGAATCAGGCTGTACGCGCCGACTGCGGTAAAGCCCAAGGTCAGCCGCCCGGCTTCGCCGTGGGCGATACGCCGGGCCGACTGACTGGCCGATTCGGCGATTTGCAGAATGCGCCGGGCATCCTCCAGAAAGTTCTGCCCCGCCGGGGTCAGCCGCGCCTGACGATTGGTGCGCTCCAGCAGCAACACGCCCAACGAATGCTCGAGTAGCTGAATCTGCCGACTCAGCGGTGGCTGGGTCATGTGCAGACGAACGGCCGCGCGGCCGAAATGCAGCTCTTCGGCAACCGCCACGAAGCAGCGCAGTTGGTGCAGTTCCATCATTCAATTTCCGTATTATTCGATCCACTATCTATATTAGACCTGTATCGATCGCGGTCCTAGCATCGGAGTCATTCACCTCCACTGCCGGACGCCAACGATGCCTCACGACAATCGCGCAACCATCGACCTGCTGCTGACCCAACCCGTCCCCGACGCCATCGACGACGTGCTGATGCGCGAGTACCGCGTGCATCGGCTGTATCAGCATGCGCATCCCCAGCGCCTGCTCGATGAAGTCGGTGGGCGGATTCGTGGTGTGGTCACCGGCGGCGCCAAGGGCCTACCCAACGCACTGATGGATCAGTTGCCAGCGCTTGAGATCATCGCCATCAGTGGCATTGGCACCGATGCGGTGGACCTGGCCCGCGCCGCCGAGCGCAACATTCATGTCACCACCACCCCAGGCGTGCTGACCGATGACGTGGCCGACATGGCGATCGGCTTGATCATCGCCACCCTGCGTCGCCTCGGCGAGGGCGAGCGATTGGTCCGCGATGGGCTGTGGGGCACGGTCAATCTGGCGCTGGCGCGCAAGGTCAGCGGGATCGACCTGGGCATCGTCGGCTTGGGCCGGGTAGGGCAGGCGATTGCTCGGCGTGCGGCGGCCTTCGACATGCGCATCGCTTACTGCGACCGGCAAGAGAAGCCCGAATCCGGCTACCGCTACGTCAGCGATCTGCGCGAGCTGGCGCGCTCGGTGGACGTTCTGGTGCTGGCCGCCTCGGCCGACGACGGCAAGGCCATCGTCACCCGTGAAGTGCTCGAAGCGCTGGGGCCGCAGGGTTACTTGATCAACGTCGCCCGCGGCAAGTTGGTGGACGAGCAGGCCCTGGTCGAGGCCCTGCGCGAGCAGCGCATTGCTGGCGCCGGTCTGGATGTGTTCGTCGACGAACCGAACGTGCCGCCAGCCTTGCGTGATCTGGCCCAGGTCAGCCTGCAGCCGCATCGCGCCAGCGCCACGCTGCAGACCCGGCAGGAGATGGGCCAGATAGTGCTCGACAACCTGGCCGCGTGTTTCCGTGGCGAGCTACCGCCGCAGCGCGTCACCCGCACCTGAGGCCCCCGCAGACACCCCACAGCCTCCGGGCCGTTCACCTCCCGACAAGAACAATCGCTTCCGCCGAGAAGCAAGAGGTCATCATGAACAGCAAATCCGCCGCCGCCCCGCTGGTGCAGGCCAGCGTAGGCCGTCATCGCTTCCTGGTCCTGGCGCTGATCTTCGTCATCACCGTGATCAACTACGCCGACCGCGCCACCCTGTCGATCACCGGCACCGAGGTGCTCAAGGACCTCGGCTTGGACCCGGTCATGCTCGGTATGATCTTTTCAGCCTTCGCCTGGGCCTACGCCCTCGGCCAAGTGCCCGGCGGTTGGCTGCTCGACCGCTTCGGCGCACGGCGGGTGTACGGCATCAGCCTGATCCTCTGGTCGCTGTTCACCCTCATGCAAGGCACGGTCGGCTGGATGGGCCTGGCCGGAGCCTCGGCGGCGGTGGCGTTGTTCTCCATGCGCTTCATGCTCGGGCTGGTCGAGTCGCCGGCGTTTCCGGCCAACTCGCGGATCGTCAGTTGCTGGTTCCCGACCCGCGAGCGCGGCACCGCTTCGGCCTTGTTCAACTCGGCGCAGTACATGGCCGTGGTGGTGTTCGCGCCGCTGATGGCCTGGATGACTCACGCCCTTAGCTGGGAGCAGGTGTTCATCTGGATGGGGGTATTGGGGCTGCTGTTGAGTGTGGTCTGGTTCCGCCTCTACCATGAACCGCACAGCGCGCCAGGGTTGAGCCGCGAAGAGCTGGAGTACATGCGCGAGGGCGGCGCGCTGGTCGACCTGGAGCGCGAGCGCAAGACCGCCAAGAGCAAACCGACCCGCGCCGAGGTGCTGCAGCTGTTCACCAGTCGCAACCTGTGGGCGGTGTACCTGGGCCAGTACTGCATCACCGCGCTCACTTACTTCTTCATTACCTGGTTCCCGATCTACCTGATCAAAGGCCGCGGCATGACCATCATGGAAGCCGGCTGGGTTGTCGCGTTGCCTGCGATCTGCGGGTTTACCGGGGGCATTTTGGGTGGGTTCATTTCCGACTGGCTGATCCGCCGTGGCGTACACCCTTCCCGAGCCCGCAAGACCCCGTTCGTGATCGGCATGGCGCTGTCGACCAGCCTGGTGCTGGCCAACTATGTCGATGGCAATGCTGCGGTGATCATGCTGATGACCCTGGCGTTCTTTGGCAAAGGCCTGGCAGCGGTGGGTTGGGCGGTGCTGTCGGACGTAGCGCCGAGCAAGATGGTCGGCTTGTGTGGTGGCGTGTTCAACGGCATCGGCAACATCGCCGGGATCATCACCCCGCTGGTGATTGGCTACGTGGTGGCCAGCACGGGTTCTTTCGATAACGCTCTCTGGTTCGTCGCCGCGCACGGCGTGCTGGGGATCCTCGCTTACCTGTTGCTGGCCCGGCGCTTCGAGCGCACCGGACAGGCGTAGGCAGACGCCTGAGCAACGGGGCCCCGGGAGACCGGGGCTTTTTTATGGGTGCGGCAGTCAGATCGGTGTTGGCTTCTTCGCGGGCAAGCCCGCTCCCACAGGGTTTGTAGGGTTTGCAGTGGGTGTGTTGAGTCAAAACTGGCTCAACGCTGGGCTGAAATCTGCGCGGGACCTGTGGGAGCGGGCTTGCCCGCGAAGAGGCCAGTACAAACTCCCCAGCACACCCAGTTGAAAAACAGAACCTCCAAACAGCCCCATGCCGCAAACAGGCATGCCATTCACGACATCTGACGCGATTGAGCAGCCCCTGTCGTGATCGCGCACCTCTGAGGCGTTCTCGAATAATTTCCACCCGCCCCAGGCGGCTTAAATGGACCCGGAATTCAGCTGGCGCGTGGCTCGATAAAGCGTGTAGAAGGTCAACAACAGAGCGCGAGTAACGTGTCTACCCATTGTTTGCAAAGGAGATTATTTTCGCCTACGCCTGCCCCCTTTTCCTTGTGTCAGCAAAAAGAGAACAAGATCAATGAACACCGTGGGATCTGATGGTAGTAACCTCGCGCAAGGGTTCAAACCACGCCATGTAACGATGTTGTCCATCGCGGGCATTATCGGTGCAGGGCTTTTCGTCGGCTCCGGACATGCCATCGCAGCAGCCGGCCCAGCCACCATAATCTCTTACTTCGTGGCCGGGACCTTGGTCGTCCTGGTCATGCGCATGCTCGGCGAAATGGCCGTGGCCCATCCCGACACCGGTTCGTTCTCCACCTACGCTGACCAGGCCATTGGCCGCTGGGCCGGCTATACCATCGGCTGGCTGTACTGGTGGTTTTGGGTGTTGGTGATTCCCATCGAAGCGCTGGCCGCCGGGCATGTGCTCAACGCCTGGTTTCCCCAGGTCGACAGCTGGATCTTTGCCTTGCTGTCGATCGTCTTGCTGGCCGGGACCAACCTGTTCAGCGTGGCCAAGTACGGCGAGTTCGAATTCTGGTTCGCGATTCTCAAGGTGGCGGCGATCCTCGGCTTCATCAGCCTCGGTTTCGCTGCCCTGATGGGCTGGTTACCCAACCGCGAAGTCAGTGGCTTGAGCACCCTGGTGGACGAATACGGCGGCTTCGCGCCCAAGGGCTGGTCGGCGGTAATCGGCGCGTTCATCACCGTGATGTTCAGCTTCATCGGTACAGAAGCGGTGACCATCGCCGCCTCCGAATCCAGCGACCCTTCGCGCAACATCGCCAAGGCCACCCGCTCGGTGATCTGGCGGATCAGCACCTTCTACATCCTGTCGATCTTCGTGATCATCTCGGTGGTGCCGTGGAACGATCCACAGTTGGCGGTGGTGGGCTCCTACCAACGCGCGCTGGAGATCATGAACATCCCCAACGCCGCCTTCATGGTCGACTTCGTGGTGCTGGTGGCAGTGGCCAGCTGCATGAATTCATCGATCTACATCGCCTCACGGATGATGTACTCGCTGGCCAAGCGTGGTGATGCCCCGGCGATGCTGAAAAACACCTCCAAGGTTGGCGTGCCTCGCGCCGCCGTGTTCGGAAGCACGTTGATCGGCGCGGCCATCGCCATCCTCAACTACTTCGCTCCCAAGGGCGTGTTCGAGTTCCTCCTGGCCAGCTCCGGCGCCATCGCCTTGCTGGTGTACATGGTCATCGCCATCTCCCAGCTGCGCATGCGCCGGCGCCTGGAGCGGGAGAACGCCGAGCTCAAGTTCCGCATGTGGCTGTTCCCCTGGCTGACCTGGGCGGTGATCATTTTCATCGCTGGGGCCTTGAGCGTGATGATGTATACCGAAGAGCACCGGGCGGAAGTGACCGCCACCTTGAGCCTGGCGATCTTCATCTCGTTCCTCGGGATCGTGACGACCCGCGGCCACCAGCGAGCAGTGGGCATGCGTTCGGTCGGCTAGAGCGGCGTCGAGACCTAGGAGGGCATCTGGCGACAGATGCCCTTTTTTTGCGCCTGCCTTTTCACAGTTGGCGTGCGCTGTCGATATAGCGCACCACCGCTGGCGCCTTCTCGAAACGCCGGTGGATCAGGCTCAGCCACGAGCTGGCCTGGCAGTGTTCCACCGGCCGGTAGTTGACCTGCGGCAGGCGAATCCGCGCCACCACCGACTCCGGCACGATCGCCACCCCCTGGCCCAGCGACACCAGGGTAATCACCGCCACCAGGCTCCCCGGCTGCGGCCCCAGGCGCGGCTCGAAGCCACCCAGGGCGGCCACTTCGAGGGTGCCGGAAATCTGCTCGGGGAGAATGAACGTCTCCTCGGCCAGGCGCGAGGCGGGGATGCTCTTCAACTCATTGATCCGCGAACTGGCCGGCAGCGCCAGGACGAAACCTTCCTGATGCAGGGCGATGGCGTCCAGCTCATCCGGCAACTCCATGGGCGAGCGCACGTAGGCGACGTCCAGTTGGCCATCGCGCACCTGGGCCGGCAGATCGACCATCGGCGTTTCGCGGATGTTCAGGCGCACGCTGGGGTGGGCGGCGCTGAAGCGCGTCACCTGCGCCTGGAGTATCCCCGAGTAGGCGGCAGAGGCCACGTAGCCCAACTCGATCAAGCCACTCTCACCACGCCCGGCGCGTTGTGCGCCCAACTGCGCCGCATCGAACTGGCGCACCGCCTGCTCGGCCTCAAGCAAGAGTGCCTGGCCTGCCGCCGTGAGGTTGACCTCGCGCTGATTGCGCTCGAACAACCGCACGCCCAGCTCGCGCTCCATGTCCTGGATTTGCCGGCTGAGGGTGGGCGGGGCAATGCCCAACTGCTCAGCGGCCCGGGTGAAATGGCCATGCTGGGCGACACAGAGGAAGTAGCGGAAGTGGCGGATTTCCATGAAGGCTCGTTACCTGTTGGGTAATGACGCAGCGCGCGGCGGCTAACAAACAGGACGACGCACAGCGCTATGGTGAAGCTAACACTACAAGGCAGGAACCGTGGCGGCAAAGCCCGGCGACCCGCCGCGTTGAATGGTGCATTGCTATCGCGGGGCAAGCCCGCTCCCACGAAGGTGTCCCAGCAAGTTCGAGCGAACTTACGTGGAAGCAGGCTCTGTGAAAGCAGGCCCTGTGAAAGCAGGCTCTGTGGAGTGGGCTCTCGTGGGAGCGGGCTTGCCCCGCGATAGCGTCCTTGCAGCTTATCCACTCCAGGAGCCACGCAAGCCCACTCAAGCCCGGTACACCCTCGTGGGAGCGGGCTTGCCCCGCGATAGCGTCCCAGCAGCTTATCCAATCCAGGAGCCATGCAAGCCCACTCAAGCCCAGTACACCCTCGTGGGAGCGGGCTTGCCCAGCGATAGCGTCCTTGCAGCTTATCCACTCCAGGATCCATGCAAGCCCACTCAAGCCCAGTACACCCTCGTGGGAGCGGGCTTGCCCCGCGATAGCGTCCTAGCAGCTTATCCAATCCAGGAGCCATACATGCCCACCCCAGCCTCCGCCCGCTTCACCCTGTTCACCGCCTCGGCCGTTTGCGCCCTGATCATCCTCGACACCAACATCGTCGCCGTCAGCCTGCCGAGCATCGCCCGCGACCTGTCCGGCTCGTTCGCCGACATCGAATGGGTGGTCAGCGCCTACCTGCTCGCCTTCGCTGCCTGCCTGCTACCCGCCGGCAGCCTGGCCGACCGCTTCGGCCGACGACGCATGCTGATGCTCGGCCTGGCAGTATTCGGCATCGCCTCATTGGCCTGCGGCGCCGCCCCTGACTTGCTGTTCCTCGACCTCGCCAGGGCCGCCAAAGGTATCGGCGCAGCCATGCTGCTCACCGCCGCCTTGGCCGCCATCGGCAACCGCTTCCATGAACCCGAAGCGCGCATGCGCGCCTGGGCCTTCTGGGGCGCCTGCATGGGCGCGACCATCACCTTCGCGCCCCTGCTCGGCGGCCTGATCGCCAGCACCCTGGGCTGGCGCTGGATCTTCTACATCAACCTGCCGCTGGTGGTAATACTCGGCGCGATGGTCATGCACAGCGTGGAGGAATCGCGCGACAGCGCCGCAGCCCGCCTCGACCCCCTCGGCAGCCTGACCTTCGCCGCCAGCCTGGGCTGCCTGATCTGGGCGCTGATCGACGCCAACCAAGTCGGCTGGAACAGCGCCACCACGCTCCGCCGCCTGCTGATTGCCGTCGTGCTGTTCGCCCTGTTCGTACTGGTAGAGCGAGCCCAGGCCAGGCCCATGATCGACCTGCGACTGATGCGCAGTGGCCGCTTCATCGGCGCCTTGCTCGGCATGTTCGCCTACGCCGCCTGCGCCCAGGTGATGATGACCCTGCTGCCGCTGTACCTGCAGAACGGCCTGCAGATGTCGGCGCTGGCTGCTGGCGCAGGAATGCTGCCGTTCGCGGTGGCGATGCTACTGACCCCGCGCTGGGGGATGCGCCTGGCAGCGCGAATGGCGCCGGCTGATGTGTTCGCGCTTGGGTTGGTGTTGGTGGGCGCAGGGAACTTGCTGTGTGCCTGGGCGGCGGGGCAGGGCGGTTATCTTGGCTTTGCCCTGGCAAGCGTGGTGCTGGGGGCTGGTGCGGGGCTGCTCAATGGCGATACGCAGAAAAACATCATGGCGTGTGTGCCGCGTGAGCGAACCGGGATGGCGTCAGGGTTGAGTACCACTACGCGGTTTGGCGCGATCGTGTTGGCGATTGGTGTGCTGGGAGGGATCTTGGCGGCGCGCAGTGGGCAGTTGCTGCGCGAAGCGATGGCTGGGGTGGCGCCGCAGGCTGTGGATAAAGTCGGGGAGATGGCTACGCGAGTGGCAGCGGGGGATCTGCCGGCGGCGTTGGCTTTGCTTGAGCCTGGGTTGCGCGAGGTGGTGGCGCCGGTGGCTCGGGGGGCGTTTGTGGGTGGGTTTGAGGCGGTGTTGCTGACGGCAGGTGTTGCTGCCCTGGTCTTTGCCGTGGTGGTCGGTGTGCTGTTGCGACGGCCGTTGCCGCAGGTGAACGAGCCCTGCTCGAACGCACGCCAGTCTGCAGCTAGCTGAAGTGCAAGCAGGCTGGCGCTTAAATAGACAAGGCCATTTACCCTAGCGTGAGACGTACGCTGACTGGGCAGCATGGGGCACTGGTGATAGTGTCTAACGCTGAATTTGCGGCGCATGTGAAGACTGACGAAATTATGATTCGGCCAGCCGCCCAGCGCGCCCAACACCTCCTCTAGCGGGGTGAAAAGTGGCGCGAGGCGCCGACGGTGGCCGATAAACCCAAGGATGAGGGAGTACGTTGATGATGCCAATCGAGAGCCTGGTTGGGGTGGCGATCATCGCCCTGGGCATGGTCCTGTCACCAGGGCCGAATATGGTCTACCTGACCTCCCGGGCGATTTCCCAAGGGCGCCTGGCAGGGTTGATTTCGCTTGCAGGCGTGGCCCTGGGCTTCGTGTGTTATCTGGTCGCAGCGGCGCTGGGGCTGGCGGCCTTGTTCAAGGCCGTACCGCTGGCTTATGACGTGGTGCGTGTCGCCGGGGGGATCTATCTCGGGTATCTGGCCTGGAACATGCTCAAGCCCAATGGCGGCTCACCGTTCCAAGCACGAGAGCTGCCCCCGCATTCGCCACGGCGGCTGTTCACCATGGGTTTGGTCACCAACCTGCTAAACCCCAAGATCGCCTTGATGTACTCGGCACTGATTCCGCAGTTTATCGACCCCTCTCAAGGCTCGACCTTGCAGCAGTTTCTGCAGCTGGGGTTGGTGCAGATCGTCATTGCCGTGACGGTTAACGGGCTGATCGTACTGGCGGCTTCGAGGGTCAGTCGCTTCTTGGCAGAGCGACCTTCGGCTATGCGTACGCAGCGGTGGGTTTCGGGGACGGTGCTGGGGGTTTTTGCGGTGGATGTTTTGTTGCGTAAGCCGACGGCTTGAGTGGCCGTCACTTGGGGCCTCGCGGGCATGTAGCGCAGGAGTGGCGGCTTGGTGGTGGGGCGAGGTGCCGTCTCGAGATGAGACTGGCACTGGAATTTTAACTTTGGCTGGGATGATCCGCAGCAGCAGGGGCAGCCTAACTTTCTGTATTTACTGAACTCCTGATAATAGAAGCTCGTCTTTTCTGGAAAAAGGCGGGCGCTGGTGTGCGCAAGATTTGGCCAGGCGGATAGGTTGCTGCAGGGTAGCGAAGTAGGTTTGGAGAGCATCCATCACTGGAGAGTGATCGGGCGAGCTGCCGCAGGCGAATCGTCTTTGGGAGAAGCACCGGTTGGAACGGCCTGACCTGCATAGGGGCAGATCGGGAAACAGCGGCTGGAACCGACCCCCTCCTGTCGCGCATGGCGATGAGATCGAGCAAGCCTACGTCAACCAATTGAGGGTAATGCCGGTTCCCACAAAAATAAATTGCTTCCACAAGGGGCGCAGTGCTTTTGTGAATGTGGTGGCTTAGCTCACTTCTGCGCCTGGCGCTGCAGTAGCTTGCAGACTTCCACATTTACCTCTACGAACGCCTCCCAGCTGAACCGCTGCGCATAGTGCATATGATACTGCCGGTCGACCCGGCAGATATCCGGCCGGGTCTCGTAGATCAGGCAGTGCTTGTCGGCATCACTGTAATGCCGGCAAGCTCCATCCCCCCGATCCAGATACTGCGTTTGTTCCGCCAGATGCACATTGCGGCAGCACAGCCCGCACTGTGTGCAGGGAAACACTGGTAGTGTCATACCAGCGAAGCCAGCCAGTTGCGCGTGCTGGCCGCATTACCCATCTCGAACGGCAACTCGATCCCGCGAGCGACCACAGCCTGTTGCAGTATCGCACTACGCTGGATCTCGTCATTGCATGCCTCAAGCTCCTGGGTAAAGGCCTGTAACTCCTCCACGTCCAGATTGAACTCCAACCGGCTCAGCTCCAGCAGGTAGCGGTCCAACTCCGCGTTGATTGCCTGGAACTCAAGCACCGTGTCGGCGTGCGGTGTCAGCGATTCGATGAAGGCCCAGAGCTTGCGTGCCATCGCGCTGTGCAGCAGGAAGTAGTTCAGCCCAAGGGTCACCAGGCCCGTCACCAGCGCACCGGCAAATGCGGCCAGTTCGGTGCCGAACGGGAAGCTGAGGAACGGCACCAGCTGGGTGTAGGCCATGGTGCCCACCACCGTGGCAACACCCACCGACAGCAACGAGGTCACCGCCTGGCACTGCTCCACAAAGCTTAGTTGGTCTGGGTTGAACACCATCAGCTTGATGGCTTTGACCAGTTGGCCCCACAGCTCTCGGATGATCTTGATCGCCATTGTCTGGGTGGTGGCGAAGATGTTGAACACGGTGGTGGTTAGGCTCCCGAGCACACCGGCAAACACGCCATCCTTGAACGCCACGAGGAAGTCGTTGAAACGCGTCTGCACCCGCGTCCAGATGCCCTTGAGCGACTTGCTGATGCTGTCGACGAAGGCCTCCAGGCTGAACTTGTGCTTGAGCTTGTCCAGCAGGGCCGGCAGTTGCTCGCGCAGTTCAAACCATACCTCCGCCATCACTAATCCAAGCATCTGCCGGGTACCCATGGCCAGGCCTGCCGAGCCGGCGGCATGGGCAGTCTGGTGGAGGAATTTGCTGCTAGTGTAATAGGCCTTGTTGATCTGCTGATCGTAAGGAGCCCGAGCCTCGGCATCACGCTTGCGCATACCTTCAGGGTCCACGGCCTTGAGCTCGTCGATCTTGTTTTCGGTCTTGCGGATCTTGTCTTCCAGCGCGCGGGCTTCATGTTGCTGCTGAGGCGTTTCGCGCGGCATTTTCGTCAGCCGCGCGCGGTCGCCCGCCAGCGACTTCTCATGGTTGGAGATCAGGCCCGGCAGCTTGTCCAGATACTCGTTGATCGGCGTCTGCTTCTTCGACTTGTTGACCGTCTCGTGAGTGGTCTGCAGGTTGCTGCTCTGGTTGGCCAATTTCACACCACTTAGCCCGGCCAGCTCCCGCCCGGCATCGTCATGGATTTCCTTGGCGCTGATCACGTGGTCCAGGTTGCGCTGCTCATGGGCAGCCATCACCTTGTTGCGGTAAGGGTCCTTCAGAGTGCCAGCTGCCTGGCTAGCCTTGTCTTTCTGGCCAGTGGCGATGTAATTCGCATGTTGGTGGTAGGGCGTGGAGTCGTACTCTCCACGCTGCTCGAAACGCTGCTTTTCTGCGTCGGTCGCCCATACGCCGTTGCGCACGTTGTTGATGGTGTCCACTTCGCCGCCGAGTTTGTCCTTGAACAGCAGGAAGTCCAGGCCGAAGCTGGTGGTCAGGCTGGTAATTACGGTTCTTTCGAGCTCTTCGGCCCAAGGGAAGTCTTGCGCTGCGGCGTGCATAAAGGCATCCATGACGAATGAGAGAAGGGCGAAGCTAAGGCAGGGCCTTTCGGCCCCGCATAGGGCATCAGGCGGGCTCGACGCCTTGCGCCTTGGTCTTGGTTTCGCTGATCTGCTCGTCCAGCTTGGAGCTGTTGAGGATCATCGAGCCATCGGCATCGGTAGCCATGACTGGGACGTCATTCTTGTCCTTGACCACATTGCCGTTCACTTCCTTGACCTTGAACAGAGGGGTAGTGATCAGGTCGACCAGGATGGCGGCCAGAGCAAAACCGTTGTTGATTGCGCGCAGGATGTTTTCGCTCATGCTGGCCATTTCAGCGTGCGGGTCTAGCTTACGGGAGCGGATGTCTTCGATACGGCGGGCTGCGTACTTGAGGTGTTCGAAGTATTTGTCGAACTGTCCGTACACCGACTTCAAGACGTCATTGATGTCGAATGCATAGTCTTCTGCCTTGCTCAACTGCTGCTGGGCTTTCTGCAGCTTGGTGATCGCACTGTCCACTTCGCGTTCAGCCTTGTGGGCGTTCTTCAGCGCTTCATCGCCATGGCTGTCATAGGCCCAGCCGGCGATAGCCAGTACCGGACCTGCCACGGCCGCGCCCAGGATGGCGGTACCACCAGCCATGCCCAAGCCGCCTGTGGCGAGCGAGCCGCCGCCGATTGCCGCCAGCGTTGCGTTGGTCGCGGCCACCCCGGCCAGCGAGGAGATGGCAGTGCCAGTGGAGGCCGCGCCCAGCGCCATGACACCGCCATATACGGCAAACCCGGCCGCAGCGCCAGCGATGCCTGCTCCTGCGGTGGCACCCAGCACGCCAACAGCGGTGTAGCTGTAGCTCTCGATGCTTTGCAGCTTGTGCTTCGGAATACTGATCTTCAGCTTGTCCTGGCGGTCTGCGTTAAGCTTGTCCAGCAAATCGTTGGCGAGGGTCTTGAATTCGTCGAACTTCTTGCCAATCTCGAGTTCTTCCCGGCCCAGCATCTCAAGTGCCGCGTTAGTGGCTTTTTCCTGTACGTCGAACGCTTCCTTTTTGTCGGCATAACGCGCTTTGGCAGCGTTGACGATGTCATCGGCTTCCGAGTGTTTCTGGTAGCCGTCGTAGCCTTTCTTGGCGCCGTAGGCCGCACTTACCAGCGCAGCAGCGCCGAGGATGAGGGGAAGTGGCATGGCAATATCCTTTTGATCGTTGAAGGTCAGGCGGGTTGCAGTTGCTGGGTTGCGTGAGTGTTCTGGTACAGCGCCTGCATTGAATTCAGTCGCTCGCATACTTCGTCCACCCATACCTGGGGCGCATGCAGGCGAATGTTTTCATTCAGTGCGAAGATCCACCACAGCGTTTCGCGGTCTAGCGGCACGGTGGCGTGCAGGCGGTGCCAGCCCTGCTCGGAAACGTCGCTCAAAGTCTGCTGCTGGCTCAACGGCGTTTCGTTGAGCAGGGCAGCGATCTGCGGGCGAACATCGGCGATCAGCTCGACTTGGGCCTCGGCCTCTCGAAAGCTGAAAACGCCGCTGGCGATGTAGGCATCCACGTCGAAGCTTTCATGTTCGTGTCCGGCCTCT
The DNA here is from genome assembly GCF_043104195.1 of Pseudomonas sp. xss_2. Classification (NCBI taxonomy): domain Bacteria; kingdom Pseudomonadati; phylum Pseudomonadota; class Gammaproteobacteria; order Pseudomonadales; family Pseudomonadaceae; genus Pseudomonas; species Pseudomonas sp. xss_2. The sequence continues at coordinate 53,399 of NZ_JBICKL010000064.1, forward strand.
TCGAGCAATGCCGCTTCGGTGATCCGGTGCAGGGCGAATTGGCGCAGGTCGCTGTAGCCATCCACAGAAGCCAGCAGGTAGCTCACCGCATGGCGCGATACCAGGCCAGCCGGGTGCAGGCGAAAACGCTTGAGTTCACCCTTGCTGCGGCTGCGGTAGGCCACTTCCAGCTGTTTGCGCTCCAGGAGGGCGGCCGATACTTGGGCCCAGGTATGTGCGCTGACTTGCGCTGGGAGCAGGGTTTTGCCGTTGGGCAGTGAGCGAACCCGCTTTGCCCAGTCGGCCAGGCCGTTGCCACCCAGGCCATTGAGGAAGTTACGGGCCCGGCGGAACTGCGGGCCCAGTTGGTCCAGAACGCTTTGCGGCAGGATCGGGCTTAAGTGGCTTTCCGACAGGAACAGCGCCAGTGCCGTGGGCGCGTCCATGTCTTCCAGCTTGAGTGGTGCCTCGCGGGTGAAGCTCCAGCGGAAGGGAGTTTCGCTGTCATCGCACTGCAGGGAGAACGGTATCGACAAGCGGTTCAAGTCACGCTGGATCGAGCGCAGGGTGACCGAGAAGCCTCTGTCACGAAGCTTTTCGAGCAGGGTCGGGGTTGCAATACGCTGAGGTTCGGTGGGGATCAGGCGTAGCAAGGCGAACAGCCTGAGCAGCGTATCCTTCGCTTGGGACATGGTAACTACCTGGTTCTATGTCTCTACTGAGCGCCAGCAGATTGGCGTCAAGTTGGCAGGAATCCTACCCAATTGAATGGCTTTGTGCCATCAGTTGTTCAGGGAGATAGCCTTCTTTCAGCCTGCGGCGGGTCGCTGTCTTTCGCGCTCGCGCTTCATCTCGCTGTATTCGCGGTAGAACTCGTAGCCCTTGGTCAGCACCACGAAGAGTCCGATGGTGGCGAGCAGGTTTTTCATCGTGGGGCCCTCTAGAGGATGTGGGTCATTGTCCAAGCCTGCACGACAACCCGTGTCGCGCGGGCGAAAATTTAGCGGTGGTCAGTCAGGAATAGTTCCAGCCGTGTCTTGAGCACTTCTTTGGGGGTAGCCGTGCGACGGTGAGGCGAAGGGGTATCGCAGGAGGGGCAGTGGGTGAACCAGTCATGGTTCAGCAACAGCACGTCACTAGCTGGGAGGAAGGTCTTCTTCCAGGAGCAGTTCTGGCAGACGAGGGTAAAGGGCGGGGGAGCGATTGGCATGGCTGCACCTAATGATTACCAAGTGCAGTCAGGATGACAGTGGTGGCGACAGTCTATGTCGTGCTTGTCGAGGTACCTTGGAAAGGTCCCTCAGGCACTGATTGGTATTCCAATGATTAGCACCAGATGGCCTTGAATACCGCTTGGGTGGGATATCCGATGGCTGGAACTCAAAAAACTCTCAAAAGACCGCAAAAGCGCTGGAGGCCGCGTATTTACTGGATCGCAAGCAAAAAAAAAGACGTCCGCGGACATCTTTTTTTGATCATTTGGTGGCCGGGGTAATCTGAAACAAGTCGGTATCTATCTGTTTTGGCTAGTAAATAATTGTTTGGTCAACTTGCTTGGAATACCAGTTGGAACGCTGCGTGGTCTGGATTCCGATGGACGGTGCTTTTTGAGCTCCGCCCTCCAAAACTAATCGGGGCTGAATCTATCAAGCCAATGGTCGAGCTGTTGATTGTTGCCCCTGCGCTCGCAGGTACAGGGGCTCCTAGCAAACGATACCGTCAATGATTGCTGTGTTGGCTAAGCCGACTCTCGAAGTATTGCGCAGTCTCTTTGTCGGTGCAGTACAGGTAGCAACCCTTCATTCCGCGTGTCATCAGGGTTCGGTATGTATTCTTGATGATCAGGTCTGTTTCATTCTTCGCGAGGGTAGGTTGCTCTTTCATCATTTTTTTCCAGCCGCGAATCGATTTATCGTGCTTGTCGCGCTCATCCGGGGATGTCACTACCTTACCGTCACGTACGACTAGGTCTGGCCCGATGATCACCCCGATGTAGTCGACTTCCAAACCTTGGCAGGTATGAATGCAGCCAACCTGCTCGATGGAGTTCTCAGCGATGATCCATAGGCTGCCATCCTGATCCAGGTTCCATTGGCGTTTGTAGTCACCAATGACGATATCAGCAGCGGTGGGGTCTTTCTTGCTCAACCAAGGCCAACAATAGCCCGCGACCACACGAGCTTTGTTTCCGTGGTTTTTCTCGTTGATTGCTTCATGCATCGCCTGAGGTGAGTCGAACACCTTAAACTCGTACTCTTGAGCCTCAAGCATCGGATTTGCCGTCGAGCGAATGCCTAGCGTGTCATCCAGCCATGCCAGGTAACCGTCAGAACCACTGCAGCGAAACTGCGAAGACAGCACGTGTTCTTCAACCACAGCACCCTTGGCTTTTGCAAAGGCGCGTATCGCCTGCTTGCTGCCGATATCGCTTAAGGTTACACGCTGGTCTTCATCAATGAAGAAAATTGAGCATTTCGCTGAGTCAATCAGCTCTTTGATTTGGTTCTCCCCAAGGTTTCCGTAAAGCCCGCTTTTCTCATTCAGCCGGTGAGCTTCGTCCACGATAAGCGCATCGAATGTGTTGGGCTCAGTGTCGATGAATGCCCCAGACCCTGAAAAGAAATTCGAGAAATGGCTGCGCTTGATGGTGCCAACCAGTTTGCTTTCGTAGACCTTGCGTGGGGCAGCATTCTTGGAGACGTATTTGCTCATCAGCTTCAATTCGGTGAGCTTCACCAGCAGATTGATAGCCAGAACAGTTTTCCCGGTGCCCGGTCCACCTTCGATGATCATCACCTTGGGGGCTTGGTCCGAGGCCTCGCTTGCCGCCGCCAGCGCCGACTCAAAAATTGCTTTCTGATCGTCAATCAATACGAACTCGGGTTTGCCTTTCATCAACCCCCCGAGCGCTTCGGCTAGTGCCTTGGAGGGGCGAATTTTTCCTTCGGACAGCTCGTAAAGAATCTCTTTGTTGTCGCCATGACTTATATGCTTTTTCAGAAAGCTTCTGAGTTTACTGAGCTCTTCCGGGCCTTTCAGAAACAGCGGAGCCTTGCTGATGTGGGGCTCGTAGTGAGCAGAATCTATGACGCCGTCGCTGACGTAGTTATGGAGGTAGGCACACGGACGGATTTCGATGCTTTTGTCATACACCGCCTCGTTGAAGCCTTCCAACAGCGCTGCATATGACCACACCTGATAGGACGGGTGAATGGTCTCAATGAGGCCACCACCCAATGCCGTTTTGACGATGGCATCCTTGGTTGTGGCGTTGGCCTTACTCCATTGCTTCAGCTCGATCAGTACGGCCTTTTTTGCCTGGTTTTCGTCGCGACCGGTGAGTAGAAAGTCGATTCGCTTCGACGACTGCGGAATGTGCAATTCAATGGCCAGGCCTGCATCGCTCGGCAGGCCCTCGTCTCTAAGGACCTTGGCCATGTACGTCAGGGATCCTTGCCACGACCTGATTTCCGAGGTGCCAACGTTCTTGCCGGTAGCTTCCTTGTAATGCCTGAGGATCACCTCCTCAATGTCATCGTTATCGTTGTCTTTGAGAAATTGCTGTTTGGTCGCAGCGTAAACGATCACGGGTTGTCCTTAGATGCGCGTTGGTCAGAGTCGGTCGTACTTTTTGCTGTTGCTTTTGGCTTTATCTACGGGGTACTTCTGGCCGTTCGAGGCGAGTTTCCGTGTCACCGCTTCGTTGAGATCAACGCCGAGTACGCTGCTCAGGCGAACCAGGTACATCAGTACGTCCGCCAGTTCATCCTTGACGGCTTGGCCGATTTCGGGATCTGTTGCAGCTGAGATCGAATCGGCATCGCTCATCCATTGGAAAATCTCGCACAGCTCGCCTACCTCGCCAGTGAGAGCAAGGATGAGATTCTTGGGGGAGTGGAACTGCTGCCAGTCGCGATCATCTGCGAACCGCTGTAGGGATGCGGCAAGCTTCACTACGTCAACCAGTGGCGCGGATGAGCTGTCTGAGTCACTCACGGAGTTATCTCTTGGGCGTCGGTGGGGGAAATCTGTAGGAAATCCGGCCTTGGATTGTAAGAGTTTTTGCTGTGTCCGCAGATTTTTTTGATTTTGACCTGATGGCTGCCGGCCAGATTGCTCAGCAGTGCTCGCTATCCGCCGTCTTGCTATGGCAGCAGCGTCGCAACGCCGTTTAATTGTTTACAGGGACTTGAGGGCTGACAGTGGCGCCTGGTTGTAGGCATTCCGGCACGACCTGGGCCTTGAAAGATATGGGGTAAGAGCTTCGTTGGCCCATGGCACTCCTTGCGATAAGGAGGATCGCGTCCACTTTAAATAGGCGGACACCACCGCCCTTAATGCAGGAGTTTGGAAGGAGTGTTCACTGGACGCTTACGCATTTGGGATGGGTCTCATCGCGATATCCAGCTCTTTCGTTGGACTCAGCTTTACGGCGCGATCACCCTCAGTCGAATGGTTGCCCAACCGTGGTCACAAACCGCGCGTGAATCCACGTTAGCGCTCGGCTGGCCTGACGGTCGCTTCTCACCGATCAAAGTCCTGGCCGGCTCTGCATTGCGCCTGGTTTCGAGCAGATACCTCGCGCGCCGAGGAGAGGAATCTTGGGCGCTATCCAAGGGGCCGATGATCAAGCGGTGATGTCATGTTGACATCGATGGCGCGCTAACCATAAATTCCGCTGACGAGCTGTCCCCATAGCCCAGCACTAAATTAAGCAAATTGTGATCGTTCTGCTCGCAGGAGCATATTGATTTATAGGGATGTAGTATGAAGTTCCAGGTTGAGGCAGTTAATGTCGGTAGAGAATTTGTTCAGATTAGCTCTGAAACATATAATTATCACAATGTATACACCTTATTGGTTGGTCGAAATGCGGTAGGTAAGACCAGGGCGTTGAGTAAAATCGCAAACGCATATATTTTTTCAGATAGACGAGAAAACTCAGCTCATGAAGTGGTCGAGTCGCCTAGGTCTGTTTCGCAGCCATCACAAGTGATTGCTGTTTCGAATAGCAGGTTTGACCGGTTCCCAAAGCCGAATCCATATTTTATTAAAGAGCGTGAGCTGAAGGGATATCATTATCTTGGCCTCTCAGGCTTTCGATCATCACCTGGCTCAGTGATATCAAAATCGATAGCTAATTTGATTTCAAGATTTGAAATCGAAAGGGATCGGTCTGTTAGGTTTGACTATATTTTAGATTACATTGGATTCCTTCCGCGCGTTATTCTAGAGCTGAGAATCAATTCAGCGCTTTTGCCACAAAGAAACGGAAACTCGCGAGCGTACTTGGAGGATGCAATTCGTCGTACAGAGAGTGGCTTTAAATACGATTTTGAAAAGGAAATTTTGCCAGCGATTTCGTTTTTTTCTAATGGATTCAAAACAAGTCGAGCTTCGACAGTTAGGTACGATTTCGATACAGGTATGTGGGGTCAAGATGGTGTGGGCGAGTACATGCATATTTTGCCTGTGCTAATTGAGTGCGGGCTTCTCAAGGTTTTCCGAATACATCTCTATGACAAGAAAACAAAAGATAGAGTGCTGCTGGATCATGCTAGCTCAGGCCAGCAATGTATGTTTTTAATGTTCTTGGGAATGTCCTCTTTGATCAAGGATGGCTCACTGATTTGTATAGATGAGCCAGAGATAAGTTTGCATCCAAAATGGCAGTCTGAGTTTATTGGGATCCTTCAGGGGGCGTTTTCAAACTATCGAGGGTGTCATTTCATTATTGCGACACACTCTCCTCAACTAGTTGCGGGCTTGACATCGGAGAATGGGTTCGTCGCAGATTTAGAAACCAGTAATCTTTTGCGCCCAGAGGATTATGCAAAAAAATCAGCTGACTATCAGCTGAGCGAAGTTTTTCATGAGCCCGGCTATAAAAACGAATATCTCATCAGGACTCTTCTCGTTATCCTGTCCAAAGTTAATAAGGGGCAGCCTCTTTCAAGGTTGGATAGGTCAAAGCTTAGGGAGTTGGAATATGTGAGAGACCGTCTAGATGAATCGGATCCAGTGCTTCATCTTCTTGATCAAGTAAAAGTTATGGCTGGTTAACATGATCAAGGTGAATTATGAAGGCGCTATCAAAGACTTTGTTGATGCATATGACAAAGTTGATCATGATCTCTGGAATGGCACTGCTGGGCCAATTTTGGCAGTTCGGAAGTACATTCGTGATCACTACTTGATACAGCAAGGCTATCGGTGTGCATATTGCAAGATTGAGAAAAAAGAAGAGCATGGTTATACATGGGATATCGAGCATATACTAGCCAAGTCTATTTATCCTGAGTTTCTATTTCATCCTGAGAATCTCGCGATCGCTTGTAAGGAGTGCAATAATCCTAAAGATGATCACGATATTTTAGTTGGGGTGAGGTCAGTCTCTTATCCGCGGGGTGTTGGGCGCTATAAAATCATTCATCCTCATTTTGATATTTATGAGGATCATATTGAGATTGCTGTGGTGGATGGAAGGCGTATTTACAGGGTTCTCAATAACGGCAAAGGAAAAGCTACATATGCGCTGTGCAATTTGAGTAGGTTTGACTATAAATATGCCGGTTGGGATTCATTTGATTCGGCAATGGTTGCGGAGTTTTCGCGCTTCCTCGACAATTGCCCGGCTGACGCAAATCCGGCCGAGATCAAGAGAATGCTCGGTCATCTGAGTTTCGTTGAGCGCCACTAGTGGTTCGCAGTTAAATAGGTTCCAGTGTTCAAGGGAACCTATTTGCTAAAACCTGGCACTATCTTGATGTGAGGGATACCTTGGGTACCACCACCGCGGCCTACCCACTGCAAACGATGTCCATATCACACCCAATCGTTTCCTTGAGATATGCCACAGCGGCGGCCAGCACGAGGTTTTGATCAGCAGTACGATTACCAGCAGATAGACCCGGCTGAACAATCAGAATTTCGGCTTCAATGGGTTTGAAGCGTGCTGTCTTGATCAAGTCATTGAGCCTCACCCCATTTCCAGCAAGGTAGCGCGTTGGACGGTGCAGGGAGCGCAGCCGATCCTCACGTCTTTGCATGTGCTTACCGAGTTCAGAAAAGCGCCATTTCCATTTGGCCGACCTGACCGCTTGGGAGCAGACCTCCACGACATCTTTCACGCGTTCGCCTGGGGTGTCTCCTCCGGCATATTTGCAGTGGATCAGCGCAAGTCGTATACGATTATCTTCCTCCTTGAGACAGACAAGATCCGCGGCCTCACCGGCTCCGTCGTCGTCGAAAACGATCTCAAAATCACCCTGGATGAAGTGCTGGGCGGCTTTCCACTGAACAGAGTCAGCACGTGCAATGCCGTCTTTCCAGTAGGATTCTTTTGTGATGTCGACCCCTGCCCAGTCCCAAGCCTCGAAGCGCTCTTCTCCGATTTCAAGATGCCTAGGGTCTTTAGGCTCGATAAGCATGTTGCCGTCCAGCTCACTCAGGTCGACGAACCGTACCAGCGGTGGGTATGAACTCAGATATTGGCTGAGCGCCCCTGACGCTTTCCCTATGGTAAGTTCGACTGCCTCACCGCTTGTCTGTGCGACGACGAAGCCGGTCTCTTCGCCTACCGTTAAGGTGAAATCTGCGAACTGGCCGGCCTCGTCACAGTTCAGGGCAAACCTCATGCTGTTATCTCGCACATCAAGGTATTTCAGATCGACGAACGTGATAGGAAGGCCGTTTGGAAACGCCCGCGTGGTGAGCACGACCCTGTCTTCCGCAATACTCATGATTTCAGCCGGCCACTCGACAGCAAGCACATTCCTGTCGCTTGGAAACGCTGTCACTTCCTTAGGAATGAGGACGTTTGCAATGATGTCATCGACAACGATACTGTCATCGAGAAGTTTGGCGCCAGCCGCAGCGCACCAGTGAACGAACTCCGGTATGGAGCCTTGCTCTCTCGACCAGACCCTCCCTTTGTACGAGCAGCCAACAGAAACGCGCTCTCCATTTTCCCAACCGGTACCACTGACATTGTTCTTAACGGAGCCGCTACGCTCGGCTACACCGAGTGCTACCGCAACGTCGGCGCCTGTGTACATGGCGTAGCTCAAATTACGCCGACCGTGTTTCTTGACGCCCATGTTCTGAAACACCAAGCGGTTTATATGGCCGAGTATCCGAAACATCTGTTCGCCATGGATTAGGTCTGCTTGCCCAGTGACTTCTTCCGCTAGCTCTGGGAACAAAGAACTATGATCAGTTGAAGACAGGAATAGCAGTTCAAGCTCCGGATTGTGGTGGAGGACGAAGAGTGTCCACTCACGGTCGAGAACGCCTTTGGTATTAGTCCAGCGAACCCTGCCTTCGGCGCGGGTGACGAAGTAAAGCGTACGCATTTCTCGGTTGAGCCAGACCCCTTCAATGTGAAGTTGTGGGGAAAGCCCGTGGTGGAACCGCTCGGGAAAAAACTGTTGAGCCCTGTAAGCGGCAGTGCTGAAAACTGGGCGGAGTAATTGAGGCGATAGAGAAATTTTCGAGTCGCCTTCCTCATCCAGACGTTCGGACGCCTGCAGGAACTCAATCAACTCCCTGTGCTCCCGGACAGCATTGGAACTCAGCTCGCTCAGTACCTGATTCCAGTCGGCGTCTTCGCTATATAGGCGCTCCAGTGAGTGGGCGACATCTTGGTCGCCAATGTTGGCCACCACCGTCGCCTCGCCGATGTTCCTTCCTGCCACGCGGGTGAACCGCCCGATAAACTGGAGCGTGATAGCCAAACTCCGATGACTGTCATGGAGCGCAGCCACTTTCAGCTCGGGCAGATCAAACCCTTCGCCCAGCATGTCGACGCAGATCACGACCCGGGACACCCCTGAGCGCAGATCGGCCAGCCTAGCTTCAGTGTCGTTGACCTTTGAATGAATCAGGATTGGCTGAAACTCAGGCGCGAGGTGTCGGTAAAGACGTTCTACGTAGGTTGCACGGACAATACTGCTGCATCGGGCTAAGAGCAGGTGATTAAGCCCCGCGTTCAAGTCACGTCGTAGCGTAGCCAGGGCTGTCACGGCGATCGCTTGGTCGGCTTGGGTGCCACCACTCGGCTGGTGAACAGGCTCGAAATGTATTGGCTTGAAATATCCGTCACGCTGCGCGGCGGCAAGTGAGTAGTTGAAAATCACTTTCCCGTCGACGAGTTCACCGTCTCTGCGAAAAGGCGTCGCAGTAAACTGCAAAATGGGCAGCGAGTGAAACGCTGATCTTAGCCCGCTCCAGGTTTTGGCGGGGACATGATGGGCTTCATCCAGTATCAGTGATTTGCACCGTTGAGCCATCTCAGCAGCGAGCGGGCTACTAGCTTCGAATGCCAGTGAACTAATGGTGGAAACCACCACATTGCATTGGGTGAAGATGTCCAAATCTGCCAGCGTCTTGGGTTTGGATGTGATCAGCCCGACTACTGGATTTTCCACTTCGTTTGGCAGCACCCCCAGAGCGCGCAGCAGTCCCAGACTCTGAAACTTGTTCGCAGTCTGTTGGCGTAGAAGATCCCAAGGAACGACCACAAGTGTGGGCGAATGGCCGTACGCCGTCAGCGTAGCCAGCATCGTTTCAGTCTTTCCGGTGCCGGTGGGCATCACAATCGTTGCAGGCTGTGTATTGAGGCTCCAGTGAGCCCCGATGGCAAAGAGAGCGCCTAACTGGGGCGGTCGCAATCCCTCCTGTCCTGTTGGGACTTGCCCATTGGCGTCACGTTGTTCCGCTCGATATGATAGTTGATTTTGCCAGCTCCCCGCCGCATCGCTGGCTACATCGGCCCACCCAGATTCGAGGACTCGGGCTTTGAGATCGATAAGGAGGCGATGAGTCCTCCAGACGACTTTGTCCTCTCGCAGATGAATGATCCCATCCACTCCGTCGGGCAAAGTCACATTGGGCCGGTTGGTGAGTAGGACGCGGCTACCACACTCAAGCAGCCACAAGCGTTCTCTGATGCGGGGCGACACGTTCACCAAGGTCTCATTGATGACTCGGGTCGTGATAGCTGGCTGTAGCTGATGCCGGATCTTTCCTACAGAGCAGCGTTGCTCGTAAACCACTGGTGGGAGCACAACCATCAGAATCCTCCTTGAATGACCTATCGTTGAGCGCTGCTTTAGGGGAGGATTATAATCTAGATGGCTGAATGATGGCGCGGGTGGCACGCATTCATGTTAACAAGGCTCGTTATTGTAGTGACGGTTATCTCTGAATCCGGGGATTGTTGACAACTTAAACTCTCACCTGCGCTGATTTCAGATTTTCAGATACTTTCTCTGTAAGCACGAGGCTTGGCTCAGGTTGGAATCCTGACACCAGGCTCTGTACGAAATAGATGTCGCAAGCACCGCATAGAACAAGCTAGTGAGAGCATAGCGGCGTAGCTTTTCGCGAATTTGTCTGGCGTGCCACGATATTACGGTTCTCTTTCAGCCAGCCAGACATATGCTTGATGATATTGCGCTGTCGGTGGTTTCGCCGATAAACATGCGAATGATTTAAAAATCACAGTTACCGACCTCCATAATCTTGGTTGAAAGGCATGCGAAAAATCGGCCATCCATAATATTTTAACTGTGGTTTGCACAAAGGTAGAAGTTTTTCCGAAGCATTATAGCCGTACGTTCAAAGATCTCCGAACTTTTACGCCTAATAACTCGATCCAATCACTTGAGTAAGCTAGCTATCTTGTGCCAACTTAAAACAACCTCTGCGTCACCGTAGTGAAAGGTATAGCGCCGGAACAGCGGTTAGAAGGTCGCCGTCAAATTGCCAGTCAAAAATTATCGTTTCCTTTTGATTGCTAGGGGCTTCCGAATAAGTCGCAATCAGTTGCAATTGACCTGAAAGTGTGGCAAATTACCACCCTTAAAAATACGGTTCTTGGAAATCTCGTAGTATATTAAAAAGGACAGAAGCTACCGTGAGTGACTTAAATATTCTTCTCATCACAAGCCTCGCAACCCCCAAAAAAGAAAATTAAATGCTCAATAATCCTTATGTAATAGCTTTGGGCATTCCATTAATACTATTGCTATGTGGTGCGGTAGCCAAAAAACTAGTCCGAGGCGGCGGATGGCGGCAGTCCGATTTCTATTTAGGAGTAGAGCTTGCATTAGCCTCACTAGGCTCAGCAATGGTGTATTTCTATGATTTGCAAAAAATTGTTGAAACTGCTCCGTCTGACAAAATAACTGCAACAGCAACCTTTCTTGCTATCTCTTTCTTTCTTCTGCTCTGGATACTTTCCACACATCAGGACTGGGAAGGAAGAACAGCCAATCCCACTGGGCAGATTATTTGGCTAGGATTGATTTGTAACTTGGTTGGAGTCTCTCTCTTTGCAGCCTTTATCATCATGGTCAAGGGGACTTAAATGAAGCGCAACGAACTTGAAAAAATAGTTCCAGCAGCTATTGCTTTAGGCGCATTAATAGCGCTTATGGTGTATTTCGTTGAGCCTTGGAATGGTATCGATGGGTCGCTGGTTACAATAGTTGCTTTAATGGCATCAGTCTACGCAGCTATATCATCCATATACCTGTCTCGCACCATGCAGAGGAAGAATAAACTTCGCCGGGTTTTTATAATTCATGCAATGGAAGACTCCGGGGAAGCTCAGAAACTTGCCAGCGGTTTAAAAGCGTTAGGGTATAATCCATGGGTTGATGTTGAAGATATTACGCCCGGGCAACGAATTGAGGAGGCTATTAAAAATGGTCTTTCCGAAAGTTCTGCCGCGATATTGATTGTTTCAAGTAATCTTGATTACGACAGTAGGTGGGTGACGCAACAGTTAAAAGCCGCACTTAGTACAATGAGCTCCAAGGATAAGTTTTCAAGTCCAGTAATTCCAGTGCGGCTTGATGACTCAAATCTACCTAATGTTTTATCTGGTATTCATGCAGTGGATTTGCGGGATGAAAAAAGTTTAGAGAGCCTTGATAAAGGATTGAGGCGCGTACTTGGAGCATAATAAGGTATTACTTGAAATGCTCTGAATGCTAATTCAAGAGGATAGCCTGTTGGGCTATTCTCTTTATTTTCTCATGCGTACTTAAATTTTTAATTATCGTTCATGACTCAACCGAACATGAGTGCTCAAAAAGTGAAGCTTAGGCTCTGCATGGAAAACCTAGATGCATCGATGATGCTGCGTTGAAAGCCGTCTCGGAGTTCCTATATGTATACGTAAGCTCCGCTTTCTCGGCTGTTCTCGTCTCGTCTGAACTTGGTTTTAAAGCTCTTAATGCAAACTCTAGTGCTGGAGCACAAAAGCTCGGATCAAAGACTAAAAAGACAAGAATTGATCTAGTTGTCCCATTGCCACAAAAGGAAGAAATAAAGGCTCTTGGCTCTCGCAGGGATCCTGTGTTGGAAGTCTGATGCGCCGCTGACGGTGTCGACGTCGCCCATGTGGCGCGATAGCAGCCGGTCTCACTCAGAGATCGAAAACCCATTTTTTTTGTAAACGACGAGCGAGCAACCTCACCGTCAGCAAGTAGTAATACCGCGTCGCTTCACCGCGTAATTTTAAGCGATGCTTAAGAAACCAAACCACATGCTTTTTTTGCCACGCCCAAGGTACTTCTCGCTGCCAGCGCGCTGCAATTTCGGCCTGGATGATTTTTGCCTGTCGCACGTGGCGCTGCCGGGTTGCGTGCGACCCGCTTAACACGCCAACCAAGAACAACTCCATATCGAACGGCTTGCTCATGCCCGTCCCCCAATGTAGGCCGCAACCACATCGATCCGACTGTGCCCCAGTTCATAGCTGATTTGTCTCCGGGCATCATGATCAAGGTTCCGATCTAACGGGCAACATTGGCCGCCGTTGATAGGCGCGCGGTGTTGAGTGATTTGCTCATAGCGCTCACAGGCATATGCCGCCCGTAGCTCATGGAAGCCCTTGAAGTTGTGTGCATGCAGGACCTCCCGCGCAGGGCGGATGATTTGATGCAGGACATTTAGGTAGCTTTCGTGTGGCGCAATCAGGTTGCGGCTACCCGCAGGTGACACCTGCCGTGCAAACCCAAGTGCGCCTCGAACATGGTCGTCCACCGCAATCCAACGTGGCGCCGAGGCGCCGGCGCGGCCGCCTTTGGTGCCGTCCTGAATGTTTATCCTGCCTACGTCATCAGCCTCGCGGCTTAGCCGTGGCAGATCAGCCAAGATGGCCTCACGCAAGCGCATGCCGGTAGCTCGCGCCAACAAAACAATCGCGGCAGCTCGTAGCTGATGTTGGCTGCACAACGTATTGACGATCTGTTTAACCTGTTCGCGGTCTTGGCCCTGCGGCACCGACTGTCGAACCCCGCTGCGCTGCATACCCAATGCCTTGCTCGGACTGGGCAATTTCACACACTGATCACCGCGCAGCGCCGCCATTGTCCTGTTAACGCTGGATAGGCGGTTTTGTGCGGTGCTGATGGCGAGGCTACCGCACTCAACCGCATTGCGCAGATACGCCGCATAGTCCGCCAATACCTTGCGATCAATTTGCCGCGCATCATTGATACCTGGCCCCTGTCCGGAGCGGCACCACTTCACGAATGCCTGCCAGCGATCACAGTGCGCCTTGACCGTGCCGTAGTGGCCACCGCCAAACATGTCTTTCAGCGCCTGCGGTCCTGCGTAGCTCAATTGCCTGCCGTAGCCGAAATTGCGGCCATTGCGTTTGCCCACCAATGCCATGTCGAATCACCTCATCGTTCGCTCTCCGATCCTCGCCCCACGTCATCCCGCCAAGAATGTTGAGTGTTATCAGGGATCAAGGCCCCTGCGACCTGTGGGGAATGTCCACTACGCGGGACTGGCGGCTCCTTACGTCCGGGAGCAAGGGCATCTCATGATCTGGCCTCCTGAACACCGTTACCGGTGGGCGGGTGGAGGCAGCATTGGCTGACGAGACCAGCGCCTGAAGATCCTGAGCCAAGTGCAAGCAGCAATGCGATGACCGGGGCATGCCTGACTGTCAGTCAGGTGCAGTCCATTCCTTGGTCTGCGGCACCATCATCTACATGGCTGTTGCTGGTGACATCGGCGTTTGTCACGCCGATTGTCACGAGGGGGAATGCCGCAAAGCCATGTGCGATCAGGGCTGCAGCAGTGGTAGAAGTGCCCGTCTCTTTCCAGAGAAAGAGACGGGCACAGGTTGGCGCAAGATTCGGCCAAGCGGATAGGTTGCTGCAGGGCAGCGAGGTATGGTGTATCTGGCGCACGAGCGCAATACGTGTAAGAGCATCCATCACATGGGTAGTGACCGGGCGAGCTGCCGGATGCGAATCGCCCTTGGGGAGAACCACCGCGGGAGCGGCGTGACCTTTAAGGTTCGGGTCACCTGGGGTGCTGTCATCGACAGCCTTTGCACGGCCAGTTCTACGCCTGTGGATAAACCCGGTCAAGGGCCGAAATTCAGCGCTCTTGGGGTCGTGAAAAGCGGTTATCCATTGGTGGAATTCCGTGGTAAATCCCGGACAACGTCGTGGCTTTTAGCTCTTCAAAGTGAGGTCCATCCAAACAGGGCGGCTTTGCAGCCCTGTTTGGATGGACCCGCGCTGAGAAGCGGATAAGCGAGGCTGCTTACCCTGAATCTTGAGCGCTCAGTTGCTGTCGCCGCCGTTATTGCGCCTGTACAGCGCTAGCGGATCGGCACCACGTTCTTGTCTCTGACTTGGCCATACGCTGAGGCAAGCAAGCTACCGGTCGCGGCTTTCTGGATGTAGTCACTCCACCAGGCCATCATCGGGCGCCGTCGCTCAATGTAGTCGGCTCGGTTGTAGGCGCTGCGCACCTCATCCTTGTCGACGTGCGCCAGTGCGACCTCAATGAGTTCCGGATCCCACCCATGTTCATTCAAGATGGTGCTGGCCATCGAACGCATGCCGTGGCTGACCAACCGATCTTGGAAGCCCATACGTTTCAACGCCATGTTGGCGGTCTGGCTATTGGCGTGGGTGCGTGGATTTCTATCGGCCGGAAAGACGTATTCGCGATGGCCGCTGTGAGTCTTCAGTGACTCCAACAACGCGACAGCGTGATCACTCAACGGAATGCTGTGTGGGCGGCGCTTCTTCATACGCTCCGCAGGGATAGTCCAGACACGCCTTTCAAAATCGATGTCTGCCCAGCGAGTAGTCGCCGCCTCGGCGGGGCGAGTCATCGTGTGCAATTGCCATTCGATCAAGCAGCGGGTGGTGCGTTTGATGCTGGCGTTCGCGATCTCCAGCATGAGCTCGGGGAGTTCTTCGGGTGGCAGCGCAGCCATGTTCTCTTTCTTGGGCTTCTTGAATACTGCCCGGATGCCGGTCAGCGGGTTGGCGAAGATCAGGCCGGAGTTTACGCCGTAGGTCATGATCTCGTTTAGCCGCTGGCTAAGACGCTTGACCGTCTCCAGGCTGCCTTTCGCTTCGATTGGACGAAGCAATGCGATCACCATCGGCGCGGTGATTTTTGTGAGTGGTGTCGTCTTCAAATCGGGGAACACGTGCAGCGTGAGCGACCGCCAAATGTCCTCGGCGTAGGCCGGGGTCACCGAGTCTTTTTTGAGCTCGAACCAGGCGGTGGCCACGTTCTCGAAGGTATGTTCCGTTTCTGCGCGCTTGGCTTCATTCAGTGTATTGCGCTGCACCTTCGGATCGATACCTTGGGCGAGCAGCTCGCGCGCTTCGACTGCCTTCTTTCGTGCGTTCGCCAGTGACAGTTCGGGGTAGGTCCCGAAGCCGATGTTGATGCGCTTCTTGGTCACCGGTTCGCGGTAGTTGAAATTCCACAACAACGAGCCGTTGTTGCGTACCCGGAGCTGCAAACCGTTACCGTCCGTGAGGACATAATCCTTGGACGCGGGTTTGACTCCCTTGAGCTGTCGATCGGAGAGGCGGAGGTTTTGAGCAGGCATGAGATTGTCCTCAAGCACTGATTCGGTATTCCAAAGATTAGCACCGGGTGAGGTGGAATACCGCCTGGAATACCCGAACGGCTGGAACTCAAAAACTCTCAAAAGACCGCAAAAGCGCTGGAAGCCGCGTATTTACTGGATCGCAGGCACAAAAAAAGACGTCCGTGGACGTCTTTGATTGATCATTTGGTGGAGCCGGGGGGATTTGAACCCCCGTCCGCCAGTACTCCGCTGTCGGTACTACATGCTTAGCCGTCTCTACTGAGTTAATCCGCAGCCGCCCGAGTGGCAGGGTGCTTTGGACGAGTTGGGTAAGTTTTAGTCGCTTTGCCCCCAACGTGCTACACGACGATCCTGTTCTGTATGACAATCACTTCGGGTTTACAGGCATCCCCTAGTGATTGCTGGAGCCGAAGCTACCAGGAGAGCGGGCTCAGCTGCTTACGCAGCGAGAGCGTAACCCTCGTAGTTTTCGTCATTGGCAACTATAGAAAGTTGCAACAGTGGATTTACGAGTTCTGTTACCAACTCGGCATGCACCTAGAGTTTCGTGACCGGCGTCGAATCCTAATCGGCCCCACACTCAGCTCTAGCTGAACGTGCTTTTCAGCACGCAAGGCGGAGTATACGCCTTTGCGCGGGCGACGTCGACAACTGGTCCTGTCGTCGCCCGTGCCGGGCCTCACGCGCCGCCGCTACCGCCGCTGGTGCCGCTGCCTTTGTCGGTTTTCTCCAGGCGTTCGAGCACTTTGCTGGTAATGGCGATGCATTCTTTGGTGTCGCCGGAGGCCTGGGCGGCCTTGGCTTTGTCGACGTGCTCGGTGAGGGCTTTGTCGAGGCCTTCGGAGGTGGCGCCGGCGGTGGCCATGCTGTCGTCGATTTTCTGCAGGTTCAGGGCGCACAGGTCGTCGGCGGCGAACACGGGGGAAGCCAGCAGGGTGGCCGCCGCGAACAGGGCTGAGAGAGCAGTACCTTTCATGGGTGTCTCCTTCTGCAAGGCCTCTGGAAGGTGGGCCTGAAGGGTGGACTGTGGCGTTTGGGCGTGGGTTCAATCCAAGTGCTGGCTGGCAGATAGGGCGCGCTGTCAGGGCTGGGCGTTGGGGTAGAGTTTGCCCAGTTCGATGTCATCGGCCACGGCCTTGGCGAAGGCGCTGAGGTAGCGGGCTGCGCCGAGGGCCATGTGATCGCCGTTGATCTCGGCTTCGAGGGTGAGGTGGCGGATCAGGCCGAGCATGGTCGAGAGTTCTTCGAAGGCGCGTTCGGCGGGGACGCCGGGCAGGATGCGGTAGAGGTCGAGGAAGGTTTCGCTACCGGCGGTTTTCCAGTTTCTGAGGTCGTGGGTCATCTGATCATTCCTTGATAGCTGCGGGGGAGGGGGTGTTCGGGTTGGGGGTGGCCCGGGTGCAGGTGTCAGAGGGGGTGAGCAGTTTGAGGTGGGGTGGGTCGGGGACGAGTTTTTTCATGGTGCAGTTCCTATATTTCCAACGGGAGCTACCTCCAGAATCCCTCTCACAGGATAAGGGTGGCGGCCATGCGTGGGGTGAGAGACCGGCAAATATAGGAAACCCGGCCAGGCCGAAGCCTGCCCACGCACGACTGCCATAGCAGTACTGCTGTTGGAACCTATAGCCGGGCTCTCACACCCGTTCGCCAAATATGACGACCCGAGGAAATTAGCCCTGATGCTCGTGCTCAACAACAGCGAAACGGCTGTAGCGGTCGTAGGGTAATTCCCAAGCGTGGTTGAGCTGAAGTATTTGGTTGCAGGTTCGGAAATGTCTTACGGCTGGAGGCCGTAGGCGAGGGCTTTGCCCTCGATCGCAGGCAAGCCAGCTCCTACAGGGTTCGCGGCGGCTATGGATGAAGTGTTCATTCAGATTCACGGGGTTCGCGGCGGCTATGGATGAAGTGTTCATTCAGATCCCCGGGGTTCGCGGCGGCTATGGATGAAGTGTTCATTCAGATTCACGGGGTTCGCGGCGGCTATGGATGAAGTGTTCATTCAGATTCACGGGGTTCGCGGCGGCTATGGATGAAGTGTTCATTCAGATCCACGGGGTTCGCGGCGGCTATGGATGAAGTGTTCATTCAGATTCATGGGGTTCGCGGCGGCTATGGATGAAGTGTTCATTCAGATTCATGGGGTTCGCGGCGGCTATGGATGAAGTGTTCATTCAGATTCACGGGGTTCGCGGCGGCTATGGATGAAGTGGTCATTCATAGGCCCGCAAAGGGCCCGGGGCGATCATGGATGATGTGATCATTCAGATCGCCCCACAAACACCGCGCTCGATCAGATACTCCGCGCCCGGGTCACGCGGTCTACCAGATACACCAGCCCGTGATAGTCGATCCCACTGTGGCTCGACAGGCCAATCTCGCAGGTGCGGCTGGTCGAGATGCCTTCGCTGCAATACTGAACCGCATCCTTGAGGCTGCGCAGCGAGTGGGCGTTGAGCTCTGGGGTGGTGAAGCCTTTGTCGCCGGCGAAGCCGCAGCAGTGAATGCCTTCGGGGATCACCACCTGTTTGCTGCAGCGCCGCGCCAGGTCGATCAGCGCCTGGCTTTCGCCCAGGTGCTGGGTGCTGCAGGTGACATGCACGGCCACCGGCTCCTCCTGGGGGGTGAACTCCAGGCGCTCAAGCAGGTGGGTGCGGATGAAGCGCACCGGGTCGTACAGGTCCAGGCGGGTTTCGCCCAGGTCTTGCACCAGGCGCAAGGTGCAGGGGCTGGTGTCGCAGTAGATCGGGTCAAGCCCGCCGCGGCTGGCATGCAGCAGGGCGTTGATCAGCTCCTGGCGCTTGTGCTCGGCCTGCTCGGCGTAGCCTTTGGAGGCGAACGGCTGGCCGCAGCACAGGCTGTCGGCGTTGTCGGGGAACACCACCTGGTAACCGGCTTTCTCCAGTAGGGCGCGGGTCTTGTCGAGCAGCGAACTTTGCTCGCGGTCGGCGTAGGCCGGGCCCATGACACGCGATACGCAGGCGGCCAGGTACACCACCCGTGGCCGGGCGTCGTTGCTTGCCGGGCCGAAGTCGATGGCGCGCAGTGGCTGCGGCATCGCTGGGGTCCACTGCGGCAGGCGGCCGTTGCTGGCTTTGCTCAACGAGGCGCTGATCCGCCCCAGACGTGGCGCGCCGAGCAGCTTGCGTGCGCCGTTGGCGGCGGCCAGGGTAAAGCGCGCGCCGCGCAGGGCGGTGTGGAAGTGCTCGGCCAGCCAGTCAGCGGTCTTCTCGTGCTCGGCGGCCTGGCCGCGCAGTTTCTTCACCAGTTCGCCGGTGTTGATGCCGACCGGGCAGCGCTGGGCGCACAGGCCGGTGGCGGCACAGGTGTCGATGCCTTGGTATTGATAGCTGCGCAGCAGCTCGCGCACGTCTTCGCCGGCGCGCTTCTTGGCCTGGATGTCGCGCCACATGACGATGCGTTGGCGTGGGCTGAGGGTCAGGCCTTTGGACGGGCAGACCGGTTCGCAGAAGCCGCACTCAATGCACTTGTCGACGATCTCGTCGGCCGCCGGCAGGGGCTTGAGGTGCTTGAGGTGGATGGCTGGGTCTTCGCTCAGGACCACGTCCGGGTTGAGGATGCCGTTGGGGTCGAGCAGGCGTTTGAGCTGCCACATCAGTTGGTAGGCGTCATGCCCCCATTCCAGCTCGACGAAGGGCGCCATGTTGCGTCCGGTGCCGTGCTCGGCCTTGAGCGAGCCGCCAAATTCGACTGCCACCAGCTGCGCGACGTCGTCCATGAACGCTTGGTAGCGCGCCACTTCCTGTGCGCTATTGAAGCCTTGGGTAAAGACGAAGTGCAGGTTGCCTTCCAGCGCGTGGCCGAAAATGATCGCCTCGTCATAGTGGTGCTTGTCGAACAGCTGGATCAGCCGGTTGACGCCTTCGGCCAGTTGCTCGACTGGGAAGGTCACGTCTTCGATGATCACCGTGGTGCCGGTTTGGCGTACTGCGCCGACGGCGGGGAAGGTGTCTTTGCGGATCTTCCACAGCAGGTTGTACACGGCCGGGTCTTCGCTGAAGTCGACTTTCTGCTCCAGCGGGAAGTCGGCGATCGAGGCCATGATCAGTTCGAGTTGCTCGTGCAGCAGGCTCTGGCTGGCGGCGCGCGACTCGATCAGCAGGGCGCAGGCGTTGTCCGACAGCGCCTTGACCCACACCGGCATGCCGGGCTTGTCCTGCACCGAGCGCAGGCTGCGGCGGTCGAGCAATTCGACGGCGGACACCGGTTGGCGCTTGAGTACCGTCACCGCCTTGCAGCAGCTTTCCACGGTCGGGAAGACGATCAGTGCCGAGGCCTTGTGCGGGTGGTCGAGCACGGTGTCGTAGGTCACCGCGCTGATAAAGCCCAGGGTGCCTTCGGAACCGACCAGCAGGTGCTGCAGGATATCCAGCGGTTGGTCGTAGTCCACCAGTGCGTTGAGCGACAGACCTGTGGTGTTCTTCAGGCGGTATTTGTGGCGGATCTTGGCCGCCAGTTCGCTGTTGGCGCGGGTCTCGCGGCCGAGCCGGGCGAGTTCGCCGAGCAGCTCGGCGTGGCTCTGTTCGAAGGCGGCGACGCTGGCCGGATCTTCACTGTCCAGGCGGGTGCCGTCGGCCAGTACCAGGCGCAGGCCGGCGAGGGTGTGATAGGTGTTTTGCGCAGTGCCGCAGCACATGCCGCTGGCGTTGTTGGCGACGATGCCGCCGATCTTGCAGGCGTTGATCGAGGCCGGGTCGGGGCCGATCTTGCGCCCGAACGGGGCCAGCCAGGCGTTGGCCTGGGCGCCGATCACGCCGGGTTGCAGGCGGATCTGCTCGCCTTGGCGACGAATCTCCTTACCGTTCCAGTTATCCCCCAGCACGATCAACACCGAGTCGCTGATGGCCTGGCCAGACAGGCTGGTGCCGGCGGCGCGGAAGGTCACTGGCACGCGCTCGCGCTGGGCCAGGTGCAGCAGGCCGACCACTTCGTCCTCAGACTCGACGCGCACTACCAGCTTGGGGATCAGCCTATAGAAGCTGGCATCGGTGCCAAAGGCCAGGGTCGAGGTCGGGTCGTCAAAACGGCGGTCTGCGGGGATCAGGCGCTCGGCATCTCTGAGGAACGCGGCAGGCAAGCTCATGCAATCTCCTCGCGGGGCCGTCGCGTCTGTTGCGCGAGGTGCCCCGGTGATTATCAGGCGGTATTGGGTGCAGGCGTTCAGGCGCCCAGTTCGCGCACCAGCGAATCGCGAGTGATCTCGCTGATCGACTTGGCGCCAGTGAGCACCATGGCGACGCGCATTTCTTTTTCGAACAGCTCGAGCAGGTTCTTCACCCCGGCTTCGCCATGGGTGGCCAGGGCCCAGAGGAAGGCGCGGCCGATCAGCACGCTGTCGGCGCCGAGGGCGATCATGCGCACGACGTCGAGGCCGCTGCGGATGCCGGAGTCGGCGAGGATCTTGATCTCGCCTTTGACCGCATCGGCAATCGCCGGCAGGGCGCGGGCGCTCGACAGCACGCCGTCGAGCTGGCGGCCACCGTGGTTGGACACGACGATGCCGTCGGCGCCGAACTTGACGGCGTCACGGGCGTCTTCCGGGTCGAGAATGCCCTTGATGATCATCGGGCCGTCCCAGAACTCGCGGATCCACTCCAGGTCTTTCCAGGAGATCGACGGGTCGAAGTTGTTGCCCAGCCAGCCGATGTAGTCGGCCAGGCCCGTGGGGTTGCCTCGATAAGTGGAGATGTTGCCTAAGTCGTGCGGGCGGCCCATCACGCCGACATCCCAGGCCCACTCGGGGTGGGTCATGGCTTGCAGCACGCGGCGCAGCGGGCCGTTCTTGCCGCTCATGCCGGAGTGGGCATCGCGATAGCGCGCGCCGGGTACGGGCATGTCGACGGTGAACACCAGCGTCTTGACCCCAGCGGCCTTGGCCCGCTCCAGGGCGTTGCGCATGAAGCCGCGGTCCTTGAGCACGTACAGCTGGAACCACATCGGCCGGTTGATGGCCGGGGCGACTTCTTCGATCGGGCACACCGACACCGTCGACATGGTGAACGGAATGCCGTGGGCGGCTGCCGCACGCGCCGCCTGCACTTCGCCGCGGCGGGCGTACATGCCGGTCAGGCCGACCGGAGCCAGGGCGACCGGCATGCTCAGGGTCTCGCCGAACAGCTGCGTCTGAAGGCTCAGCTCGGACATGTTCTTCAGCACCCGCTGACGCAGGGCGATGCTGGCCAGGTCTTCGACGTTATGGCGCAGGGTGTACTCGGCGTAGGCGCCACCGTCGGCGTAGTGGAACAGGAACGGCGGCAGCTTGCGCTGGGCCGCGGCGCGATAGTCGGTGGAGGCAGAAATGATCATGGAATCTCGCTGCAAAGGTTGAAAGGGGCGGCTGCCGGATGCGCCGTGACGCATCCGGCCCCTGTCACTTTAGTGGTGAACCAGCATGCCGGTGAGCCAGTACGCCTGGACCAGGGTGATCAGGCCGACGATGGTGGCGAAGAACAGGCTGTGCTTGACGGTGAAGCGGAACAGGTCCGATTCCTTGCCGACCAGGCCAGTCGCGGCGCAGGCCACGGCGATCGATTGCGGCGAGATCATCTTGCCGGTCACGCCGCCGCTGGTGTTGGCCGCTACCAGCAGGGTGTCGCTGACCCCGATCTGGTGCGCAGTGGTGGCCTGCAGCGAGCCGAACAGGGCGTTGGACGAGGTGTCCGAGCCGGTCAGGAATACGCCCAGCCAGCCCAGGAACGGCGAGAAGAACGGGAACGCAGCGCCGGTGCCAGCCAGAACCAGGGCCATGGTCGAAGACATGCCCGAGTAGTTGGTGACGAAGGCGAAGGCCAGCACCATGCCGATCGACAGGATCGGCCAGCGCAGCTCCCAGAAGGTCTCTTTAAAAGTGGTCAGACCAGTTTTGAAGTTGATCTTCAGCACTGCCATGGAAATCAGTGCGGAGAGGAAGATCGCCGTGCCGGTGGCCGAGATCGG
Organism: Pseudomonas sp. xss_2; assembly: GCF_043104195.1. Classification (NCBI taxonomy): domain Bacteria; kingdom Pseudomonadati; phylum Pseudomonadota; class Gammaproteobacteria; order Pseudomonadales; family Pseudomonadaceae; genus Pseudomonas; species Pseudomonas sp. xss_2. Next base: position 76,227 of record NZ_JBICKL010000064.1, read on the forward strand.
GTCGAGCTTGAACACCGCTGGCATTGCAGTGGGTGCGGCGACGATCGGGGCGGTCTTAATCACCAGCTGGTCGAGGTGCGGGATGGCGAAGTTGAACACGAAGTTGTACATCGCGCCGCCCGGGGCGAAGGCGGCCTTGAACGGCTTCAGGGTCCAGATGGTCACCAGCACGGTGAGGATCAGGAACGGCGACCAGGCCTTGAAGATTTCACCCAGGCTGTACGGCGAAGGCTGGCTGCCGCTGGACTGGACCACGGCGGCGCCGACGCTGCCCTTGGCTTCGGCGAACGAGCGCTTGGGCTGCCACACTTTCAGGAACAGGGTCAGCGATACCAGGCTGGCCAGGGCCGAGGTGATGTCCGGCAGCTCTGGGCCGATGAAGTTCGAGGTGAAGTACTGGGTCACGGCGAAGCTCAGGCCGGCGACCAGGGCGGCAGGCCAGGTTTCTTTGACGCCGCGCAGGCCGTCCATCATGAACACCAGCCAGAACGGCACGAACAGCGACAGCAGCGGCAGCTGGCGGCCGGTCATGGCGCCGATGTGGAAGGCGTCGATGCCAGTCACTTGGCCGGCGACGATGATCGGGATGCCGAGCGCGCCGAACGCCACGGGCGCGGTGTTGGCGATCAGGCACAGGCCGGCGGCATACAGTGGGTTGAAGCCCAGGCCCACCAGCAGCGCGGCCGTGATGGCCACCGGGGCGCCGAAGCCGGCGGCGCCTTCGAGGAAGGCACCGAAGCAGAAGCCGATCAGCAGCACTTGCAGGCGTTGGTCGTCGGTAATCGACAGCACCGAGCTGCGGATCACTTCGAACTGGCCGCTCTTGACCGTCAGTTTGTACAGGAACACCGCGGCAACGATGATCCAGGCAATTGGCCAGAGGCCGTAGAGGAAGCCATAACCAGCGGCGGCCAGGGCCATGTCCACTGGCATGTTGAAGGCGAAGATCGCTACCAGGATCGACAGCCCGAGCGTGATGCTACCGGCCACGTGGCCTTTGAGGCGGAACACGGCGAGGGCGAGGAAGAAGAATACGATGGGGATGACCGCCGCCAGTGCGGACAGGCCAAGGCTTCCCAGAGGGGTATAGAGTTGTTGCCAGGTTTGCATATGGGGTGGCCCCTAATTGTTGTTGGTCAGCACTGGCATTGGATAATTGGTAAGACCAATTTACAATGTCTGGACGCTAGGTTAAAAGCGTGGCTGCGGCTGTGTCAATTTGTCTCGCGGCAAACTTTGGTCGGATGCCGATGAACGGGCCGTTGTCGGTGGGCGAAAATCGCCAACTGATGCGTGTCGGTTGCGCCTGGATAGGCCAGAATAGGCGCCCCCGAAATCGGTACGGGGGTTTGTGGAGAGCATGTGATGGTTTTTGATCAGGTCCGCCAACGGCGCCTGTCCGACGACATTGTCGAGCGGCTGGAAGGGATGATTCTCGAAGGGACGTTGACCTCGGGTCAGCGTTTGCCGGCTGAGCGCGTTCTGGCTGAACAGTTCGGCGTGTCGCGCCCATCGCTGCGTGAGGCGATCCAGAAGTTGGTGGCCAAGGGTTTGTTGGTCAGCCGCCAGGGGGGTGGCAACTATGTTGCGGCTTCGCTCGGCGCAACCTTCAGCGACCCGTTGCTGCAGTTGCTTGAGCACAGCCCTGAGGCGCAGCGCGATTTGCTTGAGTTTCGCCACACGCTGGAGGCCTCATGCGCCTACTACGCGGCGCAGCGGGCGACCGAGCCTGATCGTGAGCGGCTCAAGGCAGCCTTCGATGCGTTGCAAGATTGCTATTCACGCAAGGACGAAGTCAGCCGGGCGGAGGAGGGCGCGGCGGATGCGAGTTTCCACCTGGCGATTGCCGAGGCCAGCCACAACGCCGTGTTGCTGCATACCATCCGGGGGTTGTTCGACCTGCTCAAGCGCAACGTGGTGACCAACATTGGTGGCATGTATCAGCAGCGTTCAGAGACGCGCGACATGCTCATCAGTCAGCATCGCGAGTTGTACCAGGCGATTGTCGAGGGGCGGGCGGAAGAGGCGCGGGAGGTGTCGAGCCGGCACATTTTGTATGTGCAGGAAGTGCTCGAAGAGGCGCAGCAAGAGGCCCAGCGCGTGGCGCGGGCAGAGCGGCGCAGCGGGCGCTGAGAAGCTGCGCCCCCACAAGCAGCGCATGACCCTGTAGGAGCGGGCTTGCCCGCGAAGGCGGCGGTACATTCACCATCACTATCGCGGGGCAAGCCCCCTCCCACAGCGGGTGAGCAGGAATTAGTCTTCCTTGCCCTTGTTGCGCACCGCACGCTGGATCTCGCGGTTGGAATCGCGCTCGCGCTGGGTATCGCGCTTGTCGAATTCCTTCTTGCCCTTACCTAGCGCGATCTCGCACTTGATCAGGTGCTTGCTCCAGTACAGCGCCAAGGCCACACAGGTGTAGCCTTTCTGCGCCACAGCCGCTTCCAGGCGCTCAAGCTCGCGCTTGTTCAGCAGCAGTTTGCGCGTACGGATCGGGTCGGCGATCACGTGGGTGCTGGCGGCGGTCAGCGGGGTGATGTGGCTGCCGAACAGCCAGGCTTCGCCATCCTTGAGCAGCACGTAGCTGTCGGTCAGGTGCGCCTTGCCGGCCCGCAGGCTCTTTACTTCCCAACCGGACAGGACCAGCCCGGCCTCGAACTTGTGTTCGATGAAGTAATCGTGTCGCGCTTTCTTGTTTTGCGCGATGGTCCCGGTCGGATGTTTCTTTTGCTTAGCCATAGGGGCCGCATTATAGGCAGTCGTCGCGTCGTCGGCTATGGGATTTCGGTGTGCTTGAGCCTGCGGATCGAATCCCGGACAATGCAGGCGCTGTGCAATGCGCAGAACCTGTTTTCGGTGCGCTGAGAAGCGCCGCCGCCCAGCCTTGGAAGTGACGCCTGGATGACAACCCATATTCAACGTTCCGCCCTGCTGCCGTACCCTGCCCAGGCGCTCTACGATCTGGTCAACGATGTGGCCAGCTACCCGCAGTTTCTGCCTTGGTGCTCGGCCTCGACAGTGATCGAGAGCAGCGAAACCCACATGCGGGCGCGGCTGGAAGTGGCCAAGGGCGGCATGAGCCAGCAGTTCGTGACGCGCAATGTGCTGGTGCCGGGGCAGTCGATCGAGATGAACCTTGAAGAAGGCCCGTTCAGCCAGTTGCATGGTGTATGGGTGTTCAAGGCGCTGGGCGACAAGGCCTGCAAGATCAGCCTCGATCTGTCTTTCGACTATGCCGGGCCACTGGTGCGAGCGACCCTCGGCCCGCTGTTCAACCAGGCTGCCAACACCCTGGTCGATGCCTTCTGCCAGCGCGCCAAGCAGCTCAATAGCTGAAGCTTCGGTCAATAGCAGGCACAAAAAAGCCCGGACCTTGCTCCGGGCTTTTTATTAACGCCGCCGTTATTGCGGGTTGGTGTCCAGCGGGGCTGGGGTCGGCACCGGCGTGGTTTCGATGGTGTCGATCTCGCGCTGAATCGACTCCTCGACCGAACCTGGCTTGGCCGGCTTCTCTTCTGGCTGAGTCGGCTGGCCTGGTTGGGCGTTCGGGCTGACAGTGGTGTCACCGCTGCCACCCAGGATCTCCTGGTCGCGGCTGACGCCTGGCATGAAGTCGCCGGACAGGCTCACCAGCTGATCGCTTTCGTTGAAGAAGATGCTCATACGCTCCTGCTGACGCTTACCGCCGCCAGGTTGCAGGCTGTAGAGATAATCCCAGCGATTGGTGTTGAACGTGTCCTGAATCAGCGGGTTGCCCATGATAAACCTTACTTGCCGTCGGGTCATTCCGGGGCGTAATTGGTCTATCATGTCCTGCGTGACGACATTGCCCTGCTGGATGTCGATTTTGTAAACCCCGGGAAACGAGCAACCGGCGAGTGCGAGCAGTCCCACAATGGTGAGGCTGGTTAGCAAGAGCTTGGACTTTTGCATCGGTGGGCGACTTCCACTATCTTGGCTGGACAACGTAAACCCCGATCATACCCGTATTAAGAGAAGCTGCGAAGCAGCATCGGCGAGAAAGCTGACCATGGTTGAAAATAGCGAACTGCGCAAAGCTGGTCTCAAGGTGACACTGCCTCGAGTAAAGATCCTACAGATGCTGGACTCCACCGAGCAGCGTCACATGAGTGCCGAGGATGTCTACAAGGCGCTGATGGAAGCAGGTGAGGACGTCGGTCTGGCGACCGTCTACCGCGTATTGACTCAGTTCGAAGCGGCGGGTTTGGTTGTTCGCCACAACTTCGACGGCGGTCACGCGGTGTTTGAATTGGCTGATGGCGGCCACCACGACCATATGGTCAACCTGGACACCAATGAAGTCATCGAGTTTTTCGATTCGGAAATCGAAAAGCGCCAGAAAGAGATCGTGGCCGAGCACGGCTACGAGCTGGTGGACCACAATCTGGTCCTGTATGTACGTAAGAAGAAGTAACGATTTCGATCGTTATTAAAGCAAAGGCGACCTCAGGGTCGCCTTTGTGCTTTCTGCGGGGCTTGCAAAATTTGCTAGAGGCTAAGGCGCTGAATGAGTACTAGGCCAGAAGGTTGCTGCAAGGTGTCGTCAGGGGGGGGAAGCGGGGCGTGGTAGCAGGTGCGTGGGAGCGGGCTTGCCCCGCGATAGCAGTGGTGCGGTCGCCATCGCTATCGCGGGGCAAGCCCGCTCCCACGATCCTGATCCTGATCCTGATCCCACGATCCCGCTCCCACGATGCCAAGGATTACGTGCCCCTCGCCGATCAGGCTTTACCGCTGACCACCATCTTGCGCGCATGCGCCAGCGATTCCTTGGTCAGGTCAATCCCGCCCAGCATCCGCGCCACTTCCTCGACCCGTTCACGCTTGCCCAGGTTGGCCACTGCGGTATGGGTGGTCTCGCTATTGCGCACCTTGTGCACGAACAGGTGATGATGCCCCTGCGCCGCCACCTGCGGCAGGTGGGTCACTGTCAGCACCTGGCCGCGTTCGCCGAGCCGCCGCAGCAGTTGGCCAACGATCTCGGCGGTAGGCCCGCCAATGCCCACGTCCACTTCGTCGAACACCAAGGTCGGAATTCGCGAGGTCTGGGCGGTGATCACCTGAATCGCCAGGCTGATCCGCGACAGCTCACCACCCGAGGCCACTTTGGCCAGGCCCTTCAGTGGCTGCCCAGGGTTGGCGCTGACCAGCAATTCGATCTGCTCCAGGCCGTGCGGTGACGGCTCGGGGCTGTCAAACGGCGTGAGCTCGATACAGAAGCGCCCGCCAGGCATGCCCAGGCGCTGGACTTCCTGCTCTACCGCCGTGGCCAACTGTTTGGCGGCCTGCTGGCGCAGGGCGCTCAACTCGACAGCTTTGTCCTGATAATGCTGGGCGTAGGCTGCCAGTTCTTCGCCCAGGCGTTCGATGGATTCGTCGCTGGCATTGAGCCCTTCGAGCTCCTCCATCAGGCGCTGCTGCAGGTGCGGCAGCTCGGTGGGGTGCACGCGGTGTTTGCGCGCCAGCGTATAGATAGTATCGAGCCGCTCTTCCAGGGCTTGTAGGCGCATCGGGTCGGCGTCGAAGTTATCGAGGAAGCGGTTGAGCTCGCCAACCGCTTCCTCTACCTGGATCTGTGCGCTGGCGATCAGGGTGGCGGCCTCGCCCAAGGCCTTGGGCGCGCTGGCTACTGCGGTGAGGCGGTTGAGGCTGACGGTCAGTGCGTTGAGCACATTGCCCGAATCGCTCTCGCTGCATTGATCGATGACCTGGCGGCAGATGCCGAACAGCGCCTCGGCATTGGTCAGGCTTTTATGTTCCTGCTCCAGCTGCTCCAGTTCGTTCTCGCCCAGGCCGAGGTTGTCCAGCTCCTCGAGCTGATAGCTGAGCAGTTGTTGGCGGGCGCGTTGCTCGTCGCCCGAGTTGGACAGGCGCTCGAGCTCCTGGCGGGTCTGGCGCCAGCGTTGCGCGGCCAGCTGCACCTGGCGGGACAGGTCGATCGCGCCGGCATACTCATCGACCAGGCGGCGGTGGGTGTCGGTCTTGAGCAGCGATTGGTGCTCGTGCTGGCTGTGGATGTCGATCAACAACTCACCCAGCGCCTTGAGGTCGCCAAGCGGGCAGGGCGTGCCGTTGATATAGCCGCGGCTGCGCCCTTCGGCGGTGATCACCCGGCGCAGGATGCACGGGCCGTCGCTTTCCAGGTCGCGCTCGCTCAGCCATGCGCTGGCTTCGGGGATGTCGACCAAATCGAAGGTGGCGAGGATGTCTGCCTTGTCCGCGCCGGGGCGCACCACGCCGCTGTCGGCCCGGTCACCCAGGGCCAGGCCCAGGGCGTCGAGCATGATCGATTTGCCGGCGCCGGTTTCGCCGGTGATCACACTCATGCCGCGAGCGAGCTCGAGGTCCAGGTGTTCGACGATGGCGTAGTTGTGGATGGACAGGTGGACCAGCATGAGGGCGCTCCCGGAGGGTCATGTCTGGATATTTATACAGTGCTTTTTGCCTGGCTGACAATGCCCGTTTGGAGATTGATTTGTCACCAAGGAAAGCGGCCTGCCCCTTGAACCTGATTTTTACGACCCCATATAGCCGACAGACAAGGCGAGTACGTCTCGCATACCAGAAATTGCGGAGGAGATAGCCAATGGCTGACGAACAGCTGGATCCACAAACCCCTAACACCGAAGAGGCAGGTTCTGAGGATCTCGGTACCCGCGTCCAGGTGCTCGAGGAGCAGCTGGCCGCCGCCAAGGACCAGTCCCTGCGCGTTGCCGCAGACCTGCAGAACGTGCGTCGCCGCGCTGAGCAGGATGTCGAGAAGGCGCACAAGTTTGCCCTGGAGAAGTTTGCCGGCGACCTGCTGCCTGTGATCGACAGCCTGGAGCGTGGCCTGGAGCTGTCCAGCGCCGACGACGAAACCATCAAGCCGATGCGCGAAGGTATCGAGCTGACCCTGAAGATGTTCCACGACACCCTCAAGCGCTACAACCTTGAAGCTGTCGACCCGCACGGCGAGCCGTTCAACGCCGAGCATCACCAGGCCATGGCCATGCAGGAAAGCCACGAGGTCGAGCCCAACAGCGTGCTCAAGGTGTTCCAGAAGGGTTATCTGCTCAATGGCCGCCTGCTGCGCCCCGCCATGGTGGTGGTCAGCAAGTCGCCTGCTGCAGCTCAACCTTCGATCGATGAAAAGGCTTGAAATCCTCTGGGGCGTCCCCATTTAGGTGTCAAGCATTCAAGTATTACCGCAGTTGGCCAATGTAGTCGCTGCTAGCTAATTCAAAGTTTCGGGAGAGTTAACATGGGTAAAATCATCGGTATCGACCTGGGGACCACCAACTCGTGCGTCTCCATCCTGGAAAACGGTAACGTCAAGGTTATCGAGAACGCCGAAGGCGCGCGTACTACCCCTTCGATCATCGCCTACGCTAACGATGGCGAGATCCTGGTGGGTCAGTCGGCCAAGCGCCAGGCGGTCACCAACCCGCACAACACCCTGTACGCGGTAAAGCGTCTGATCGGTCGCCGCTTCGACGAAGAAGTCGTGCAAAAAGACATTCAGATGGTCCCGTACAAGATCGTCAAGGCTGACAACAACGACGCCTGGGTCGAAGTCAACGGCCAGAAAATGGCGCCGCCACAGATCTCTGCCGAGATCCTGAAAAAGATGAAGAAGACCGCCGAAGACTACCTCGGCGAGCCTGTCACCGAAGCGGTCATCACCGTTCCGGCGTACTTCAACGACAGCCAGCGTCAAGCCACCAAAGATGCCGGTCGCATCGCCGGTCTTGACGTAAAACGTATCATCAACGAACCAACCGCTGCTGCACTGGCTTACGGTATGGACAAGGCCAAGGGCGATCACACCGTGATCGTTTACGACCTGGGCGGTGGTACCTTCGACGTTTCGGTCATCGAAATCGCCGAAGTCGATGGCGAGCACCAGTTTGAAGTTCTGGCCACCAACGGTGACACCTTCCTCGGTGGTGAAGACTTCGACATTCGCCTGATCGACTACCTCGTCGACGAGTTCAAGAAAGAAAGCGGCATGAACCTCAAAGGTGACCCGCTGGCCATGCAGCGCCTGAAAGAAGCTGCGGAAAAGGCCAAGATCGAGCTGTCCTCGAGCCAGCAGACCGACGTCAACCTGCCTTACATCACTGCAGATGCCACCGGTCCTAAGCACCTGAACGTGAAGATCTCCCGCGCCAAGCTGGAGTCGCTGGTAGAAGACCTGGTGCAGCGCACCATCGAGCCTTGCCGCATCGCTCTGAAAGATGCCGGTATCGACGTGGGTTCGATCAACGACGTGATCCTGGTCGGTGGTCAGACCCGTATGCCGCTGGTGCAGAAAGCGGTTACCGATTTCTTCGGTAAAGAAGCACGTAAAGACGTCAACCCGGACGAAGCGGTTGCCATGGGTGCTGCCATCCAGGGCGCGGTTCTGGCCGGCGACGTCAAGGACGTACTGCTGCTGGACGTCAGCCCGCTGACCCTGGGTATCGAAACCATGGGCGGCGTGATGACTGCGCTGATCGAGAAGAACACCACCATCCCGACCAAGAAGTCGCAGGTGTTCTCCACCGCTGACGACAACCAAGGCGCTGTGACCATTCACGTGCTGCAGGGTGAGCGTAAGCAGGCTGCGCAGAACAAGTCGCTGGGTAAATTCGACCTCGCCGACATTCCACCAGCACCACGTGGCGTGCCGCAGATCGAAGTAACCTTCGACATCGACGCCAACGGCATCCTGCACGTAGGTGCCAAGGACAAGGCAACTGGCAAGACCCAGTCGATCGTGATCAAGGCCAACTCCGGTCTGTCTGATGAAGAAATTCAACAGATGATCCGCGACGCTGAAGCGAACTCGGAAGAAGACCGCAAGTTCGAAGAGCTGGCCGCTGCCCGTAACCAGGGTGATGCGCTGGTCCACTCGACGCGCAAAATGGTCGCTGACGCCGGTGACAAGGTTACCGCTGAAGAGAAAACCGCGATCGAAGCTGCCGTGGTTGCCCTGGAAGCCGCTGTCAAAGGCGACGACAAGGCTGCGATCGAAGCCAAGGTCGAGGAACTGTCCAAGGTCTCCGCACCGGTTGCTCAGAAGATGTACGCCGAGCAGGCAGCTGAGCAGCCTCAGGGCGGCGCCCAGCAGCAGGCCGAGCCGGAAGCCAAGCACGATGACGTGGTTGACGCCGAGTTCGAAGAAGTGAAAGACAACAACAAGCAGTAATCCCTGCAAGTTGTCGCCCAGCCACCGCCGTAGGGTGGTGAGCTGGTAGGATGTCGCCGCGCGGGGGCTTGCTCCCGCGTTGGCGTATCTGTAATTCGAGAATTTTTACAGCATCTGTCAGCGGCCATTTTAGTCGGCGGCAGGCAGGAGCTGATGGCGCGGCGCGGATGCCGAACGCCCAACAAGGTGCAAATGACCTATGTCCAAGCGTGATTATTATGAGGTCCTGGGTGTCGAGCGCGGCGCCAGCGATGCAGATCTCAAGAAGGCTTATCGTCGTCTGGCGATGAAGTACCACCCGGATCGCAATCCGGATGACAAAGAGTCCGAAGACAGATTCAAGGAGGCCAACGAGGCCTACGAAGTGCTGTCTGATGCGAGCAAGCGCGCAGCGTTCGATCAGTATGGTCACGCCGGTGTCGACCCGAGCATGGGTGGCGGCGGTCAGGGCTTTGGCGGTGCCAACTTCTCCGATATCTTTGGCGATGTGTTCAGTGACTTCTTCGGTGGTGGTCGCGGCGGTGGACGTGGCGGCGCGCAGCGCGGCAGCGACCTGCGCTACACCCTGGAGATCAATCTGGAAGAAGCGGTGCGCGGTACCACGGTCAATATCCGGGTGCCGACACTGGTCAACTGCGAGCCATGTGACGGCAGTGGCGCGAAGAAGGGTTCGACCCCTTCGACTTGCCCAACCTGCGGCGGTATTGGCCAGGTGCGCATGCAGCAGGGCTTCTTCTCGGTGCAGCAAACCTGCCCGCGCTGCCATGGCCAGGGCAAGATCATCACCGACCCGTGCAATTCCTGCCATGGCGAAGGCCGTGTCGAGGAATACAAGACCCTGTCGGTCAAGGTGCCGGCCGGCGTCGATACCGGCGACCGTATTCGCCTGTCGGGCGAAGGCGAGGCGGGTGCTCACGGCGGCCCGACTGGCGATCTGTATGTCGTGATCAACGTGCGTGAGCACGCGATCTTCCAGCGCGACGGCAAGCACCTGTACTGCGAAGTGCCGATCAGCTACACCGACGCTGCCCTGGGTGGCGAGCTGGAAGTGCCGACCCTCGATGGTCGGGTCAAGCTGAAGATCCCGGAAGGCACCCAGACCGGCAAGCAGTTCCGTCTGCGCGGCAAGGGCGTAGCCCCTGTACGTGGTGGTGCGGCCGGCGACCTGCTGTGCCGCGTGGCGGTGGAAACCCCGGTCAACCTCAGCCGTCGTCAGCGTGAGCTGCTCGAAGAGCTGCGTGACTCGCTCGAAGGTGATAGCTCCCATTCGCCCAAGGCCAGTGGTTGGTTCGAGGGTGTGAAGCGCTTCTTCGGCGATCTCTGAGAAGGAATAGGCTATGCGACGTATTGCGGTAATGGGTGCAGCGGGGCGGATGGGTAAGACCCTGATCGAAGCTGTGCAGCAAACCCCGGGTGCCGGCCTGACGGCGGCGATCGATCGCCCGGATAGCTCGCTGGTCGGCGCCGATGCAGGTGAGCTGGCGGCGCTGGGTCGGATTGGCGTATTGCTGTCCGACGACCTGGCCAAGGTCGTCGAAGAGTTCGACGTGCTGATCGACTTCACTCACCCTTCGGTGACCCTGAAGAACCTGGCGTTCTGCCGCAAGCACGGCAAGGCGATGATCATCGGCACGACCGGCTTCTCTGTCGAAGAGAAGCAGTTGCTGGCCGAGGCGGGCAAAGAGATTCCGATCGTCTTCGCGGCCAACTTCAGCGTTGGCGTCAACCTCAGCCTCAAGCTACTGGATATGGCGGCGCGCGTGCTGGGTGATGACGTCGATATCGAGATCATCGAAGCTCACCACCGGCACAAGGTCGATGCACCTTCAGGGACTGCGCTGCGCATGGGTGAAGTGGTTGCCAATGCGCTGGGTCGTGACCTGCAGGAAGTGGCGGTGTATGGTCGTGAAGGCCAGACCGGTGCGCGTGATCGCAAGACCATTGGCTTCGCCACTGTGCGCGCTGGTGATGTAGTAGGTGATCACACCGTGCTGTTCGCGGCTGAAGGCGAGCGCCTGGAGATTACCCACAAGGCCTCCAGCCGCATGACCTTCGCCAAGGGTGCGGTGCGTGCCGCGCTGTGGCTGGATGGCCGCGAGCCGGGGCTGTACGACATGCAGGACGTGCTCGAGCTGCGTTGATAAGAGCGAACTGATCAGCCGTTCGTGGGAGCGGGCTTGCCCCGCGATAGTGCCAGTAGGGGCGCAGGTGCTTCCTGTATTGGCGCGATCGCGGGGCAAGCCCGCTCCCACGAGCGCCCAGGGTGAGCATCAGGTCTGTCGCAATCCTGTGTTTTAGAGACACATATGCGGTAGACCGAAAACCCTCATTCCTGTAAGCTACAGCTTTAGTGTGTCCACTAAAAGCGCGCAGAGAAATTCAGCACATGAAGCGGGGTGACGTGTCCATACGTCACTCCGCTTTTTTGCAACCTGCGATCGCCCTTTCAGGCTTGATTTACGGGAGGTCTTCTTGACTAAGCCAGCCATACTCGCCCTTGCCGATGGCAGCATTTTTCGCGGTGAAGCCATCGGAGCCGACGGGCAGACCGTTGGTGAGGTGGTGTTCAACACCGCTATGACCGGCTACCAGGAAATCCTTACAGACCCTTCCTACGCCCAGCAAATCGTTACCCTGACTTACCCGCACATCGGCAACACCGGTACGACTCCGGAAGACGCCGAATCCAACCGCGTCTGGTCTGCCGGCCTGGTCATCCGTGACCTGCCGCTGGTGGCGAGCAACTGGCGTAAGACCCAGTCGCTGTCCGAGTACCTGAAAGAACACAACGTCGTCGCCATCGCTGGCATCGACACCCGCCGCCTGACCCGCATCCTGCGTGAAAAGGGCGCCCAGAACGGTTGCATCCTCGCCGGTGACAACATCAGCGAAGAAGCCGCCATCGCCGCTGCTCGCGGCTTCCCAGGCCTGAAGGGCATGGACCTGGCCAAGGTCGTTTCCACCAAAGAGCGCTACGAGTGGCGCTCCAGTGTGTGGGAGCTGAAAACCGACAGCCACCCGACCATCGAAGCTGCCGACCTGCCGTACCACGTGGTCGCGTTCGACTACGGCGTCAAGCTGAACATCCTGCGCATGCTGGTCGCCCGCGGCTGCCGCGTGACTGTGGTGCCAGCCCAGACCCCGGCCAGCGAAGTGCTGGCGCTCAACCCGGACGGCGTGTTCCTGTCCAACGGCCCTGGTGACCCCGAGCCGTGCGACTACGCCATCCAGGCAATCAAGGAAATCCTCGAAACCGAGATTCCGGTATTCGGCATCTGCCTCGGCCACCAGCTGCTGGCCCTGGCGTCCGGCGCCAAGACCGTGAAAATGGGCCACGGTCACCACGGTGCCAACCACCCGGTCCAGGACTTGGACACTGGCGTGGTCATGATCACCAGCCAGAACCACGGTTTTGCTGTTGACGAAGCCACCCTGCCGGGCAACGTTCGCGCCATTCACAAGTCGCTGTTCGATGGCACCCTGCAGGGTATCGAGCGCACCGACAAGAGCGCGTTCAGCTTCCAGGGCCACCCTGAAGCGAGCCCTGGCCCGACCGACGTCGCGCCACTGTTCGATCGTTTCACCGATGCCATGGCCAAGCGCCGCTGAGCATCCTGCTTCAAGGCCCCGGGCCGGCTCGCGCCGCGCCCGGATGCGCCTGACCCAGATTGTTCAAAGCGGCTTGCCGACTGACCCCGGATTTGAGTGACCACCATGCCAAAACGTACAGACATCAAAAGCATCCTGATTCTCGGTGCCGGCCCGATCGTGATCGGCCAGGCCTGTGAATTCGACTACTCCGGCGCCCAGGCCTGCAAGGCCCTGCGCGAGGAAGGTTTCCGCGTCATCCTGGTGAACTCCAACCCAGCCACCATCATGACCGACCCGGCCATGGCCGACGCCACCTACATCGAGCCGATCAAGTGGCAGTCGGTGGCCAAGATTATCGAGAAAGAGCGTCCGGACGCCGTTCTGCCGACCATGGGTGGCCAGACCGCACTGAACTGCGCCCTGGACCTGGAGCGCCACGGCGTTCTGGAGAAGTTCGGCGTAGAGATGATCGGTGCCAACGCCGACACCATCGACAAGGCTGAAGACCGTTCGCGCTTCGACAAGGCCATGAAGGACATCGGCCTGGAATGCCCGCGCTCCGGTATCGCCCACAGCATGGAAGAGGCCAATGCGGTCCTCGAGAAGCTCGGCTTCCCATGCATCATTCGCCCGTCGTTCACCATGGGTGGCACTGGCGGTGGTATCGCTTACAACCGTGAAGAGTTCGAAGAAATCTGCACCCGTGGTCTGGACCTGTCGCCGACCAAAGAGCTGCTGATCGACGAATCGCTGATCGGCTGGAAAGAGTACGAGATGGAAGTGGTCCGCGACAAAAAGGACAACTGCATCATCGTCTGCTCGATCGAAAACTTCGACCCGATGGGCGTGCACACTGGTGACTCGATCACCGTTGCTCCAGCGCAGACCCTGACCGACAAGGAATACCAGATCATGCGCAACGCCTCGCTGGCGGTGCTGCGTGAAATCGGTGTCGAAACCGGCGGTTCCAACGTGCAGTTCGGTATCTGCCCGAACACCGGCCGCATGGTCGTCATCGAGATGAACCCGCGCGTATCGCGTTCGTCCGCCCTGGCTTCCAAGGCCACCGGCTTCCCGATCGCCAAGATCGCCGCCAAGCTGGCCATCGGTTACACCCTCGACGAGCTGCAGAACGACATCACCGGCGGCCGCACCCCGGCGTCCTTCGAGCCGTCGATCGACTACGTCGTCACCAAGCTGCCACGCTTTGCCTTCGAGAAATTCCCGAAAGCCGACGCGCGCCTGACCACCCAGATGAAATCCGTGGGTGAAGTCATGGCCATCGGCCGTACCTTCCAGGAGTCCCTGCAGAAAGCCCTGCGTGGCCTGGAAGTCGGTGCCTGTGGTCTGGACCCGAAAGTCGACCTGGCCAGCCCGGAAGCTGCCGGCATCCTCAAGCGCGAGCTGACCGTGCCGGGCGCCGAGCGTATCTGGTACGTCGCTGATGCCATGCGTTCGGGCATGACCTGCGAAGAAATCTTTGCCCTGACCGGCATCGACATGTGGTTCCTGGTGCAGATGGAAGATCTGATCAAGGAAGAAGAGAAGGTCAAGACCCTGGCCCTGTCGGCCATCGACAAGGACCTGATGCTGCGCCTCAAGCGCAAAGGCTTCTCTGACCAGCGTCTGGCCAAGCTGCTGGGTATCACCGACAAGAACCTGCGCCGTCACCGCCACAAGCTCGAAGTGTTCCCGGTGTACAAGCGCGTCGACACCTGCGCCGCCGAGTTCGCCACCGACACCGCCTACCTGTACTCCACCTACGAGGAAGAGTGCGAGGCCAACCCGTCCACCCGCGACAAGATCATGATCCTGGGTGGCGGCCCGAACCGTATTGGCCAAGGTATCGAGTTCGACTACTGCTGCGTACACGCGGCTCTGGCGCTGCGTGAAGACGGTTACGAGACCATCATGGTCAACTGCAACCCGGAAACCGTCTCCACCGACTACGACACCTCCGACCGCCTGTACTTCGAGCCGCTGACGCTGGAAGACGTGCTGGAAGTGTGCCGCGTCGAGAAGCCAAAAGGCGTGATCGTCCACTACGGCGGCCAGACCCCGCTGAAACTGGCGCGTGCCCTGGAAGAAGCCGGCGTACCGATCATCGGTACCAGCCCGGATGCCATCGACCGTGCCGAAGACCGTGAGCGCTTCCAGCAGATGGTTCAGCGTCTGAACCTGCTGCAGCCGCCAAACGCCACCGTGCGCAGCGAAGACGAAGCCATCCGCGCTGCTGGCAGCATCGGTTACCCGCTGGTTGTGCGCCCGTCGTACGTACTGGGCGGCCGCGCCATGGAAATCGTCTACGAACTGGACGAGCTCAAGCGCTACCTGCGTGAAGCGGTACAGGTGTCGAACGACAGCCCGGTACTGCTCGACCACTTCCTCAACTGCGCCATCGAGATGGACGTGGATGCGGTGTGCGACGGCACTGACGTGGTGATCGGCGCAATCATGCAGCACATCGAGCAGGCCGGCGTTCACTCCGGCGACTCGGCGTGCTCGCTGCCACCCTACTCGCTGAGCAAGGAAGTGCAGGACGAAGTCCGCGTACAGGTCGCCAAAATGGCCCTGGAGCTGGGCGTTGTCGGCCTGATGAACGTGCAGTTGGCCCTGCAGGGCGACAAGATCTACGTGATCGAAGTCAACCCGCGCGCCTCGCGTACCGTGCCGTTCGTGTCCAAGTGCATCGGCACTTCCCTGGCCATGATCGCTGCCCGGGTAATGGCCGGCAAAACCCTGAAAGAGCTGGGCTTCACCCAGGAAATCATCCCGAACTTCTACAGCGTCAAGGAAGCCGTCTTCCCGTTCGCCAAGTTCCCGGGGGTTGACCCGATCCTCGGCCCTGAGATGAAATCGACCGGTGAAGTCATGGGTGTCGGTGACACCTTCGGTGAAGCGTTCGCCAAAGCCCAGATGGGTGCCAGCGAAGTGCTGCCGACCGGTGGTACTGCGTTCATCAGCGTGCGTGACGACGACAAGCCACAAGTGGCTGGCGTTGCCCGCGACCTGATCGCCCTGGGCTTCGAAGTGGTTGCAACTGTCGGCACCGCCAAGGTTATCGAAGCGGCTGGCCTGAAGGTGCGCCGTGTGAACAAGGTGACCGAAGGTCGTCCGCACGTGGTCGACATGATCAAGAACGACGAAGTGTCGCTGATCATCAATACCACCGAAGGCCGCCAGTCGATCGCTGACTCCTACTCGATTCGTCGCAATGCGCTGCAGCACAAGATTTACTGCACAACTACCATTGCGGCCGGTGAAGCCATCTGTGAAGCGCTGAAATTCGGCCCTGAAAAGACCGTTCGTCGCTTGCAGGATCTGCATGCAGGACTCAAAGCATGAGCATTACCAAGTACCCGATGACCGTCCAGGGCGCTCGCGCCCTGGAAGAAGAGCACCTGTTCTTGAGCAAGACCGAGCGTCCGCGCTTGAGTCAGGCTATTGGCGAAGCCCGCGAACTGGGCGATCTCAAGGAAAACGCCGAATACCATGCCGCCCGTGAGGAGCAGGGCATGGTCGAAGCGCGCATCCGCGACATCGAAGGCCGTCTGCAGAACTCGGTGGTGATCGATATCACCACCATTCCGCATACTGGCAAAGTGATCTTCGGTACCACCGTGCTCTTGGCTAACGCCGAGACCGGTGAAGAAGTGACCTACCAGATCGTTGGTGAAGACGAAGCCGATATCAAGCAGGGCAAGCTCTCTGCTGGCGCACCCATCGCCCGAGCCATCATTGGCAAGGAAGAGGGTGATGTTGCAGCGGTCAAGACACCTAGCGGTGTGGTCGAGTACGAGATTGTCGAAGTCAAGCACATCTGACCGGCGCCAGCGCGCGCCATCCCTCGAGGGGATCCTCTGGCAGCTGGCCCAGGTATTCTGGGTCGGCGGCTTGTGGGTGTTCCATGTGGGCTTGGTGCCGGCGCTCAAGGTCAGTGGCCTGGCGCCGTTGCTGGTGCACGACGTGGCTGCGCAGATCGACCGTTGGTTGATTGGCGTGGCTTGGCTCGGGTTGATGACCCAGCTGGCGGTGTTGGCGAGGGTGGAGGGCCTGGCGGCCTGGTGGCGGCAATTTCGCGGCCAGATGCTGCTGCTTGGCTTTGCTGCCTGCGTCAGCTACTACACGCTACGCTACGGGATATCCGTGGGCGAACGTTGGCAGATGTTCTGCTTTTTGGTGCTGGGCTTCTCCGGCATCGTGCTGGTGGCCCAGCCGGTCCCGGTCAGGGCGCGCAAGGCGCGCCACTGATCGGAGCCACCGTTACTTGAAGCGGTGGATGTTCGACAGCTGCTTGTTCGGTTGCGGGTTCTTGCGGTAGATCAGCGCTTTTTTGCCGATGGTCTGCACCAGTTCGGCGCGGCCGGCCTTGCACAGCCCGGCGATGGCGGCGGCACGTTCTTCGCGATCCTCGGAGCGAATTTCGACCTTGATCAGCTCATGGTCGGCCAGGGCGCGTTCCAATTCGGCGATAACGCCTTCGTTCAGGCCGTTGCCGGCAACGATCAAGACCGGCTTCAGGTCGTGACCAATAGACTTGTACTGCTTCTTCTGCTCGTTATTGAGCGGCATAATCTGACCCTTTTCGTCTGATTCTGTAAAATTGGTAGCCATTTTACCCGAGGGCCTGTGGCTCCGCCCAGTCAATCACGACGCTAATCATCGAGGTGCCCCGTGGTACAGCGTTCTAAAAGCAGCCATAACTGGCTGAGAGAGCATTTCAACGATCCTTTCGTCAAGCAGGCGCAGAAGGATGGCTATCGCTCGCGTGCGAGCTACAAACTGCTGGAGATCCAGGAAAAGGACAAGTTGATCCGTCCTGGCATGAGCGTAATCGACCTGGGCGCGGCCCCGGGTGGCTGGTCGCAGGTGACCAGTCGTCTGATTGGTGGCCAAGGTCGGTTGATCGCCTCCGACATCCTGGAAATGGACTCGATCCCGGATGTCACCTTCATTCAGGGCGACTTCACCGAGGACGCGGTGCTGCAAAGCATCCTTGAAGCGGTCGGCAATTCACACGTGGACCTTGTGATTTCCGATATGGCCCCCAATATGAGTGGTACGCCTGAGGTGGACATGCCGCGGGCCATGTTCCTCTGCGAGTTGGCACTGGACCTGGCGACCCGGGTTCTGCGTCCAGGCGGAGATTTCCTGATCAAGATCTTCCAGGGCGAAGGTTTTGATGTGTACCTCAAGGACGTGCGCAGCAAGTTCGACAAGGTGCAGATGCGCAAGCCGTCCTCCTCGCGGGATCGATCCCGTGAGCAATACCTGCTCGGCAGGGGCTTCAAAGGGGCGTGAAATGGCACTTGGCGTGGTGGGTGATAGTTAATTCCAATCAGCCGCCGCGTCAGGATTGTCCGAACTTCGTGTAGTCTAGGTTTCACAAAGGGTTACAGACGGCACCTGCGGATGCGTGGGTAATGTAGTAAGTTAGGGCGGTGAATATCATGCGAGGCACGGCTGCGTCGTGCGCCGACCTCAGAGGGTAGCTAATTGAACGACATGGCAAAGAATCTGATCCTGTGGTTGATCATCGCGGCCGTCCTGGTGACGGTGATGAACAACTTCTCCAGCCCGAACGAGCCGCAAACCCTCAACTACTCTGACTTCATCCAGCAGGTCAAAGACGGTAAGGTCGAGCGAGTCACGGTCGACGGTGCCGTCATTACCGGCAAGCGCACCGATGGCGACAACTTCAAGACCGTACGTCCGGCCATCGCCGACAACGGCCTGATTGGCGACCTGGTCAACAACAATGTTGTTGTCGAAGGTAAGCAGCCTGAACAGCAAAGCATCTGGACCCAACTGCTGGTAGCCAGCTTCCCGATCCTGGTGATCATCGCGGTGTTCATGTTCTTCATGCGCCAGATGCAGGGCGGTGCGGGCGGCAAGGGCGGGCCGATGAGCTTCGGCAAGAGCAAGGCGCGCCTGCTTTCCGAAGACCAGGTCAAGACTACCTTGGCTGACGTCGCCGGTTGCGACGAGGCCAAGGAAGAAGTTGGCGAACTGGTCGAGTTCCTGCGCGATCCGGGCAAATTCCAGCGTTTGGGCGGTCGTATTCCACGCGGCGTGCTGATGGTTGGCCCGCCAGGTACCGGTAAGACCCTGCTGGCCAAGGCTATCGCCGGTGAAGCGAAGGTGCCGTTCTTCACTATTTCCGGTTCCGACTTCGTCGAAATGTTCGTGGGTGTTGGCGCAAGCCGCGTTCGTGACATGTTCGAGCAGGCCAAGAAGCACGCGCCGTGCATCATCTTCATCGATGAAATCGACGCCGTCGGTCGCCACCGTGGCGCCGGCATGGGCGGCGGTCACGACGAGCGCGAGCAGACCCTCAACCAATTGCTGGTCGAGATGGACGGCTTCGAGATGAACGATGGCATCATCGTTATCGCTGCCACCAACCGTCCAGACGTGCTCGACCCGGCGCTACTGCGTCCTGGTCGCTTTGACCGCCAGGTGGTGGTAGGGCTGCCGGATATCCGTGGTCGCGAGCAGATCCTCAAAGTGCATATGCGCAAGGTGCCGATTGGCGAGAACGTCAACCCTGCCGTTATTGCACGTGGTACTCCGGGCTTCTCCGGTGCCGACCTGGCCAACCTGGTCAACGAAGCGTCGCTGTTCGCTGCTCGTTCGAGCAAGCGGGTAGTTGAAATGAAGGAGTTCGAGCTGGCCAAAGACAAGATCATGATGGGCGCCGAGCGCAAATCCATGGTCATGTCCGAGAAGGAAAAGCAGAACACCGCTTACCACGAAGCAGGTCACGCCATCGTTGGTCGTGTCGTGCCTGAGCATGACCCGGTCTATAAGGTCTCGATCATTCCACGTGGCCGTGCGCTGGGTGTGACCATGTTCCTGCCTGAGGAAGACCGTTACAGTCTGTCCAAGCGTGCGCTGATCAGCCAGATCTGCTCGCTGTACGGCGGCCGTATCGCCGAAGAAATGACCCTGGGCTTCGATGGCGTCACCACTGGTGCCTCCAACGACATCATGCGTGCCAGCCAGATTGCGCGGAACATGGTCACCAAGTGGGGCCTGTCCGAGAAGTTGGGCCCGCTGATGTATGCCGAGGAAGAAGGCGAGGTGTTCCTGGGTCGCAGTGCAGGTTCCCAGCACGCCAGCGTGTCGGGCGAAACCGCCAAGCTGATCGACTCCGAGGTGCGCAGCATCATCGACCAGTGCTATGCCACGGCCAAGCAGATTCTCACCGAGAACCGCGACAAGCTTGACGCAATGGCCGAAGCCCTGATGAAGTACGAAACCATCGATGCCGACCAGATCGACGACATCATGGCCGGTCGTACACCACGCGAGCCTCGTGACTGGGATAACGATGCCGGCACCTCCGGCAACCAGGCTTCCCAGGGTGATCGACCGGAGTCGCCGATCGGCGGTCCTGCGGCTCAACACTAAGGGTTATCATGACCTCACAGCTGTACCCGACCCGGTTGCCTTGCGGCAACCGGGTTCTTGATTTGTCCCGTACCCATGTCATGGGTATTCTCAATATCACCCCTGATTCCTTCTCCGACGGTGGCCGTTTCAGCCAGCGCGATGAAGCCCTGCGCCATGCCGAAGCCATGGTCGCGGCAGGTGCCACCTTGATCGACATCGGCGGCGAGTCCACTCGTCCAGGTGCCCGGGCAGTGTCTGTCACCGAGGAGCTCGAGCGCGTGGCGCCGATGGTCGAGGCGATCAACAGTCGCCTGGATGTGGTTATCTCGGTCGATACCTCTACCCCAGCAGTGATGCGCGAGTCGGCCCGTCTGGGCGCTGGCCTGATCAACGACGTGCGCGCGCTGGAGCGCGATGGTGCGTTGGACGCCGCCGCGGCGACCGGCTTGCCGGTGTGCTTGATGCACATGCGCGGTGACCCGGATAACATGCAGGACAACCCCCACTACGACGATGTCACCGTCGACGTGACGCGCTATCTTGAACAGCGTATGGCGGCCTGCGTGGCGGCCGGAATCAGCGCCGAGCAGATCGTCCTCGACCCGGGCTTTGGTTTTGCCAAGACCCTCGAGCACAACCTGAGCCTGTTCAAGCACATGGAGGCGCTCTATCGCCTCGGTCGCCCGCTGTTGGTGGGCGTGTCGCGCAAGAGCATGATCGGCCTGACCCTGGATCGTCCGGTCGGTGATCGGTTGTATGGCAGCTTGGCCCTGGCAGCCCTGGCCATGACCAAGGGTGCAAGCATCCTGCGTGTGCACGATGTGGCTGAGACAGTCGATGTGGTGCGCATGATCGCCGCCGTGCAGAACGCCGAATAAGAACACTGGAGTTCCTATGAGCAGAAAATACTTTGGTACCGATGGTATCCGTGGCCGCGTTGGCGAATATCCGATTACTCCGGACTTCATGCTCAAGCTGGGCTGGGCGGCAGGCATGGCCTTCCGCAAGCAGGGTGCTTGCCGGGTGTTGGTGGGCAAGGACACGCGGATTTCTGGCTACATGTTCGAATCTGCGCTGGAGGCCGGTTTGTCTGCGGCCGGTGCCGATGTGATGTTGCTCGGGCCGATGCCAACTCCGGCGATCGCCTACCTGACTCGCACCTTCCACGCCGAGGCGGGGATCGTTATCAGTGCTTCGCATAATCCTCATGATGACAACGGCATCAAGTTCTTCTCCGGTCAGGGCACCAAGTTGCCCGACGAAGTCGAGATGATGATCGAGGAGCTCCTCGACCAGCCGATGAATGTGGTCGAATCGAGCAAGCTGGGCAAAGTTTCCCGGATCAACGATGCCGCGGGTCGCTACATCGAGTTCTGCAAGAGCAGCGTCCCGAGCAGCACCAGCTTCGAAGGTCTGAAGCTGGTGATCGATTGTGCTCACGGTGCTACCTACAAAGTCGCGCCAAGCGTGTTCCGCGAGTTGGGCGCCGATGTCACGGTGCTGCACGCACAGCCCGATGGCCTGAACATCAACCTGAACTGTGGCTCGACCCATATCGAGTCGCTGCAGGCTGCGGTGTTGGTCGGTCATGCCGATTTGGGCATCGCCTTCGATGGTGATGGCGATCGGGTGCTGATGGTTGACCATACCGGCGCTATCGTCGATGGCGACGAACTGCTGTTCATCATCGCCAGGGACCTGCAGGAGCGCGACAAGCTGCAGGGTGGGGTGGTAGGTACCCTGATGAGCAACTTGGGTCTGGAACTGGCCTTCAAGGAGCTTGATATCCCCTTCGTGCGCGCCAAGGTTGGCGACCGCTACGTGATGGCCGAGCTGATCGAGCGTGAGTGGATCCTCGGTGGGGAAAACTCCGGGCACGTGGTGTGCTGTAACCACACCAGCACCGGTGATGCGATCATTGCCGCGCTGCAGGTGCTGATGGCGCTCAAGCGTCGTGGCGAGAACCTCGCCCAGGCGCGTCAGGCGGTGCGCAAGTGCCCTCAGGTGCTGATCAATGTGCGCTATGGTGCCGGTGCCGACGATCCGTTGGAAAACCCTGCGGTGAAAGAAGCCAGTGCCAAGGCTACTGAGGCGATGGCCGGTCGCGGCCGGGTGCTGCTGCGCAAGTCCGGCACCGAGCCGCTGGTGCGGGTGATGGTCGAAGGCGATGATGAACATCAGGTCCGTGGCCATGCCGAAGCCTTGGCCAAGCTGGTTGCCGAAGTTTGTGCGTGAAAGACCCTTGCCAGCGCAGTTCGGGTTGGGTAAGATCTGCGCCCACTTTGACCGACGAGGTAAAGCATGCGTCGCCCCATGGTAGCTGGTAACTGGAAGATGCACGGTACCCGCGCCAGCGTCGCTGAGCTGACCCAGGGCTTGGGCAATCTGTCCCTGCCGAGCGGTGTAGAAGTTGCGGTTTTTCCTCCCACCTTGTTCATCAATCACGTGATTGATGGGTTGGCTGGTAAAGGAATTATCGTTGGAGCACAGAATTCTGCTGTACAGTCCGAACAGGGCGCGCTGACCGGCGAAGTTGCACCGAGTCAGTTGGCTGAAGTGGGTTGCAAGTTGGTGCTGGTCGGGCACTCTGAGCGTCGCCAAATCATTGGTGAAAGCGATGAAGTGCTCAACCGCAAGTTTGCAGCCGCTCAGGCAAGTGGTTTAACGCCAGTGCTTTGCGTAGGGGAAACCCTCGAAGAGCGTGAGGCAGGCAAGACGCTCGAAGTTGTAGGGCGTCAACTAAGCAGTATCATCGATGAGTTCGGTGTTAAGGCTTTTGCCAATGCTGTAATCGCCTATGAGCCTGTATGGGCCATTGGTACGGGTTTGACGGCCTCGCCTCAACAGGCTCAGGATGTGCATGCTGCCATCCGTAAGCAGTTGGCGGCAGAGAACGCCGAAGTTGCCGAGCATGTGCAGCTTCTCTACGGCGGCAGCGTGAAGGCGGCCAATGCGGCCGAACTGTTCGGCATGCCGGATATCGATGGGGGGCTCATTGGTGGAGCGTCCCTGAACGCAGACGAATTCGGTGCAATTTGTCGCGCCGCAGGAAACTGAACAAATGATGGAAACAGTCGTAGTTGTTTTTCATCTGTTGGCTGCACTGGCACTGGTAGTGCTGGTATTGCTGCAACAGGGTAAAGGTGCGGAAGCAGGTGCATCTTTCGGCGCAGGTGCTTCTAATACTGTGTTCGGAAGCCAAGGTTCTGCTACCTTCCTGAGTAAATTTACTGCTATACTCGCTGCCACTTTCTTTTTAACTGCACTTGGGTTAGGATACTTCGCGAAAGAGCAAGCTCACCAGCTGACTCAAGCAGGTCTGCCAGATCCAGCAGTTTTGGAAGTTAAAGAGCAGAAGCCGGCAGTAAATGATGATGTACCGGTGCTCCAGGAGCAGAAGAGCGAAACCACCAACACTGGTGATGTACCTCCTCCGAGCCAAGAGCAGAAGTAACGGGTTTCAAGAAGTAGTATTGCCGAGGTGGTGGAATTGGTAGACACGCAACCTTGAGGTGGTTGTGCCCATAGGGTGTAGGGGTTCGAGTCCCCTTCTCGGTACCAATTGAAGCAAGAGAGCCCGCTTTAGCGGGCTTTCTTGTAGGTGGAGGTCGGATTGACCCAGTAGCGGGTTCAGTCTTATACTTTCGCCCCAGCTTTGTCGCGGGGTGGAGCAGCTTGGTAGCTCGTCGGGCTCATAACCCGAAGGTCGTTGGTTCAAATCCAGCCCCCGCAACCAGCTTCAGCGGAGCCCCTTTTCAGGGGCTTTTTGCTAGCCGAACAGTTTT
Source organism: Pseudomonas sp. xss_2 (assembly GCF_043104195.1). NCBI lineage: Bacteria > Pseudomonadati > Pseudomonadota > Gammaproteobacteria > Pseudomonadales > Pseudomonadaceae > Pseudomonas > Pseudomonas sp. xss_2. The sequence goes on from NZ_JBICKL010000064.1 coordinate 100,185, forward strand.
AGGCGTCGTTGTCCAACGGCGCTTTCAGGGATGGGCGCTTTGCCCATTTTTTATTTGCACAGCATGCACGAGGGGGTTCAGGTGTCGAGCAAGCTAGAACAGTTGCAGGCCTTGTTGGCCCCGGTTGTCGAGGGTCTGGGCTATCAGTGCTGGGGGATCGAGTTCATCTCCCAGGGCAAGCATTCGGTGCTGCGTATCTACATCGACAAGGAAGGCGGAATCCTGGTGGACGACTGCGAAGCAGTCAGCCGACAGGCCAGCGCGATCCTCGATGTGGAAGATCCGATTACTTCCGAATACACCCTTGAAGTGTCCTCTCCTGGCATGGATCGCCCGCTGTTCACGCTTGAACAGTTTGCCTCGCATGCCGGCGAGCAAGTGAAGATCAAGCTGCGTTCACCCTTCGAGGGTCGTCGTAACTTCCAGGGCCTTCTCCGCGGCGTGGAGGAGCAGGATGTGGTCGTCCAGGTAGACGATCAAGAGTTCCTGTTGCCGATCGACTCGATCGACAAGGCCAATATTATTCCCAGTTTTGACTGAGACGTGCCGGACCCGGCGGACTATCCGGGCCCAATGGCTTGCGCAAGGCGAGGCGTACGATGAGCAAAGAAGTACTGCTGGTTGTTGAATCGGTATCCAACGAAAAGGGTGTACCGCCCGGCGTCATTTTCGAGGCGCTGGAAGTGGCTCTGGCCACTGCAACCAAAAAACGTTTTGAGGACGAAGTCGACCTGCGTGTGGAAATCAACCGCCACACCGGTAGCTACGAGACCTTCCGTCGCTGGACCGTGGTCGACGAAGCCGATCTTGATGATCCGGCGATCGAGACCTGGTTGGACAAGATTCACGAGACCCACCCTGAAGCCAAGGTCGGTGACGTGATCGAAGAGAAGATCGAGTCTATCGAATTCGGTCGCATCGCCGCTCAGACCGCTAAGCAGGTCATCGTGCAGAAGGTCCGCGAGGCCGAGCGTGCGCAAGTGGTCGACGCTTACCGCGAACGTGTTGGCGAGATCATCTCCGGCACCGTGAAGAAGGTCACCCGCGACAACGTCATCGTCGACCTGGGCAACAACGCCGAGGCGTTGCTGGCTCGCGAAGACATCATTCCACGCGAGACTTTCCGGGTTGGCGTGCGCCTGCGTGCGCTGCTCAAGGAAATCCGCACTGAGAACCGCGGTCCGCAGCTGATCCTGTCGCGTACCGCGCCGCAGATGCTGATCGAACTGTTCCGCATCGAAGTGCCGGAAATCGCCGAAGGCCTCATCGAGGTCATGGCCGCTTCCCGTGATCCGGGTTCGCGCGCCAAGATCGCCGTTCGCTCCAAGGACAAACGCATCGACCCGCAAGGCGCCTGCATCGGCATGCGTGGTTCGCGTGTCCAGGCGGTGTCCGGCGAGTTGGGCGGTGAGCGTGTGGATATCGTCCTGTGGGACGAGAACCCCGCGCAATTTGTCATCAACGCCATGTCGCCGGCTGAAGTCGCGGCGATCATCGTTGATGAGGATGCCCACGCCATGGATATCGCCGTGGCCGAGGACAACCTGGCCCAGGCCATCGGTCGTGGTGGTCAGAACGTTCGCCTGGCAAGCCAGCTCACCGGCTGGACCCTGAACGTGATGACCGAGAAGGACATCCAGGCCAAGCAGCAAGCCGAGACTGGCGACATCCTGCGCAACTTCATCGACGAGCTGGAAGTCGACGAAGAGCTCGCCCAGGTGCTGGTCGACGAAGGCTTCACCAGCCTGGAAGAAATTGCCTACGTACCGTTGGAAGAAATGCTCAACATCGATGGCTTCGACGAGGATATCGTCAACGAGCTGCGCGCTCGTGCCAAGGACCGCCTGTTGACCAAAGCCATCGCTACCGAGGAAAAACTGGCAGACGCCCATCCGGCCGAAGACCTGCTCTCGCTTGAGGGTATGGACAAGGACCTGGCGGCCGAACTGGCGGTGCGCGGCGTGGTTACCCGCGAAGACCTGGCCGAGCAGTCGATTGACGACCTGCTCGACATCGACGGCATCGACGAAGAGCGTGCCGGCAAGTTGATCATGGCCGCCCGAGCCCACTGGTTCGAGTAATTAGGCGCGGCCTGAGGAGAGAAGTGCATGACGCAAGTCACGGTGAAAGAATTGGCCCAAGAGGTCGCTGCACCGGTTGAGCGCCTGCTGCAGCAGATGCGTGAGGCAGGTCTGCCGCACACCGACGCCGGTCAGGTAGTGACCGACAATGAGAAGCAGGCTTTGCTGGCTCATCTGAAGAGCAGCCACAAGGCAAAAGTGGAAGAGCCGCGCAAGATCACCTTGCAGCGCAAAACCACCAGCACCCTGCGTGTCGCCGGTAGCAAGAGCATCAGCGTAGAAGTACGCAAGAAGAAAGTTTTCGTTCAGCGCAGCCCGGAAGAGATCCAGGCTGAGCAGAACCGCGAGCTGGAAGAGCGCCGCGCCGCTGAAAACGCTGCACGCGACAAGGCTAACGCCGAAGCGCGTCAGCGCGCCGAGGAGCAATCCCGTCGCGAAGCGCCACAAGCCGCTGTTGCCAGCAAGCCTGAGGCCGCGCCTGCCGCTGCCCCGGTGGCTGCTGCCCCAGCTGCGGCCCAGGAGCCTGTGAGCGAAGAAGCCGCAGTCCGCGCAGCCGAGCGCAAGAAAGAAGAAGCGCGTCGCACCGAAAACCGCACCCGCGATGAAGATCGTCGTGGCGGTCGTGGTGAAGCGCCGCGCGTCTCGATCAAGGTCAAGGTCAAGGAGAAAGAAAAAGCTCCGACGCCTCGTGCCGCTCCGCGTACCACCGAAGAAGAAAGCGATGGCTTCCGTCGCGGTGGCCGTGGCAAGGGCAAGCTGAAAAAGCGCAACGCGCATGGCTTCCAGAGCCCGACCGGTCCAGTCATCCGTGACGTGACCATCGGCGAGACCATCACGGTTTCCGACCTGGCCAACCAGATGTCCGTCAAGGGCGCTGAAGTGGTCAAGTTCATGTTCAAGATGGGTACTCCGGTCACCATCAACCAGGTGCTCGATCAGGAGACCGCTCAGCTGGTCGCCGAAGAGCTCGGCCACAAGGTCACCCTGGTCAGCGACACTGCCCTGGAAGATTCCCTGGCCGAATCGCTGAAGTTCGAAGGTGAGAGCGTACCGCGTGCTCCGGTTGTGACCGTCATGGGTCACGTTGACCACGGTAAGACCTCGCTGCTCGACTACATTCGTCGTGCCAAGGTTGCCGCTGGCGAAGCCGGTGGTATCACCCAGCACATCGGTGCTTACCACGTCGAAACCGACCGCGGTATGGTCACCTTCCTCGACACCCCAGGTCACGCTGCGTTTACCCAGATGCGTGCCCGTGGTGCCAAGGCGACCGACATCGTCATCCTGGTGGTGGCGGCGGACGACGGCGTGATGCCGCAAACCCGCGAAGCCGTTCAGCATGCCAAGGCAGCTGGCGTTCCGCTGGTCGTTGCAGTGAACAAGATCGACAAGCCGGGTGCCGACCTCGATCGCATTCGTAACGAGCTGTCCGTCGAAGGCGTGACCTCCGAGGACTGGGGTGGTGACACTCCATTCGTCAAGGTTTCGGCGAAGATGGGTACCGGTGTCGACGAGCTGCTCGAAGCCGTACTGCTGCAAGCCGAGATCCTCGAGCTCAAGGCCACCCCAACCGCGCCTGGCCGTGGTGTCGTGGTCGAATCGCGCCTGGACAAGGGCCGCGGCCCAGTTGCCACCATCCTGGTTCAGGACGGTACGCTGCGTCAGGGCGACATGGTCCTGTGCGGTTCGAACTATGGCCGCGTTCGCGCCATGCTCGACGAGAACGGCAAGCCTGTGAAAGAAGCCGGTCCGGCCATTCCAGTCGAGATCCTCGGCCTGGACGGCACGCCGGAAGCCGGTGACGAGCTGTCGGTAGTGGCTGACGAGAAGAAGGCCCGTGAGGTCGCTCTGTTCCGTCAAGGCAAGTACCGTGAGGTCAAGCTGGCCCGTGCTCACGCTGGCAAGCTGGAAAACATCTTCGAGACCATGGGTCAAGAAGAGAAGAAGACCCTCAACATCGTCCTCAAGACCGATGTTCGTGGTTCTCTCGAAGCGCTGCAGGGCTCGCTCGGCGGCCTGGGCAACGACGAAGTGCAGGTGCGCGTGATTGGTGGTGGCGTCGGTGGTATCACCGAGAGCGACGCCAACCTGGCCCTGGCGTCCAACGCGGTGCTGTTCGGCTTCAACGTGCGTGCCGATGCCGGTGCACGGAAGATCGTCGAGCAGGAAGGTCTGGATATGCGTTACTACAACGTGATCTACGACATCATCGAAGACGTCAAGAAAGCCCTGACCGGCATGCTCGGCAGCGATGTTCGCGAGAACATCCTGGGCGTCGCCGAAGTGCGTGACGTGTTCCGTTCGCCGAAGTTCGGCGCCATCGCTGGCTGTATGGTCATCGAGGGTACCGTTCACCGCAACCGTCCAATCCGCGTTCTGCGCGAGGACGTGGTGATCTTCGAAGGCGAGCTGGAATCGCTGCGTCGCTTCAAGGACGACGCGGCCGAAGTCCGCTCGGGCATGGAGTGCGGTATTGGCGTCAAGAGCTACAACGACGTCAAGGTCGGCGACAAGATCGAAGTCTTCGAGAAAGTCCAGGTGGCTCGTACCCTGTAAGGGTCGAGCTGGCAGAAGCCCCGCCCCAGGGCGGTTGGCAACGCCTCTGCAGGTAGCGCCCGGTCCGGCTTCAAGCCTGGCCGGGCGTTTGCCGCTTTAAGTTACAGGTAGCAAAGAATGGCAAAAGAATATAGCCGTACCCAACGCATTGGCGATCAGATGCAGCGTGAGCTGGCCGAGCTGATCCGCCGTGAAGTCAAAGACCCGCGCGTCGGCCTGGTGACCATCACCGCCGTCGACGTCAGCCGTGACCTGGGCCATGCCAAGGTGTTCATCACAGTCATGGGCCAGGAAGATGCCCCCGACGCGATCAAACAGTCGGTCAAGGCGCTGAACAGCGCCGCCAGCTTCCTGCGCCTGCACCTGGGGCGCTCGATGCAACTGCGCAGCGTGCCGCAACTGCATTTCCATTTCGATGAAAGCGTCAGCCGCGGTGTGCACCTGTCGGCACTGATCGAGCGTGCAGTGGCTGAAGACCGTCTGCATCAGGGTTCCAACGAGCCGGACACCAAGGAGTAACGGGTGGCCCAGGTCAAACGAATCCGCCGCAACGTCAGCGGCATCATCCTGCTCGACAAGCCATTGGGGTTCACCTCCAACGCCGCCTTGCAGAAGGTCCGCTGGTTGCTCAATGCCGAGAAGGCCGGCCATACCGGTAGTCTCGATCCCCTGGCCACCGGCGTGTTGCCGCTGTGCTTCGGTGAAGCGACCAAGTTCTCCCAATACCTGCTCGATTCCGATAAAGGTTACGAGACGGTCATGCAGTTGGGGCAGACTACCAATACCGCCGATGCCGAAGGCGAAGTCTTGCAGACTCGCGAGGTGACCGTTGGTCGCGCCGATATCGAGGCCTTGTTGCCACGTTTTCGCGGCCCGATCAGCCAGATCCCGCCGATGTACTCGGCGCTCAAGCGTGACGGTCAACCGTTGTACAAATTGGCCCGTGCAGGAGAGGTAGTGGAGCGCGAGGCGCGTTCTGTTACTATTAACCGCTTGGAGCTGCTCGAGTGCGAAGGCACCCGTGCGCGCCTGTCGGTTGGTTGCAGCAAAGGCACCTATATCCGCACCCTGGTGGAGGATATCGGTGAGGCGCTGGGCTGTGGTGCCTATGTCGCCGAGCTGCGTCGAACCCAGGCTGGCCCCTTCGAGCTGGCACAGACCGTGACCCTCGAGGAGCTCGAACAAGCCCATGCCGAAGGTGGCAATGAAGCGCTAGATCGCTTCCTGATGCCGTCCGATAGCGGGTTGCAGGACTGGCCGCTGGTGCATCTATCCGAGCACAGTGCGTTCTACTGGCTGCATGGCCAGGCAGTACGTGCGCCGGATGCGCCGCAGTTCGGCATGGTCCGGGTACAAGATAACAATGGTCGCTTCATCGGTATCGGTGAAGTGAGCGAAGACGGGCGCATTGCGCCGCGTCGCTTGATTCGGTCGGAATGACCGATACCAGCTGCGTAAGCCTCGGCTGACACAGGTGGATACGAGGATGGCTGTCAGTAGGCACGGTCACACCTCTTTTTATTAATACAGGGTTCGTCCCTGGCCTATTGGACCCCGCTTGCGGGATCCGTTTATCTGGAGATGCCAAATGGCCCTCAGCGTTGAAGAAAAAGCTCAAATCGTTGCCGACTATCAGCAAGCCGCCGGCGACACCGGTAGCCCGGAAGTGCAGGTTGCTCTGCTGACCGCCAACATCAACAAACTGCAAGGCCACTTCAAGGCCAACGGTAAAGACCACCACTCGCGTCGTGGCCTGATCCGTATGGTTAACCAGCGTCGTAAGCTGCTGGACTACCTGAAGGGCAAAGACACCACTCGTTACAGCGCCCTGATCGGTCGTCTGGGTCTGCGTCGCTAATAGCGGCCTGGCCAGTGGTGTGCATGGCGTGTCGCATTCTTCGGCAGTGCTGCTTGGCAGCGCTACCGTCGGACACGCTACGCGTATCTTCGAGGTTGGCAGCCTGGCATCGCTGAGCGGTTTATCCGCCCAGCAGCCAGGCTCCCAGCCTCGATTTGTATCTGGACGGTCAATGGGGCCGATTCCCCGTTCTGCCCAAGAATTCGTAAGAAACCAGTTCCCCCAGAGCCACTGAAAAGGTAGGAAACCGTGAACCCGGTAATCAAGAAATTCCAGTTCGGTCAATCGACCGTTACGCTCGAAACCGGCCGCATTGCCCGTCAGGCATCCGGCGCCGTGCTCGTCACCGTCGACAACGACGTCACCGTTCTGGTGACCGTGGTCGGTGCCAAGCAAGCTGATCCAGGCAAGGGTTTCTTCCCGCTGTCTGTTCACTACCAGGAAAAGACCTACGCCGCGGGCAAGATCCCAGGTGGTTTCTTCAAGCGTGAAGGCCGTCCTTCCGAGAAAGAGACCCTGACCTCGCGCCTGATCGACCGTCCGATCCGTCCGCTGTTCCCAGAAGGCTTCATGAACGAAGTGCAGGTTGTCTGCACCGTCGTCTCCACCAGCAAGAAGACCGATCCGGACATCGCTGCGATGATCGGTACCTCGGCTGCCCTGGCGATCTCCGGCATTCCATTCGAAGGCCCGATCGGCGCCGCCCGTGTTGCTTTCCATGAGAGCACCGGCTACCTGCTCAACCCAACCTACGAGCAACTGGCCGCTTCGAGCCTGGACATGGTCGTCGCCGGTACTGCCGACGCTGTCTTGATGGTTGAATCGGAAGCCAAAGAGCTGACCGAAGACCAGATGCTGGGCGCTGTGCTGTTCGCCCACGATGAGTTCCAGGCCGTTATCCAGGCTGTCAAAGAGCTGGCTGCCGAAGCTGCCAAGCCGACTTGGGACTGGAAACCTGCCGTTGCCAACACCGAGCTGCTCAACGCTATCCGCGCTGAGTTCGGCGACGCCGTTTCCCAGGGCTACACCATCACCGTCAAGGCCGACCGTTATGCGCGCCTGGGCGAGCTGCGCGATCAAGCGATCGCCAAGTTCTCCGGCGAAGAAGGCCAGCCTTCTGCCTCCGAAGTCAAAGAAATCTTCGGTGAGATCGAGTACCGCACCGTTCGCGAAAACATCGTTAACGGCAAGCCACGTATCGACGGTCGCGACACCAAGACTGTACGTCCGCTGAACATCGAAGTCGGCGTTCTGCCAAAGACTCACGGTTCGGCCCTGTTCACCCGTGGCGAAACCCAGGCCCTGGTCGTTGCGACCCTGGGTACTGCCCGTGACGCCCAGTTGCTGGACACCCTCGAAGGCGAGAAGAAAGACCCCTTCATGCTGCACTACAACTTCCCACCGTTCTCGGTAGGTGAGTGTGGTCGTATGGGCGGTGCTGGCCGTCGCGAAATCGGCCACGGCCGTCTGGCCCGTCGTTCGGTTCAGGCCATGCTGCCTGCTGCTGACGTGTTCCCGTACACCATCCGTGTCGTTTCGGAAATCACCGAATCCAACGGCTCGAGCTCCATGGCTTCGGTCTGCGGCGCTTCGCTGGCCCTGATGGACGCTGGTGTACCGATGAAGGCGCCGGTTGCCGGTATCGCCATGGGGCTGGTCAAGGAAGGCGAGAAGTTCGCCATCCTCACCGACATCCTCGGTGACGAAGACCACCTGGGCGACATGGACTTCAAGGTAGCCGGTACCGCCAAAGGTGTTACCGCGCTGCAGATGGACATCAAGATCAACGGCATCACCGAAGAGATCATGGAAATCGCCCTGGGCCAGGCCCTGGAAGCGCGCCTGAACATCCTCGGCCAGATGAACCAGATCATCGGTCAATCGCGTACCGAGCTGTCGGCCAACGCTCCGACCATGATCGCGATGAAGATCGACACCGACAAGATCCGCGACGTGATCGGCAAAGGTGGCGCGACCATCCGTGCCATCTGCGAAGAGACCAAGGCTTCGATCGACATCGAAGACGACGGCTCGATCAAGATCTTCGGCGAAACCAAGGAAGCGGCTGAGGCAGCACGCCAGCGCGTTCTGGGTATCACCGCTGAGGCCGAGATCGGCAAGATCTATGTGGGTAAGGTTGAGCGCATCGTCGACTTCGGCGCGTTCGTCAACATCCTGCCTGGCAAAGACGGCCTGGTGCACATCTCGATGCTCAGCGATGCGCGTGTCGAGAAAGTCACCGACGTGCTGAAAGAAGGTCAGGAAGTTGAAGTACTGGTACTGGACGTGGACAACCGCGGCCGTATCAAGCTGTCGATCAAAGACGTTGCCGCGGCCAAGGCTTCGGGCGTTTAACAGCACAGCTGTAGCGTAAGAAAAGGACCCTTCGGGGTCCTTTTTTTTGCCCTGGATTTTACCGCTGGTGCTCTGGCAGCAAACCCTTGGTGTACTTGCATCTTGCACGCAGGTTTATCCCGCTACATGCAAAATGCACGATACCTACTGCTGGGTAAAAATACTAAAGTATTGATTTATAAGGATTTTATTGAACGCAAAAACCTGGCACAGCCCCTGCAATAGTATCTTCACCTGACGCCAAAAGACCTGGCGCAGACCTTTCGAACAACAGGAGTGTCTCGTATGAAGAAGTTCGCCATTGCTGCCGCTGCTGCAACCGCTCTGACCCTGACCATGGCTAACGCGGCCTTTGCCCAGCAGCCAACCCAGGCGCCTATGATGCTGGCGGCTGGTGAAGTCACCAAGGCCAAGGAAGAGACCAAGGACACCTGGATCACCACCAAGGTGAAAGCTGATCTGCTGACTGAAAAAGGGATTCCAGGCAGTGACATCAAAGTCGAGACCAACAAAGGGGTAGTTTCTCTGTCCTCGGATGTAGCTATCACCGAAGCCCAGAAAACGACCGCTGTTGCGATTGCCAAGAAAATCAAAGGCGTTCAAGCCGTTTCGGCTGACGGCCTGAAAGCCGAATAAGGATTGTCCCGACGGCCACAAGGATTTGGCCACCCACACAAAAACCCCGGCTCAGGCCGGGGTTTTTATTTGCCTGGTGGGCTTTCAACTCACCGGGTTACGCGCCACTACATCACTTTCAAAACACGTTTGATCGACAATCAACGGCTCTACCAGCGGCCGGCTGTCGCGAAAGTGCGCGGTTTGCGTGTGTGCTTCATAAGCTGCGTCGTCGCAGTAGATCTCGTAGAGATAGATCACATCGGGGTCGAGGCGATCCTGAGATACGTCGAACACCAGGCAACCAGGCTCAGTCGCGACGGAGGCAGCAGCGTTGGCTGTGATTGCGCTAAGGAAAGCTTCCGCGCTGCCGGGTTTGACACGGGTCTTGATGAACAGGCTATACACAGGACGTCCTTTTTGTTTTAAATTCTGTTTTGAATTGTATACAAAAATGGAGCCCTGCCAATGTCCGAATTACCTGCCCGCCCTGGTCGACTCAACGGTCTGCGCCACATTGCCCTGTTGGTACCCAATCTGGAGGAGTGCGAGCGCTTTTATGTCGATGTACTCGGTATGGAAGTGCTGCACCGAGCCAACGAAGACCTGGTCTACCTGACCTGCGGCAACGACAACCTATCGTTGGGGCGTGGCGCTGGGGCTGCCAACGGGCTGCAGACTTTGGATCACTACGGGTTCATTGTCGACAGCGTGGAAGAGTTGGACGCCTGGTACCAGTATTTCAAAGCGCACGGGGTCACCCTGCTGGATAGGCCTTTCAATCATGGCGATGGCGCGCGCAGTTTCCATTTGCTCGATCCTGCGGGCAATAAAGTGCAGCCGCTGTATCACCCGGCAGTATCGGGGCAGCGGTTGGTCTAGGCGGGAGGAAGCCGCAGGGTTGCGATTTGAGTTGTCTGTTTTGGGGCTGCTTTGCAGCCCATCGCGGGCCAGCCCGCTCCTACAGGGACTGCGCCGCTCTGTAGATGCGGGCTTGGTGGGGCACCGGAACGCCGCGAAGGGCTGCACAGCAGCCCCAAAACAGACGATACCAGCTCGAGTGCTACTCAGCGTCTAGATGCATCGGCGTGATCACCCGGCCATCGCTCTCGGCTTTACCCAGGGTGGTATCGATGAAGTACACCCGGTCATCCTCAAGCTTGCCCTTGTCCACCAGGTAATCTTTGATGTTGCCGGCGCGTTCCTGGCCCAGCTGACGCAGCAGCGCAGCGCTTTCCGCCCACGACTTGATCACCGCTTCGCGCAGCTTGGCCGTACGTTCATCGCGGCTCAGTTCCTGCCATTCGCCCGGGGGCTGCTGTTTCAAGCGCGTGCGGTAGATGCCTTCGAGCATGGCCGGCTTGTCGCTGTCATCTACCACCAACATGGAGGCGTTGGCCGGTACCTTGTCACCACGGCGCTGGAGGATCTTGTACCAAGTAGCCTGGTACTCGCGCTCCAGACGCTGTTCGGCGATCAATGGGCCGTCGCTGGTCTGGGCGCTGGTGCCTTCGATTTCCAGGCGCAGTTCCGGGCGCTCTTTAAGGGCGGAGGCCAGCTTGTCCAGGGCCGACTGGGCGTCGCCACTCAAGTCGCTGGAACCTGGAGCAAAGGCCACGGTGCCGAGGTCTTCCGAACCGCCGCCGGCGACCAGCCCACCAATGAACTTGAACGGCGCCTGGGCTGCACGCAGCACCAGGTTGCGCAGGGTCTGCCAGACGATTGGCATGACGCTGAACTGGGGATTATTAAGGTCGCCGGTGACCGGCAGCTCGATCGAGATCTTGCCTTCGGTATCCTTGAGCAGCGCCACCGCCAGGCGGATTGGCAGGTCCACGGCATCCGGGCTGTCGACTTTCTCACCCAGTTGCAACTGCTCGACCACCACTTTGTTCTCGGCTTTGAGCTGGCCGTTGGTGATCAGGTAGTGCAGGTCGAGGTTCAGCCGCCCCTTGCGGATGCGGAAACCTGCGAACTTGCCGGAGTAGGGCGTCAGGGTGGTCAGCTCGACCCGTTTGAAGCTGGTAGCGATGTCCAGGCTGGCCATCGGGTTGAATGGATTGAGCGCACCTTTGATGGTGACCGGGGCATAACGGTCGACCTTGCCCTTGATGTCGACTTTCGCCGGAGCCGGCTTGCGGTTGTCGATGGTGCCAACCTGGCCATTGAGCTGCTGCACCGCCGTGGCGAAGTTGGGGGTCAGGGTCAGGTCGGCGAAATTCGCCGAGCCATCGTTGATGTCGATCTGCCCGATGTGAATCCCCAGCGGCTTGTCGTTACTGGCCGCTGCCGGCTTGGCTTGGGCAGTACTGGCGCTACCGGCCGGTTGTGGAATCAGCAGGTCATCGACGTTGGTGGTGCGATCTTCGTTGATGATGAAGCGCGCATACGGCTGCAGCAGATTGACCTTGTCGATCGACAGGGCATCACCATGCACATAGGACAGACCGTCGAGGTTCAGTTGCTGCCATTTGACGAAGTCGCGGTTCTTGATCGTATCGAGGGTGTGCAGTTGGTTGACCTGGGCCTTGCCGCCGACGCTGAAAGCCAGCGGCTCGGTGCTCTTGAGGTCGACCTTGAGGTTGCTCGAGAGCATGCCACTGCGCAGTTCCAGGCGAATGAACGGGCTGATGTAGGCCTGGGCCACCCGCAGGTCGATATCGCTGGTAGTGACATCGAGCTTGGCCGTTACCGGTGCCAGGTTGACTTGGCCTGCGGCCTGCAGCTTGCCTTGCTTGCCGACGCCAGTGTCGAGCTTGAGGGTGAAGGGCGACTTGTTGAGGCTGTCGAAACCCTGCAGGTCAACATTGAGCGGACCGACGTCCAACGCTACCGGCTCTTTCTGGCTGCGGTCAGCCAGATGAATCATGTAGTTGCGCGCCTGTACATCCTTGAGCAACACCTGCCAAGGCTTGCTCGGCTCTGCCGCGGCTTTTTCCTCGCTGCTGGGTTCAGCAGCAGCAGGCTCGGCTTTTTCTTTTGGACTGGCCTTGGTCGGCTGGCTGGCGAATAACTTCTGCCAGTCGAGCTGGCCATCTTTTTCCAGTGCTGCCCAGGTTTCCAGTTTCTCACTACGGATTTTGCCGACGGTGACCAACTGCTTGGCCAGGTCGATAGAGGTGTCGCTGACCTCAAGGTTCGCCAGGCGGGCCAATGGGCGGCCGTCCGGGGCCTTGATGGCGAACGGGGCGATGCGCACCGAGGTGTTGTCCAGCAACAGCTCGGTTTCCTTCGCCAGGTTGAGCTTGTAGTGGGTGTCGAGGCTGATTACGCCGTCTTCCAGGACCAACGGCACAGCATCGCGCACGTAGGGCCACCAGGCTTTCATCTTGCCGTCGGTGATCTTCAAGGTGCCTTCGGAGGCAATCGGGGCCAGACCCAGGGTGCCTTTCCAGTCGATGCGGCCACCGGCCGGGCCATTGGCGACCAGGCTCATGTCAGCGTTGTCGTCAGGCAGGGTGCTGAGGTTCTTCAGCTCAAGGTTCATCGAGTCGTAAAGAAACTCGATGGGCTCACTCGGACGCAGGTCCTGGAAGTGCAAGTAGCCTTCGTTGAGCTTGATGCTGCCAATGCGCAGCGGGAAAGGATCACTCGCCGGCTCTTCAGCTTTCGGCTCGCTGGGCGGCAGTTTGAACAGCTGGGTGAGGTTGAGGCTGCCGTCTTTGGCGAACAGCACTTCGCTGCGCGCCTTGTCCAGCTCCACTGCATCCAGGTGCAGGGCGCCGCTCCACAGGCTGTCGAGCGAGAGGTTGGCGTAAAGGCGTTCGAAGCCGACCTGCTCTTTGCCCGGCTCGCCAATCTGCAAGCCCCAAAGCGTCAGTTCAAGGCTGAAGGGGTTGAGCTCGATACGCGTCAATTGCGCCGGCACCGTGGCGTACTTGGCCAACTGCTGGTTGGCAATACGCAGGCCGACGCCGGGGAGAATGAGGAAGCCTAGCAGGCTATACAGGGCCACGAGGGCCAGCAAGGCGCCGATGGCGCGAGTCAATCCTTTGGGCATGTGCAGCTTCGTCTATCCAAGCGGGAGTGCTTGGAGTATGGCACGTTAAATCGGTTCCGCAGAATCAGCCAAATTACCTTAGTCGATGCCCATGCGCCGCCTGGCCCGATGCGCCGAGCTGTCGCGCATGGCCCAGCGCAAGATCGGCGCGGTGCGGGTAATGCCCAGGCGGATCATGCGACTGCGCAATTGCCCCTGGTGCAGACCGAGCATGTCCCGGCCCCAGTCCGGCAGCAGGTCGATGCCCGCTTGCAGCATGAGTTTGCCCACAGGCTCAGCCAGGCGGCTGGGGGCAGGGGCCTCAAGCAGAATGCTCACTACCTCAAGGCTACGGGCGTCGCATTGCAGGTGCGGGCGCATGCGTTGCAGGTAGTCGTCGATCTGCTGGCAGGAGCGAGGCACGTTGCGTGCGCCAAGACGCTCGGCGATCAGTGCGATCTCATCGTAATAAGCGTCCTGGTCGGCGCGCGACAGATGGGGGTTGCGGTAACGCAGGTGCGCGGCAAGAAAACTGCTGACTTCGGCCACATGCACCCAGGTCAGCAGGTCGGGATCACTGGCGGCATACGGGCGGCCATCGGCAGCGGTGCCGACCACTTGCAGGTGGATGGTGCGCACCTTGTCGATCAACCATTCGGCATCGCGGGTCGAGCCAAAGGTGGTGCCGGAGATGAACTGGCTGGTGCGGCGCAAGCGACCCAGCAAGTCCTGACGAAAGTTGGAGTGATCCCACACCCCGGCCAACGCCAGCGGATGCAGCAGTTGCAGCATCAGCGCACTAATGCCGCCAACCAGCATGCTGGGGAAGTCGCCATGCACCTGCCAACTGATGCTCTTTGGTCCAAACAAGCCAGGATCGCCTTTGGGCGATTCCAGGTCGAGCTGGCCGAGGGCCAGCCCGGTGAGGCTCATGACCTGGGTTTCGATACGACGGCGTAAGGCTTCCATGGCGACCTGCTGTTGGGGGCAGCCCGCCATGGGCCGCCGTCATTGGTTGAGGCGTTTGTCGATCAAGCCCTGGACCACGCTGGGGTCGGCCAAGGTCGAAGTATCGCCCAGGTTGTCCAGCTCGTTGCAGGCGATCTTGCGCAGTATACGCCGCATGATCTTGCCCGAACGTGTCTTGGGCAGGGCCGGCGCCCACTGGATCAGCTCGGGCTTGGCGAAGCTGCCGATCTCCTTGCTGACCAGTGCCAGCAATTCGGCCTTGAGGCCATCGTCAGGGCTCACCCCATTCATCGGCGTGACAAAGGCGTAGATGCCTTGACCCTTCAGGTCGTGAGGGTAACCGACCACAGCCGCCTCAGCGATGCTGTCGTGCAGCACCAGCGCGCTTTCCACCTCGGCAGTGCCGATGCGGTGGCCAGAGACATTGATCACATCGTCGACCCGCCCGGTGATCCAGTAGTCGCCATCGGCGTCGCGACGGGCGCCGTCACCTGTGAAGTAGTAGCCGGGCAGCGGTTTGAAATAAGTGTCGACCATGCGCTGATGATCGCCGTACACACTGCGAATCTGTCCAGGCCAGCTGGCCTTGATCGCCAGCAGCCCAGCGCCTGCGCCCTCGATCAGCTTGCCCTGGTCGTCCAGCAGCACCGGCTGCACACCAAACAGCGGCTGAGTGGCGCAGCCTGGCTTGAGCTGCGGGTTGCCTGGCAGCGGGCTGAGCATGATGCCGCCGGTTTCGGTCTGCCACCAGGTATCGACAATCGGGCAGCGCTTCTGCCCAACCTCCTCGAAGTACCACTCCCAGGCTTCCGGGTTGATCGGCTCGCCGACGCTGCCAAGCAGCCGCAGGCTTTGCCGCGAGGTGCTTTGCAGTGGGCCTGAGCCTTCGCGCATCAGCGCGCGCAGGGCGGTTGGCGCGGTGTAGAAGATGTTCACCTGGTGTTTGTCGACCACCTGCCAGAACCGCGAGGTGTCCGGGTAGTTGGGCACGCCCTCGAACATCAGCGAGATCGCCCCATTGGCCAATGGGCCGTAGACGATATAGCTGTGGCCAGTGACCCAGCCGACATCGGCGGTGCACCAGAACACCTCGCCGTCACGGTAATCGAACACCACCTTGAAGGTCAGCGTGGCTTGCAGCAGGTAACCGCCGGTAGTGTGCAGCACGCCCTTGGGTTTGCCGGTGCTGCCGGAGGTGTACAGGATGAATAGCGGCTCTTCAGCTGCCATTGGCTCGGGCGGGCAGTCGTCGCCAGCCAGTTCGGTCGCGGTGTGGTACCAGAGGTCGCGGTTGTTGTCCCAGGCGACTTCGCCACCGGTGCGCCGCACCACGAACACGCTGCTGACGTTGGGGCAACTGGCCAGGGCCTTGTCGACGTTTTGTTTGAGCGCGATGCGTTTGCCACCACGTACGCCTTCGTCGGCGGTGATCACGGTGCGGCAATCGGCATCGAGGATGCGGTCGCGCAGGGCGTCGGGGGAGAAGCCGCCGAAGACCACCGAGTGAATCGCGCCGATGCGAGCGCAGGCGAGCATGGCGTAGGCAGCTTCAGGGATCATCGGCATATAGATGCATACCCGATCGCCTTTTTTCACGCCGCGGGCCTTGAGCGCGTTGGCCAGGCGGCAGACTTGCCGGTGCAGTTCGCGGTAGCTGATGGCTTTCGAGTCTTGCGGATCGTCACCTTCCCAAAGCAGTGCGGTCTGCTTGCCGCGCGTGGCCAAGTGACGGTCGATGCAGTTGTAGCTGACATTCAATTGGCCACCGTCGAACCAGCGCGCCTCGCCGGTTTTCAGGTCCGACTGCTGCACGCTGGTCCAGGGCTTGATCCAATCCAGGCGTAGTTTGGCCTGCTCGGCCCAGAAGCTGTCTGGGTCGTCTACCGACTGACGGTAGAGGCGTTGGTAATCATCCACAGTCAGCTGCGCGGACTGGCTGACGGCCAAGGCGGTGGGGTATTTGCTGAGATCGAACATGGCGGGTTGTCCTGCTCTTGTCGTGGCAATCATTCGATGGACAGTGTAGTCAGCGAACGTGTTCCACGAATTGGGCAGGGCAGAAACCATCGCGGGGCAAGCCTGCCCCCACGCCCTTCAAGGCTGCGTGAGAGCGGGCTTACCCCGCGCTGGAGAGTGGGCAGCGGCGGATCAGCCGCGGTGACGCCCACGGAAGTAGTTGATCAAGCCCTGGGTAGAGCCGTCTTCGGCGGACTCTTCCTGAGCGCCCACCAGACGCTGGTAAACACCCTTGCCGAGCTCTTTGCCCAGTTCCACGCCCCACTGATCGAAGGCGTTGATGCCCCACACCACGCTTTGCACGAACACCTTGTGCTCATACATCGCCACCAGTGCGCCGAGGCGGCGCGGGCTGATGCGCTCGACTACCAAGGTGTTGCTCGGGCGGTTGCCCGGGATCACCTTGTGCGGCGCGAGCTTTGCGATGTCCGCTTCGTTCAGGCCTTTGCCGCGCAGTTCGGCCTCCGCCTCTTCGCGGGTCTTGCCGAGCATCAGCGCCTGGCTCTGCGACAGGCAGTTGGCGTACAGCCACTGGTGATGGTCGGCGACCGGGTTGAAGCTCACCACAGGGACGATGAAGTCCGCCGGGATCAAGTGGGTGCCTTGGTGCAGCAGCTGGTGATAAGCGTGCTGACCATTGCAACCCACGCCACCCCAGATCACCGGGCCGGTCTCGGTTTTCACCGGGGTGCCGTCTTGCAGCACGCTCTTGCCGTTGGATTCCATGTCCAGCTGTTGCAGGTGCTTGGTGATGTTACGCAGGTAATGGTCGTACGGCAGGATCGCGTGGCTGTTGGCGCCCCAGAAGTTGCCGTACCAGACGCCGAGCAGGGCCAGCAGGACCGGCATGTTCTTGTCGAACGGCGCGGTTTGGAAGTGCTGGTCCATGGTGTAGGCGCCAGACAACAGCTCCTTGAAGTTGGCGGTGCCGATGGCCAGGGCAATCGGCAAGCCGATGGCCGACCACAGCGAGTAGCGCCCGCCGACCCAGTCCCACATGGGGAAGATGTTCTCTTCACGAATACCGAAGGCCACGGCGGCGGCCTTGTTGCTCGAGACGGCGATGAAGTGGCGATACAGCTCGGCCTCGGAGCCGCCTTGGGCCAGGTACCAGGTCCGTGCGGCCATGGCGTTCTTCAGGGTCTCGAGGGTGTTGAACGACTTCGACGAGACGATGAACAGCGTGGTTTCGGCGCGCAGGTTGGCCGACAGCTCGTGGAACTCGCTGCCGTCGATGTTCGCCAGGTAATGGCAGCGTACCCCGCGCTGGGCGTAGGGCAGCAGGGCTTCGGAAACCAGCTCCGGGCCGAGGAACGAGCCACCGATGCCGATGTTGACTACGTCGGTGATCGGCTTTTCGCTGTACCCGCGCCACAGGCCATCGTGGATGCGGCCGACCAGCTCGGTGATCTGGTTGAGGACCTTGTGCACCTCAGGCATCACGTTGACGCCATTGACGCTGAGCTTGTCGCCCACCGGGCGGCGCAGCGCGGTGTGCAGCACCGGGCGACCTTCCGAGGCGTTGATGATTTCGCCGTTGAACATCGACTCGATGGCCTGGGCAAGATCGACTTCATTGGCCAAATTGACCAGCAGCTCGCGGGTCTGCTCGGTAATCAGGTTTTTCGAGTAGTCGAGGAACAACCCGCAACTGCTCAGGGAAAACTGGTCGAAGCGCTTGGAATCGGCAGCGAAGGCTTCGCGCATGCTGAAGCCCTGCATGGCGTCGCGGTGTTGCACAAGCGCCTGCCAAGCGGGCAGCGCCGTCACATCATGGGGGGTACGGTAATACGCCATTGCGGATGGTTTCCTTGATGCATGATCGTGCCTTGGACAACGGGCAGTCGCTGCCGGTTGCAGGCTGGGGATCATTATAGGCATTGCTTGCGTGGGGGGAATGGGGGCAGGCAGGGAGAATTTGGGCCGCTGCGCGGCCTTCGCGGGCAAGCCCGCTCCCACAGGGATCGAGATGACCTTGAGGGATTCGCTAAGACTCACGGCAAACAGTGGGCCTCACAGGCACAACAATGATCGCGTGAAACATGCAAGTCCCTGTAGGGGCCGGCACAGGGATTGAGATGACCTTGAGGGATTCGCTAAGACTCACGGCAAACAATGGGCCTCACAGGCACAACAATGATCGCGTGAAACATGCAAATCCCTGTGGGGGCGGCACAGGGATTGAGATGACCTTGAGAGATTTGCTAAGACTCACGGCAAACAGTGGGCCTCACAGGCACAACAATGATCGCGTGAAACATGCAAATCCCTGTGGGAGCGGGCTTGCCCGCGAAGAGGCCGGCACTGACACAGCAAAGTCAGTTGCTCCCCCAAGGCCTAGGCAGTCAGTTCATCCAGATGCAGGTACAGGTTATCGATCAGTCGTGTAGTACCCAGGTACGCTGCAGCAATTACCACCACATCGCGATCATCGATCATAGCCGGGCGCAAGGTCAGCGCATGGCGCACCTCCAGGTAGTCCGGGCGAAAACCTGCGGCCAGCAGCTGCGCCTGAGCCGCAACGATCAACGCTGGATAGTCGCGCTGTCCATGGCGAATGGCGTCGGCCATCGCACTCAGTTCACGATACAGGGCTGGCGCCGCTGCGCGCTGCTCCGGGCTCAGGTAACCATTGCGCGACGACAGTGCCAGGCCATCCTCGGCGCGCACGGTCGGCTCGCCGATGATCTGGATCGGCATGTTCAGGTCGCGCACCATGGCGCGGATCACCGCCAGCTGCTGGAAATCTTTCTCGCCGAATACGGCAAGGTCGGGCTGGACCATGTTGAACAGCTTGCTGACCACGGTTGCGACACCTTCGAAGTGCCCAGGACGGCTGGCGCCGCACAAGCCTTCGGACAACTGCGGCACGCTGACCCGGGTCTGCACGCTCATGCCGTCGGGGTACATCTCTTCGACGGTGGGTGCGAACAGCAGGTGGCAGCCAGCCTGGAGCAAGCGCTCCTGGTCGGCGGCCAGGGTCCGTGGATAGCTGTCGAGGTCTTCGCCGGCGCCAAACTGCAGCGGATTGACGAAGATGCTGGCAACCACGAAATCAGCACGCTGGGCGGCCTTGGTCACTAGCGCAGCATGGCCGCTGTGCAGGTTGCCCATGGTCGGGACGAAGGCGATGCGCTTGCCTTCGCCACGCGCGCGGGCGACGGCAGCGCGCAGCTCACGCACGGTCTTGACTGTGTTCATGCGCTGAATCCGTGTTCGCTGGCGGGGAAGCTGACGTCTCTGACTGCCGTGACATAGGCGACCAACGCACTGTGGATATCTGGCTGGCCGACCATGAAGTTCTTCACGAACTTCGGCACGCGACCGCTCAAGGACAGGCCGAGCATGTCGTGCAGCACCAGCACCTGGCCGTCAGTTGCACTGCCGGCACCAATACCAATGACCGGAATGCTCACCGCCTGGGTGATCTCCGCCGCCAACTCACTAGGCACACATTCGAGCAGCAGCATGGCCGCGCCGGCTTGCTCCAGGGCAATGGCGTCAGCGCGCATCTGCCGCGCTTGGGCTTCCTGGCGGCCCTGGACCTTGTAGCCACCCAGTACATTGACAGTTTGCGGGGTCAAGCCCATGTGTGCGCACACCGGCACGCCGCGCTCGGCTAGCAGGCGGATGGTTTCGGCCAGCCAGGCAGCGCCTTCGAGCTTGATCATATGCGCGCCGGCCTGCATCAGTGTGGCGCAGTTGGCAAAGGCCTGCTCGGGGGTGGCGTGGGCCATGAACGGCAAGTCGGCAAGAATCAATGCGCCGTCATTGCCGCGTTTGACGCAGGCTGTGTGATAGGCCATCTCGGCGGTAGTGACCGGCAGGGTGCTGTCGTGACCTTGCAGGACCATGCCCAGCGAGTCACCCACCAGCAGTACGTCCACACCGGCCTGGCTGGCGACCTTGGCGAAGGTCGCGTCGTAGCAGGTCAGCATGGTGATTTTCTCACCCTTGGCCTTTCGGCCGTGCAGGGTGGTCAGGGTTACTTCAGGCATGTAGGAAATCCTCGTTCAGGCGCTGTGAAAAACGACTGCGAACAACGCATGCATTCATCTTCCGGAGCGGCACATCATCGACTGTGATGTTCGGGCACAGGTCCGTCCGGGCCTAAATAGGTGATATGTGGCACATCGACGCCACGGGACGCCTATAGTCGTGAGCGAGGGGGGCGAAGTCAATGACCCTGTTACCGCATTGTTACGGCGCGGGTGTTACTGGCGTTACCGTCGCCTGCAACGCCCGAATTACAGGCGTTCCAGGCCGACGAACGGACAGTCTTCGAGCAGCTGGGCGAGGCGCCGGCCATCGGCGAGGGTGAAATCCGCCGGGACCAGTTCGGCCAGCGGGTAGAGCACGAAGGGGCGCGCCTGCATGTGGTAATGCGGCACTTTCAGGCGGGGAATATCGATGACCTGGTCAGCGAACAGCAGTACATCCAGGTCGAGGGTGCGTGGCCCCCAGCGCTCCTGACGGACCCGGCCCTGCCCATTCTCGATCGCTTGCAAGGCATCGAGCAGTTGCAGCGGGGCCAGCGAGGTGTCCAGCGCGGCCACGGCATTGGTGTAGCGCGGCTGGCCTGGCAGCAGCGAGTCACTGGCATAGAAGCTCGACACGCCTGCCAGGCGGGTGCCCTCGGCCTTGTCCAAGGCATCGAGGGCATTGCGCAGCTGTTCGGCGGGATCGGCCAGGTTACTGCCCAGGCCGATGTAGGCGCGGCTGCTCATGCTCAGTCAAAGGCCTCGTCACCGCTGCGCTTGCGCTTGGAGCCACTGCGCTTGCGTTTGCGTGGGGCGGCTCCGGCGCCATCGTCACGGTTGCCCAGGTCGCGGATCATGTCGCGACGCTCGCTGTCGTTGGCTTCCTGGTAGTCAGTCCACCATTGGCCCAGTTCTTCGGTTTCCTCGCCTGCGCTTTCACGCAGCAGCAGGAAGTCGTAGCCGGCACGGAAACGAGGGTTGTCGAGCAGCATGTCGGCGCGTTTGCCGCTACGGCGCGGCAGGCGCTCCTGCATGTCCCAGATCTCGCGGATCGGCAGGGTGAAGCGTTTCGGGATAGCGATACGCTGGCACTGCTCGGCGATCAAGTCGTGCGCGGCCTGGTTCATGGCCGGGATTGGCGGCACGCCTTGGCTTTGCAGATACAGCGCGCGGCCCGGCAGGGCTGGCCAGAGCAGGGCGGCGAAGAGGAAGGCGGGGGTAACCGGCTTGCCTTGCTTGACGCGCAGGTCGGTGTTGGCCAGTGCCTGGCTGATCAGTGTATGGGTATAGGTCGGACGCTCTTCCAGGGCATGGCTGCTGCCTGGGAACAGCGGCTCGAACAACTCCAGGTCGACCAGCATTTCAAAGACGATTGCGCCTTGGCCGGAGAGGAACAGCTTGAGGCTCTCCTCGAACAGGCGGGCAGCGGGAATCTCGCGCAGCAGTGGCGCCAGCTCACGAATCGGCTTGACCGTGTGCTTTTCGATGCCGAAGTCGAGCTTGGCGGCGAAACGCACGGCGCGCAGCATGCGCACGGGGTCTTCCTGGTAGCGATGGACCGGGTCGCCAATCAAGCGCAACAGGCGGTTGCGGATGTCATGGATACCGTTGGCGTAGTCGAGAATGCGCTCGCTGACCGGATCGTAGTACAGCGCATTGATGGTGAAGTCGCGGCGCTGCGCGTCTTCTTCCAAGGTGCCGTAGACGTTGTCACGCAGGATGCGACCGCTGGCATTGTGCGACGAGCGATGGCTATCGCCTTCGCCTTCGTCCGAATGATGGGCGCGGAAGGTGGCGACTTCGATGATCTCACGGCCGAAATGCACGTGGACCAGCTTGAAGCGACGGCCAATGATCCGGGCGTTGCGGAACTCGGCACGGATCTGTTCGGGCGTGGCGCTGGTGGCGACGTCGAAGTCCTTGGGGTTGATCCCCAGTAGCAAGTCGCGCACGCAGCCACCGACCAGGTAGGCCTGATAGCCGGCGGCCTGCAGGCGGTCGACGATGCTTACCGCATGGCGGCTGAACTGGCTGCGCTGCAGCGAGTGCTGGCTCTTGTTGATCACTTCAGGCGTGGTGCGCCTGTGGTGTTGACCACCGGTGGGCGGACGGAATGACTGGAACAGCTTCTTCAGCATGGGATGCACTGTTTGAAGGAATGTTCGGCCACGGATAGGAGAATGGCCGCATGATGGGCGGGGATTCTAGCATTTACTGGGGGAATGGTGTAGGCGATGCGCCAAGGGGTGTTCCAGGGGGGAGAAACGACAAGGGGAGCCTAAGCTCCCCAAGAAGTCGTTGCGTGCTCTTATTGTTTTTCTGCTGGGCTTCTTGTTTTTGTTGAGTGCCCTGTCCACAAAGCTCGAAACTTGTGGACGACCCCCAAACCGGGGGTAAAGAGCAAACGGATTGCTTTGGCCGCTGAGGTGATGCTGATCTGTCGATCCAACCAGTGTAGGCGCTGCTTTAGTGCAGTTTTTGTTGTTCTCTGCCTGGTTGTGGGGCAAGCCCCAAACACAACTCCTCTCCAAAAGAATCAGTTAGCTGCGCCTCCGCCGTCTTGTTTTTATTGTGCGTGAGCCGTTTCGTCTTGTTCTTATTCTGAGTTGCAGTGCTTGTTATTGTTCTTGTACCAAACATATAGCAGGTGCCGTGCCAACTTTGGCAGGTCCAGTAAAATCAGGGGGTTGCGGGATTTTGGCGGGGTTGCCGGGCGGGCAAATGTAGAAATTTCGTTACCGTACGCCTCGGCATCTGTTACGGCGGGAGGGGTGAGGTAACAGATTTTTGCGCGAACTGATCTGTTACCGAAGCTTTTGGGGCCGCTTTGCGGCCCTTCGCGGGCAAGCCCGCTCCCACAGGTACAGCGCTAAGCTTGAGAGCGGCGCACAGCCTGTGGGAGCGGGCTTGCCCGCGAAGGGCTGCAAAGCAGCCCCAAGAATGATGTATCAGTTATCGCTGGTAGCGTTGCTCTTGCGCCGTGGAATGCCCAGGCGCTGGCGCCGTTCCCACAGGCACTTGCGGCTGACACCCAGCTTGCGAGCAAGCTCGGTCTCGGTCATGTGGTCCTGGTGTTCGAGGACGAAATGCTGGAAGTAATCCTCCAGCGACAGATCCTCGGTCGGCTCATGGCTGGCGTTGTTGGCGCTGACACCGCTGATGGTCGGCAGGTTGTTCAACAGCTCGTCATCGTCCAGATCGCTCAGTTCGATGTCGATGCCCAGCAGCTCGGCGGAAATTTCCGGGCTCTCGCTGAGAATGACCGCGCGCTCGACAGCGTTTTCCAGTTCGCGCACGTTACCCGGCCAGCTGTAATGACGAATGGCCTGCTCGGCTTCGTGGGAGAAGTGCAGGTCATCGCGACCGATACGCGCACTCTGCCGGGCGAGGAAGGCATTGGCGATCTCATTGACGTCACTGCCACGCTCACGCAGTGCGGGCAGCTTCAGGGCGATCACGTGCAGGCGGTAATAAAGGTCTTCGCGGAACTGGCCGGCCTTGGCCAGGTTCTTCAAGTCGCGGTGAGTCGCGGCGATCAGGCGCACATCGACTTTCTGCGACTGCACCGAGCCGACCCGGCGAATTTCGCCTTCCTGCAACACACGCAGCAGGCGCGCCTGGGCTTCCAGTGGCAGTTCGCCGATTTCATCGAGGAACAGCGTGCCGCCGTCGGCCGCTTCGACCAGGCCGGCCCGACCCGCGCTGGCGCCGGTGAATGCGCCCTTCTCGTGGCCGAACAGCTCCGACTCGATCAGGGTTTCCGGGATGGCCGCGCAGTTGACCGAGATCATCGGCGCCTTGGCCCGTCGCGATAGATTGTGCAGGGCGCGGGCGACCAGCTCTTTACCGGTGCCGGATTCGCCTTGGATCAACACATTGGAGTCAGTCGGGGCGACTTTGCGGATCTTGCTGTACATATCCTGCATCGGCGGGCACGAGCCGATGATGCCGATCTCGCCATTGGCTGCGTTGTTGGTGCCCTTGTCGACAGCACCCACCTTGCCATTGGCCCGTGGCTCGGCGCTGGCTGGCGCTGCGGCGGGGGCGTTCTGGCGGTCGCGCAGGATCCGCGCCACGGCCTGGAGCATCTCGTCATGGTCGAAGGGCTTGGCGATGTAGTCCACCGCGCCCATCTTCATCGAGTCGACCGCCGAGCGCAGGCTGGCGTAGCTGGTCATGATCAGCACCGGGGTACCCTGGCCGAGCTTGATCAGCTCGGTGCCGGGCGCGCCAGGCAGACGCAGATCGCTGACGATCAGGTCGAAGGTGGCAATGCTGAAGCGTTCCTGGGCTTCCTGCACCGAGCCGGCTTCGCTGACCTGGTACTGGTTGCGCTCGAGCAGTCGACGCAAGGCCGAGCGGATGATGGTTTCGTCTTCGACGATCAGAATATGCGGCATTGATTCAATTCTCTCGACGGTCTCGAATTTCAGGGGACGTCGCTACGACATGCCGGGGCAGGGTCACGCGGATCCGGGTGCCACGCTGCCGTTCGATATCGGCGGGGCTGTCGATGGTGATTTGCCCATAATGCTCTTCCACGATGGAATAGACCAGAGCGAGACCCAGTCCGGTTCCTTCGCCCGGGTCCTTGGTGGTGAAGAACGGTTCGAACAGGCGGTCCATGATGTTTTTCGGGATGCCACTGCCTTCGTCCTCGACGATCAGGTCGACGGCGTGCTCGCTCATCTCGCTACGCACCCGCACGGCGCTGCCCGGTGGCGAGGCGTCGCGAGCGTTGGAGAGCAGGTTGATCAGCACCTGGGCTAGGCGTTGCGGGTCGCCCTCGACCCAGTGATCGGGGTCGCAGAGGTTGAAGAACTGTACTTCGAAATTGCGCCGGTTGAGGGCCAGCAGACCGATGGCATCTTGCGCCACCTCCGCCAGGCACACCGGCTCTTCGCTGTTCTGCTGGCTGCCGCCGGCGTGGGCGAAGCTCATCAGCGACTGGACGATGCGCGATACGCGCTTGGTTTGCTCGATGATCTGGCTGGACAGTTCGGTGATCTCGCCATCGCCTTCGCGCTCCTCGCGCAGGTTCTGCGCCAGGCAGGCGATGCCGGTGATCGGGTTGCCGATCTCGTGGGCCACCCCGGCTGCCAGGCGGCCGATGCTGGCCAGGCGCTCGGAGTGCACCAGCTTGTCTTCCAGGGCCTGGGTTTCGGTGAGGTCTTCGACCAGCAGGACCAAGCCGCTGTTACCCGGCGCGAGGGGCTCGTCGATGGCCGCCTTGTGCAGGTTGAGCCAGCGGATCTGACCATCCAGGCCCAGGCGCTGCTTGTGCAAGTGCTCATCGGGTACGTTGATGAAGCCTTGCAACAAGCCGCGCCAGGGTTCGCTGATGGTCATCAGGCGTGAACCGACCACATGCTTGGCGGCGATCCCGGTCAGCTCCTCCATGGCTTTGTTCCACATGAGGATTTCCTGGTCCTTGGCCAGCGAGCAGACCCCCATCGGCAGCTCCTGCAGGGTCTGGCGGTGGTAGCGGCGCAGGGCATCGAGTTCGGCGGCAAGGCCGGTCAGGCGCGAGTGGTAGTCTTCCAGGCGGCTTTCGATGAAGTGGATATCTTCGGTGACGTAGTTCTCGTTGCCAGACTTGTACGGCAAGAACGTCTCGACCATATCCTGGGCCACGCTTGGCCCCATCAGCCCGGACAGGTTGGCCTCGATGCGGTCGCGCAAGCGGCGCAGGGCATACGGGCGGCGCTCGTCGAAGGGCAGGTAGAGATCGCGCAAGGCCTGCTCGACTTCTTTTTGCGCGGCCTTGGCGCCCAGCGGCTTGGCCAGTTGGGTGGCGAACTCTTGTGGCGAGGCGGCGTGCAGCTCGCGGCGTTGTGGTCGGCGCACGTTGTCCACCGCACAGGCTTCGGCGGCGCTGATTTCTTCGCTGCTGGCATTGGTGAACAACGAGATCAACGTAAACAGCAGGACGTTGGCCGCCAGCGAGGCGATTGCCGCCATGTGCCAGCTGGTGTCGTCGAGCACGTAGATCATGTTCAGCAGCGGGATGTAGAAGCCCTGCAGATTACCCAGCAGCGGCAGCAGCATGGTCACCATCCACACCAGCATGCCGGCCAACAGCCCGGCGATGAAGCCACGCCGGTTCGCGGTTGGCCAGTACAGGACCGACAGCACACCAGGGAGGAACTGCAAGGTGGCGACGAAGGCAACGATGCCCAGGTTGGCCAGGCTCTGGTGAGTGTTCTGGGTCAGGTAGAAGATGAACCCGGCGGTGATAATGGCGACGATCAGCGCGCGCCGGGTCCATTTCAGCCAACGATAGATGTTGCCTTCCGCCGGTGGCTGGTAGAGCGGCAGCACCAGATGATTCAGCGCCATGCCGGATAGCGCCAGGGTGGTGACGATGATCAAGCCGCTGGCGGCGGACAGCCCGCCAATGTAGGCCAACAGCGCCAGCGCCTCGTTGTTTGCGGCAATGCCTAGGCCGAGGGTGAAGTATTCAGGGTTAGTGCTCGCCCCCAGGCGCAGACCAGCCCACAGAATCAGCGGCACGGCCAGGCTCATCAACAGCAGGAACAGCGGCAGGCCCCAACTGGCGCTGACCAGCGAGCGTGGGCTGAGGTTCTCGGTGAACGCCATGTGGTACATGTGCGGCATGACGATGGCCGAGGCGAAGAACACCAGCAGCAGGGTGCGCCATGGGCCTTCTTGCAAAGGTGTATGCAATGCGGCCAGGGCGGTCTGGTTCTGCAGCAGCCAGACTTCCAGCCCGTGCGGCCCGCCAAATACGCCGTACAGGGCATACAGGCCGACCCCGCCCAGGGCCAGCAGCTTGATCACCGACTCGAAGGCGATGGCGAACACCAGGCCTTCGTGCTTTTCGCGAGTGGCGATGTGGCGTGAGCCGAAGAAGATGGTGAACAGGATGATCAAGGCGCAGAAGGCGAACGCCACTCGCGCTTTGACTGGCTCGCCGGTGAGGATGCTGATCGAGTCGGCAACGGCCTGGATCTGCAAGGCCAGCAACGGCAATACGCCAATCAACATGAAGATGGTGGTCAGGGCCCCGGCCCAGGTGCTGCGAAAGCGAAACGCGAGCAGGTCGGCCAGTGACGACAGCTGGTAGGTGCGGGTGATCTTCAAGATCGGGTAGAGCAGCACCGGCGCCAACAGGAAGGCCCCGGACACCCCCAGGTAGCAGGCCAGGAAGCCATAGCCGTACTGGTAGGCCAGGCCCACCGAGCCATAGAAGGCCCAAGCACTGGCGTAGACGCCCAGCGACAGGGTGTAGGTCAGTGGGTGGCGGATGACCGAGCGCGGGATCAGCCCGCGTTCGCTGATCCAGGCCACGCCGAACAGCACCAACAGGTACCCGGCGCTGATCAGGATCATCTGGGTCAGGCTAAAGCTCATCGGCATCTCGTTGGCTCTGCAGGATGAAGGTGACGACGATGAGGATCAGCCAGAGCAGGTAAGGGCGATACCAGGCTCCGGTCGGCTCGATCCACCAGTCCATGATGGCTGGGGAGAACAAGTAGATCCCCACGACCAGAAGCAGGACCAAACGATAGATGTACATGCTGGCCTCGATGGTTGGGCGCTGCGGGCTTGGACTTATTATTGGCGCAAATGGCGGGGGCGATGCTAGCGGGATTCCGTGTTGTACGGCAAGAAATTGAATTTATTGGGTTTTTGAGTCGTTTTTCAGTGCCAGTAGAGGCCCTATCGCGGGGC
>NZ_JBICKL010000065.1:0-30803 GCF_043104195.1 Pseudomonas sp. xss_2
GCAGCGGCCGGGGCGTCAGGTGCAAGCTCGGCGGTAGCGGTGGGCCACTCGTTGGTTAGAGTGGGCGCGATAATAAGTGCGGTGACGGGCGTTTTGGATGCAGCTCAAACGAGTCTGGCAGTTAAACGCACTTTCGCTGAAGGGGACACCCGTGCATGGCTCTCGTATTCACTAGCAAGCGGAGCATCCGCTATCGGCGTGAGCCTTTCCATTTTTGCCATATTCCATCCAGTGCTTTATGGCCCATTGGGCATCGCCATCATTCTTTCGATTAGCGCGTACAATTTGACAAAATGGGCAGAGCAACTTGAATCAACACCCTTAGAGCGTTGGGCCAAACGATGTTATTTCGGTAAATCCAACGAGACTCCCGTCATTCACTGGAACAGACCCGAGCATGCCGACATCGCTTTTGCTGAACTCAATGCGGCCACGCTAGGACTCCTCACTCACCTGGAGTTCAAAACCCTAAGAGCAGACCCAACAATAAGTTCGAAAATTGGAGGACTGGCAAGTTTAGCTACACAGCGGCATATCAAATTCAGAATCATTTTACCTGGTTTTGACGAGACTAGGTCCGCCTATCACTGGACGCTCACTGTGCATCGCCACGGAGATGGCCTCTCGCCCGACTACACGGGGGGAGAAACTATTATCAGTGGTAAATTTCATCCTTTACCGCACCCTACGACTGCCTTGAGACAGGCTTCGCTGCAAGCCTCCCAGCTTCCAAAATTCCCTGATTACAAAAAAGACAGCATCGTGGTGAATAAAATTAGACACCAAGCCGGCACTGCAAAAAGCGGGTATTTCTATCATGAAGACCTCAGCGGCAGCATCGAACTGAACCCCGATCTCGGCAAGCACAACATCTTAGCTGCAACCCTGTCCGTGATCTATTGGCCCGACCGTGCAATTTCTGATGCATACGCAGAAATAGTTTTAGAGCGAAAAAACTCATGAACAGCCAAAAAAAATACCACCCTCGTCGCGCTCTAGGATGGAAGTACGACCTACCTAGACCCAATGAAACTCCAACTTTGCGCATTGATACAGATGCTTTAAAGCTCTCACCCAACCATGTCAACCTCGTCTATCTCGAGCTACCCAGATCAACATTGAGAATGAGAGGTATAGGGATTATTGGCGGTAGCTTCATGCTTCTCTACCTCACAGCCACATTGTTATTCATCGCTTATATTCTCCTTATAGACACATTCGAACCAGGCTTCACTCTCATATTTATTGGAGGCGGCCCCATCCTTTACTGGCTAATTATCCCCACCATACGAATGGACATTCAACTCCCCCGCGACGAACCCATCCGCTTCAACCGGTTACGCCGCAAAGTCCATTTCTACCAATACCACTTTGACCGATTCCACCTATTCAGCCGCCAACGCTGGGGTATACGCCCGGTTGTCTACGACTGGGATGACCTGATCGCCGAAGCCTGCAGCGTATACGCACCGATGGGCAATGGCGGTCTAATCGAAAACGTCGTGATTTCGGTGATCAAGCCCGGCACTGAAGAGGTAATCGACCGCCTGTTCTTCACCCACGATATCGAGCTAGGAAAGCAGTACTGGGCACTTGCTCAGTTGTTCATGCAACAAGGCCCCCAGGCCCTGCCCGAGTTCGTCCACCCACCCCGAGATTGGAACGATGATTCGCAGTTGAGCCCGATCCACTGCATTGCCCCTAAAGTTAGATGGCCAGAAGAGATAGACTTCGAATCACGCAGCGCGCCGTGCTCTTATTGAATCACACACCTAGTCCACACCATTTCTTAAGAGAGACGTCGAATGAAAACCCACGCGCCAAACATGCCGCGCCGTTCGCTAGGCTGGAAATACGACTTAAGCAAACCTAATGAGCCGCCTGAGCTAAACCTAAGCTTAAGACACCTATATCCCGCACCAAACCAAATCAACAACATCAATCTCGAACTCCCCAGGTCATCGTTAAGAATACGAGGACTTGGCAGCCTCGTGGGTACAATACTGACTGCGAGCTATACCGTGTGGCTCTTGCAGTTCCTCTATGAGACGCTGACACACCAATGGGAGGCGGGCGTGAGCCTCATAGTTTTCACAGTTGGCTTCTCTATTGTTTTATATTGGCTAGTCATCCCGACCATCCGTATGGACATAGAACTCCCCCGCGACGAACCCATCCGCTTCAACCGACTACGGCGCAAAGTCTATTTCTACCAATACCACTTTGACCGACTCCACCTATTCAGCCGCCAACGCTGGGGTGTACGCCCGGTTGTCTACGACTGGGATGACCTGATCGCCGAAGCCTGCAGCGTATACGCACCGATGGGCAATGGCGGTCTAATCGAAAGCGTCATGATTTCGGTCATCAAGCCCGGCACCGAAGAGGTAATCGACCGGCTCTTCTTCACCCACGATATCGAGCAAGGAAAGCAGTACTGGGCACTTGCTCAGTTGTTCATGCAACAAGGCCCCCAGGCCATGCCCGAGTTCGTCCACCCACCCCGAGATTGGAACGATGATTCGCAGTTAAGCCCTATTCGGTGCATTGCCCCTAAAGTTCATTGGCCAGAAGAGATAGACCTCGAATCACGCAGCGCGCCGTGCGCTGGGTGAATCAAACATATAGTCCACACCATTCTTAGGAAAGACGTCGAGTGAAAACCCACGCACCAACCCTGCCGCGCCGTGCACCTGGCTGGAAATATGATTTAAGCAAACCTAACGACAAGCCAGAGCAATGCTCCCGGTCAGCGAGTTTGAAAACACCCCCAAACCATATCTGCCACACCTACTTCGAACTACCAAGGTCAACATTAAGACTCCGGGGCGTAGGTATTTTCGGAGGAGGAATTTCCGTAGCCGTTATCAGCATCATAGCGTTGACTTTAACCTATATGACAATAACAGCCTGGCGAGAGGTTGGCCTCACTCTCATTTTGGTTGGATTATTTTTCGTAATCACAACGTTTTGGGCTGTCATCCCCACCATCCGCATGGACATAGAACTCCCCCGCGACGAACCTATCCGCTTCAACCGGCTACGCCGCAAAGTCTATTTCTACCAATACCACTTTGACCGATTCCACCTATTCAGCCGCCAACGCTGGGGTGTACGCCCGGTCGTCTACGACTGGGATGACCTGGTCGCCGAAGCCTGCAGCGTATACGCACCGATGGGCAATGGCGGTCTAATCGAAAACGTCGTGATTTCGGTGATCAAGCCCGGTACCGAAGAGGTAATCGACCGCCTGTTTTTCACCCACGATATCGAACAAGGAAAGCAATATTGGGCACTTGCCCAGTTGTTCATGCAACAAGGCGCAGAGGCCCTGCCCGAGTTCGTCCACCCTCCCCGAGACTGGAACGATGATTCGCAATTAAGCCCTATTCACTGCATCGCCCCGAAAGTTCAATGGCCAACCGATATCGACATTGAGTCGCGTACGGCACCCGCTGCAGGAGCTAATCTATGAAACCCGTTGCCCTGGTGGGCCATCGCCATGACTGCCCGATACATGGCCCAGGCGTGGTGGAAACCGGCAGTGCGAGCTATCGGTTCAATGGCAAAGCCGTCGCTCGAGTGGGAGATCGCACCAGTTGCGGGGCGCTGATTGTCAGTGGCACCGCGCAGTATCAAATAGACGGCCAATGCGTCGCGCGCCAAGGTGATCGCAGCGATCACGGTGGGATTATCGTCGAGGGGGATAGCGGATGGTTACTGGATGAGTAGAGGAAAAGGATCAAGCCTGGCCGTGCCCCATCTGCTTAGGCGCGAGCCAAAATCCAGGCACAAAAAAAGAGGCCCTAAGGCCTCTTTCTTGTGATCCCAGCGACACACTGAGGATCGAATTTGGAGCGGGAAACGAGACTCGAACTCGCGACCCCGACCTTGGCAAGGTCGTGCTCTACCAACTGAGCTATTCCCGCGTCGTGATAGGTCGCTATTCTAGCGATCTATCAAACAACGTCAACCCCTTGATTCAAAAAAACTTTATTTCTGCTCGGAACCTTCGCGCAGGTGCGGCCAGGCGGCGATCAGGTAGTGCATCATCGACACCAGGGTCAGGCCGGCGGCGACCAGCAGCAGACCATAGCCAAGCACCACCCAGAAGGTCAGCACCGGTGGGTTGGCCAGCAGGATCACCAGCGCCAGCATTTGTGCGGCGGTCTTCCATTTGCCCAGGTTGGACACCGCGACGTGTGCCCTCGCCCCCAGTTCAGCCATCCACTCGCGCAGGGCCGAAACGACGATTTCGCGGCCAATGATCACCGCTGCCGGCAGGGTCAGCCAGAAGTTGGCGTGCACTTGCACCAGCAGCACCAGGGCCACGGCGACCATCAGTTTGTCTGCCACTGGGTCGAGGAACGCGCCGAATGGGGTGCTCTGCTGCAGGCGTCGGGCCAGGTAGCCGTCGAGCCAATCGGTCGCGGCGGCTATCGCGAACACTGTGCTGGCGGCCATGTAGCTCCAGTGATAGGGCACATAGAACAGCAAAATGAAGATCGGGATGAGCAGGACGCGTAGAACGGTGAGCAGATTTGGAATATTCATCGGTACGACTGGCTGCGGGTTGAGCCAGGCATTCTACTCGCTATGCAGGCTGGCATAAATCGACTCGGCAAGCTTTTTACTGATTCCCGGTGCTTTGGCGATCTCGTCGACACTGGCGCGGTTGAGCTCTTGCAGGCCGCCGAAGTGTTTCAGCAGCTCGCGCCGGCGCTTGGGCCCAACCCCGGCGACGTCTTCCAGGCTAGAGGTGGTGCGGGCCTTGCCGCGCCGCGCGCGGTGGCCAGTAATAGCAAAACGGTGGGCTTCGTCGCGGATCTGCTGGATCAGGTGCAGGGCCGCAGAGTCGCCCTTGAGGGTGAACTCGTGGGCCACATCATTGAGGTACAGGGTCTCGAAACCGGCCTTGCGGGTCACGCCCTTGGCCACGCCAAGGAGGGTCATGTCGGTCATGCCCAGCTCCTGCATGACGTCACGGGCCATGTTCAACTGGCCCTTGCCGCCGTCCACCAGCAGCACATCGGGGCGCTTGCCCTCGCCGTCCTTGATCCGCCCATAGCGGCGCATCAGCGCCTGGTGCATGGCGGCGTAGTCATCGCCAGCGGTGACGCCTTCGATGTTGAAGCGCCGGTAATCGGATTTGAGCGGGCCTTCGGGGCCGAACACCACGCAACTGGCCACCGTAGCTTCGCCGCTGGAGTGGCTGATGTCGTAGCACTCCAGGCGCTGCGGGACCTCGTCCAGGCCCAGCACCTGGGCCAGCGCCTCGAAGCGCGCGGCCATGTGTTGGCGATTGGCCAGGCGCGCGTTGAGGGCCTGCTCGGCGTTGGTCACGGCCAGTTGCTGCCAGCGCGCACGGGTGCCGCGCACGCGGTGGGTGATGGCCAACTCGCGACCGCGCAGCGTGTGCACGGCTTCGCTGATGGCTTCGAAGTCCTCGTGCACGACATTGACGATCAGTTCGCCCGGCAGCTCGCGCTCGGCATTGCCCACATAGTACTGGGACAGGAAGGCGGCCATGACTTCGCTGACCTCCTCCTCGATACCGACCTGGGGAAAGAAGTTCTTGCTGCCCAGGACGCGCCCGCCGCGCACGCTGATCAGGTGCACACAGGCACCACCGGGGTTGACGAACGCCGCGACCACATCGACATCACCGGAGCCGCCTTCCATGTACTGCTGATCCTGGACCCGGCGCAGCAAGGCGATCTGGTCGCGCAGCTCGGCGGCTTTCTCGAAGTTCAGGGCCATGGCGGCCTGTTCCATCTCGGCGTTGAGCTCGTTGCCCAGCTGTTGGCTGCGGCCTTCGAGGAACATCACCGAGTGGCGCACATCCTCGGCGTACTCCTCAGGCGTGACCAACCCTACGCAGGGGCCTTTGCAACGCTTGATCTGGTATTGCAGGCAAGGCCGGGTGCGGTTGGCGAAGTAGCTATCTTCGCACTGGCGCACCGAGAAGCCCTTCTGCAACAGGCTCAGGCTCTCGCGGATGGCACCGGCGCTAGGGTACGGGCCGAAATAGCGGCCCTTGGCTTTCTTCGCGCCACGGTGAATCCCCAAGCGCGGGAAGGCTCCGTCAGACAAGAACACATAAGGGTAGGACTTATCGTCGCGCAGGAGAATGTTGTAGGGCGGCCGCCATTCCTTGATCAAGGTCTGCTCAAGCAGCAGCGCCTCGGTTTCGTTGGAGGTAATGGTGGTTTCGACCTGGGCAATGCGCCCCACCAGCGCCGCGGTCTTCGGTGCCAGGCCGGTTTTGCGGAAATAGCTGGCCAGACGCTTCTTGAGGTTCTTGGCCTTGCCCACATAGAGCAGCCGCGCCTCGGCGTCGAACATACGGTACACGCCCGGGCGACCACTGCAGGTCGCCAGGAACGCGCTGGCATCAAAGACTTGGGACATGAGCGGCTTTTATAGGCTTGCGTCGACCATACCGTGGCGAACGGCCAGCAAGGTCAGTTCGACGTCGCTGGTAACCGAGAGTTTTTCAAAGATCCGATAACGGTAAGTATTGACGGTCTTGGGCGACAGGCACAACTTGTCGGAGATGATCTGCACTTTCTGGCAACCGACGATCATCAGGGCGATCTGGATTTCCCGCTCCGACAGCGCATCGAACGGCGAGCCTTGGGGCTGGAACGACTTGAGTGCCAACTGCTGGGCGATCTGCGGGCTGATGTAGCGTTGGCCGGCGAACGCCAGGCGGATCGCCTGGACCATTTCATCCAGCCCCGCACCTTTGGTCAGGTAACCGGCAGCGCCGGCTTGCAGCAGACGCGTAGGGAACGGGTCTTCCTCGCACACGGTGACGGCCACCACCTTGGTGTCCGGATGGCTGCGCAGCAACTTGCGGGTCGCCTCCAGGCCACCGATACCCGGCATCTTGACGTCCATCAGGACCACATCGGGTTTCAGCTCACGGGCAAGCTTGAGGGCCGACTCCCCGGAATCCGCCTCACCCACCACCTGCAGGCCGTCGATATCGGCGAGCATGCGGGTAATGCCGGTACGCACCAGATCGTGATCGTCGACCACTAGGACCCTAATCAAGCAGACACCTCGTCATGGGGGCGATTGGATCCCGCCACCTTAACAAAAAATTTCAGCCTGAACCTAGTGGAATGCGTCCTAGAGATATGCCTGACGATCTAGCCGGCGATTCCTTACAGAATCATCACTACCGGACTCCCCCAGCAAGCGTCCGACCAAGTGCCAGAGGGCTGCCTGATCGCTGGACGGCAAACGTCGGAAGGCGCCCAACAGGCGGTCTTCGTCAACGCTGAGGCTGTCCAGCGGCGCCGGTGTGTGCTGACCACTGAGAACATACAGCGCATCGACCCCTTTAGCTGCGACTGCGGCCAGGTAATCGACTCGCGGGGTTCGCTCACCGCTTTCGTATTTGCCCTGGGCGTTGGGTTCGACGCCACCAATGTCGCCGAACACGCGCTGAGTGAGCCCCAGCCGTTCGCGTTCTTCCCTTAAACGCGGCCCGAATCCTTTCATTTGCAACTCCTTGTCCTTACATCCCAGAACGGATGCGTCCCGCACCCATGTGAATAGCCATGAATCCAGATGGAACTATGCCAATTGGATCCAACAGGCGCAAGGGGGCGAGTTCGCCGCAGGCAAAAACAGCAGAAGGCCACACTCGAAGATGCTCCCACCCATTCAGCATATCGCCCTGTTAAAACAACGTTTTACTGTCAGTCCGAGAGCAGGAAAATCAATCGAGCAACAGCACACAAGCAAAAAAACGACAAAAAAAGAGCCATGAAAAAACCCGGACGAAGCCAACAAAACGCGCTTTTGACGCCATTTTCTCGGCATCAACACCGCAATCGTTTTTTTGACGCCCAACTAACGCCAAACTTTAACACATTGATTTATAACGGTTTTTAAACTTTCACATGACGCGATTAAAGTATTTTTATCGCAAGCAATTTGAAAGCTTGCGAAACAAACAAAAACGCCTTTAGGATAAAAATAGACCACTAAGAAACAGCCTGTAACGCCACTTCCTGAGCGCGGCTTACTTCTGCGCGTCTGCCACTTTGAACACTTCTTGAACTGAGAATCTCGGCCGGCTTTGCCGCGCCTTGGGAGAGGGATCTATGAATATCAGTATCTTTGGACTTGGCTATGTGGGCGCGGTCTGCGCGGGCTGCTTGTCGTCTCGTGGGCATCATGTACTGGGGGTGGATATCTCCCAGGCCAAGATTGACCTGATCAACCAGGGCAAGTCGCCCATTGTCGAACCGGGCCTTGAGCAACTGCTGCTCGACGGTGTACGCCATGGCCGTCTGCGCGGCACTACCGATGTGCAAGCGGCGATTCTGGCAAGCGACCTGTCGCTGCTGTGCGTCGGCACGCCTAGCAAGAAAAACGGCGACCTGGACCTGGTCTACATGGAAGCGGTATGCCGCGAAATCGGCACCGCCCTGCGCGACAAAGGCAGCCGCCACACAGTCGTGGTGCGCAGCACCGTTCTGCCGGGCACCGTCAAGAACGTGGTGATTCCAATTCTGGAAAAGAGCTCGGGCAAGAAAGCCGGGGTCGACTTCGGCGTTGCCGTCAACCCGGAATTCTTGCGTGAAAGTACAGCCATCCAGGACTACGACTTCCCCGCCATGACCGTAATTGGCGAGCTCGACAGCCAGTCGGGCGATCTGCTCGCCTCGCTCTATGAAGGCCTCGATGCGCCGGTGATTCGCAAGTCGATCGAAGTCGCCGAGATGATCAAGTACACCTGCAACGTCTGGCACGCGACCAAGGTCAGCTTCGCCAACGAGATCGGCAACATTGCCAAGGCCTCGGGCGTCGATGGTCGTGAAGTGATGGATGTGGTGTGCCAGGACTACAAGCTCAACCTGTCGCGTTACTACCTGCGTCCAGGCTTTGCCTTCGGTGGCTCGTGCCTGCCCAAGGACGTGCGCGCCCTCACCTACCGCGCTGGCCAGCTCGACGTCGAGCATCCGCTGCTGGCCTCGATCATGGCCAGCAACCGCAACCAGGTCGACACCGCGTTTGACCTCATCGAGCGCCAGGGCAAACGCAAGATTGCCCTGCTTGGCCTGGCCTTCAAGGCGGGCAGCGACGACCTGCGCGAAAGCCCGCTGGTGACCCTGGCCGAACAGCTGATCGGCAAGGGTTACGAGCTGCGCATCTACGACGCCAACGTCGAGTACGCACGAGTGTTCGGTGCCAACCGCGAGTACATCGAAGCGGTTATCCCGCACGTGTCGTCGTTGCTGCACAGCGACCTGCAGCAGGTGATCGACGAGGCCGAGGTGATCGTCCTGGGCAACAACGACGAACGCTTCGCCAGCGCTCTGCAGCAGGGCGGCAACAAGCAAGTGATCGACCTGGTCGGGTTCATGGACGGCACCAGCGACACCCAGCGCCAAGGCATCTGCTGGTAACCGACACGCGCCCGCCCCGCCCTTTCAGGGGTGGGGGTGGGCGCAAACAGGAGCAAAGGCTACATGGAACGAGTGCAACAGCGACCTTTCGAGGCCCCCGGCTACCTGCGCGCAGCCGCCAGCTTCTACGCCTGGGCGTGCCTGGCCGGGCTGATCGCGCTGGCGTCGGAGATGATCGCGCCGCAGTACCTGGACCCGAACCATCACCTGTTCATCTTCATCATCGGCACGCTGGGCATGTGGCGCTATGGCAACGCCATCGTCCATTACCTGCGTGGCATGTACTTCCTGCATTGGCGTTTCCCACGGATGCGTCGCCAGGTCGAGCGGCTGGGCGATGCCGCGCTGCCCTCGCACATGTTCATGGTGGTGACCAGCTTCCGCATCCCGACCCTGACCACCTTCAAGGTCTACCAGTCGGTGTTCCAGGAAGTGCAACGGCTGAAAGTGCCGTGCACGGTGATCGCCTCGATCGTCGAGAGAGGCGATGAGAATTTCATCAAGGACATCATGCGCAACGAGGTGCGCGATCGCGACGACATCAAGCTGGTGATCGTGCGCGCCCGTGGCACCGGCAAGCGTGATGGCCTGGCCCACGCCTTCCGCGCCCTGTCGCGGCAAATGCCGATGGAAGACGCGGTGGTCGGCGTGGTCGATGGCGACACCATGATGCTGCCCGGCTGCGTCGAGCGGGCGGTCAAGCTGTTTGCCGTGCTGCCCAACGTTGGCGGCCTGACCACCAACGAGTTCTGCGAAGTCGAAGGCAGCCGCTGGATGCGTCAGTGGCACTCGATGCGCTTCGTCCAACGGCACATCAACATGTGTTCGATGGCCCTGTCGCATCGGGTGCTGACCCTGACCGGGCGCCTGTCGTTCTTCCGCGCCAGCGTGATGACCGACCCGGACTTCATCCGCGACGTCGAGGCAGACTTCCTCGAACACTGGCGACTGGGGCGCTTCCAGTTTCTCACCGGCGACGACAAGTCCAGCTGGCTGAGCCTGATGCGCGCCGGTTGGGACACCTTCTATGTACCTGACAGCCACACCCTGACCGTCGAGCACCCGCCCAGCGACAGCTTCTGGGTCGCCACCCGCCAACTGATGTTCCGCTGGTACGGCAACTCGCTGCGGCAGAACTTCCGTGCCACCGCCCTGCTCGGCCGTGCGCGCCTGGGGCTGTTCACCTTGTACGTGCTGCTCGATCAGCGGGTGTCGATGTGGACCTGCCTGATGGGCCTGACCGCCTCGGTGGTAGCCGGCTTGGTGTTCGGCATCCAGTACCTGTTGGTGTACCTGTTCTGGGTATTGATCTCGCGCAGCCTGGTGACGGTGCTGTTCGTCTTCGCCGGCCACCCCGTCAGCCCGATGTACCCCTTCGTTCTCTATTACAACCAAATCGTCGGCTCGGTGATGAAGGTCTACGCGATGTTCCACATGGACCAGCAAAGCTGGACGCGGCAGAAAACCACCCTGGCCACCGGCAGCGTCGACTTCGACGCCAGCCTCAATCGCTGGTCCTCGAAGGCGATGCTGTTGAGCTCCATCGCCATCTTCTTCGGGGTCATCACCGTGCTTCTAGAACTCTCGCAACGTTAAGGAAAGGCGCCTGCACATGAGTACAACCAACATCCCCGCAGCCCCGAGCAAGTCCGCAGCCAACATCGTTCACGAGGCGATCGACGAGCGCCAGTACGTGCGCACTCGGATCAATGCCCGCGTGCGCCTCTCCAGTGGCGGCCAGACTGCCTTCGAAACCCAGCTGCAGGATATTTCCCTGGGCGGTATCGGCCTGCTGCACGAAGCCCCGCTGAAGATCGGCGCGCTGTATGACGCCTCGATCCAGCTACGCCTGAACCAGGTCGACCTGGCGATCGAGGGCAAGGTGCGCATCGTTTCCCAGCGCGGCAACGAGGTCGGTGCGCAGTTCGTCGACCTCGATGCGCAAAAACGCGACATCCTGCGCTACATCATCACCGCCTACATGTCTGGCGAGATCGCCGACATCAATGGCCTGTTCAACGTGATGCAGCGAGAAAACTACATCAAGGAACGCAAGCACAAGCACGCCACTGCACGCACCCCCGGCGCGCGCCTCAAGGCCATGGCCGGCACCTTGCTGTACACCGCCGCAGGCCTGGCAGCACTGGGTTTCGTCGGCTACAAGGGCTACCTGCTGTTCTTCCGCATTCCTGCCGTGCAGGCGCAAGTGGCGACCAACGCACAGATCATCAGCATGCCCGACAACGGCTATGTGAAGTACCTGCTGCCAGCCGGCACCACTGAAGTCCAGGCCGGCCAGCCATTGGCAAGCATCTCCACGCAGCTGGCGACCAGCTTCACCAGCCCGGCCGACATGAAGGCGGTGGCCGACCTCGCCCCTGGCGACCTACAAGCCCTGCTTGGCCGCGCCACCATCGAGACGGTGATCAACAGCCCGTGCGACTGCCAGGTGTACTACCCGAGCCAACCGCTCAATGGCTATGGCTACAAGGACGCTCCACTGATGCACCTGCTGCCCAAGGATCAGGGCCTGTTCGTGCGCGCCAACGTGCCGTTCGACAAGCTCGAAGATGTCAGCCGCGTGCGTTCGGTGGACATGCAGGTGTTCGGCCTCGACCAGCATTACAGCGGCAAGGTGGTCGATGCGCGAGTCGATGAAGTCAATCGCAACCTGGCGCTGACCATCCAGCCAGACAGCCCGCTGCCGGCAGCGGCCTATCAGAAGGCGGTGGCGGTCGACCTGTTCCTGGGCCTGCCGTTTGCCAGCGCGAACTGAGCGCGTCGAGAGAGATGACCTGATGAAGCTGAAGACGCCTTCGCGCCTGCTGCTGGCCAGCCTGGCCCTGGCCTGCGCCAGCGCGGCCTGTGCCGGGCAGAGCCTGGAGCAGATCCGCTACGCCCTGTACAAGGACCCCAGCGCCGACGTCACTGGCGACCTGCGCGAGCTGGTCGGCCGCGGTGACCTGGCCAGCGCCCTGCTGCTGGGCGACGTGCTGTCGGGTCGGGCCGACGCCAGTGCCCAGGAAGTGGTTGGCCTGTATCACCAGGCCTTCGCCGAAGGCCGCGGGCTGATCCCGGCGCTCGCTTCGCTGGCGCGGCTGATCGACCGCACGCCGAGCCTGCGTCAAGCCCAGCGGCCCTGGGTCGAGCAGGCTTTGAGCCGGTATCCCAGCCGCCTCGATCCACGCAACGCCAGCACCACGCTGGAGGTGTTTCTGGTATATCCAGAGCTGATCGACGTGCCGCAGGCCGCCGAACTGCTCGGCTTGTATGAGCAGTCGTGCCTGCTCAACTGCCGGCCACAGCTGTACCGCGCGGTACTGGCCGAGCGCCAGGGCGATCGCGCCGGCGCCGAGCGCTGGTACCGGGAGGCGGCGCGCACCGACGTACGCGCCATCGATCGCTACTACGCGTTCCTTGGCGAAAACCAGGACCAGGCGTTCCGCGCCTTCGCCAGCCAGCTGGAGCCGGAGCGGGCGCAACTGCCGGTAGAGATCGTCCACCGCATCGCCGCCTTGCTCGACAATATCACCAGCGTCCAGCGTGCCGAACAGGAGGCTGATCGCTTCGAGCGCCAAGCCAGCAATCCTGCCGCCGCCAACCTGCCGCCAAGCCCTGAGCAACTGGCCCGCGACAAGGCCCAGGCCGACGCCTTGGCGCTGGCCACTGCGCAGGTCCAGCGCTGGCGGGACGATGCCGTCGCCCGTGGCTTCGTGCCAGCGATGGTGTCCAAGGCCAACTACATGACCTCCAACCCCACCGAGCACAACGCCGAGGAGACTCAAGCGTTGATCGATCAGGTGCGCCAGCGCGACCCGACCCGGGCCAAGGCCCTGCAAGCGTCGTTCTACATGGTCAACAACTGGCTGACCCTGGACCCGGACAAAGCCCGCGCGCTGATCGACGAACTGCGCGCCAGCGGCTACCCCGATGCCGGCTTGCTGTTGGCCGAGTACTACAGCAAAGGCGTCGAAGACCAGCCAGATCAGGAGAAAGCCTTGGCACTGTTCCGGGAAGAAGCCGACAAGGGCTCCTCCACCGCCTGGTACCGCATGGCCACCCTGCACACCTATGGCCGCGCCATCTGCCACGACCCCGTCAAAGCCTACACCTATGCCCGCATCGCGCTGGACATGGGTGAGCGCGGTGCGCGCAGCCTGGTACGCCGACTGGAAAGAACTTTGCCCAAGGATGACATCGAGCGCGCCCTGGCCGCACGCAACGATCTGTTGAAGGAGGCTACTCTGTGAAAGCGCATTCCCCCCTGTTCGGCGCCCTGCTCGCCCTGGCCCCCTTGCCAGCGGCGTGGGCGGCTGAAGAAATCACTGGCCCCGAGGCCGACAGCAACGAGCCGGTGCGCGTTGCTGCGGCCGATGGCAGCGAGCCGGTGATCACCTCGGAGTTCTTCAACAAGCTCACCGTACAGACCGGCTATGGCCCAGAAGACTCGCAAGTCGGCAGCGACCGCGAGATGTTCTACAGCCTGCGCTACGAGCCGTCCTTCGCCTGGTATTCACCGGAAAAGCGCTGGGCCAAATGGATGGTCTACGGCCGCCTGTGGCTGAACTACGACTCCAGCCAGTCGAGCAACCTGACCAACGAATCGACCAACAACACGGCCCGCGAACAAGCTGAAGGCTGGTACGCCGAGCTGCGTGAGTTGTACGTCAAGCGCAACCTGATCGGCGATGACCCGCGCTTCTCGCTGTCACTCGGCCGCCAGCGTTTTTACGACACCTATGGCATCTGGTGGGACGACAGCCTGGAGTCGCTGCGCTTCAACTATCAAGACACATTCTCCGATGCCTTCATCGCCGTCGGGCAGAAATTCCACAACTACAACACCGACGTCAACTCGCTGGCCGACAGCGAAGAACGCACCACCTATGTGATGGGTGAATACGCCTATCGCTGGAGCCAGAACAACCGGGTCGGCGTGCGCCTGATGCACGAGAACGATCACAGCGGCCATGACGCCGACGACCGCTACGACTTCAAGGGCGTGCGCTACGGATTGTTCTTCAACGGTGACAACCTGGCCTACCCGGTGCTCAGCGACTACCACCTGGAGCTGGCCGCGCTGGACGGCAAGATGGACAACACCGACGGCCGCGGCCAAACCACCAACGGCCACAACAGCAAAGGCTGGGCGGCCCTGGGTGAGCTGGGCAAGCGCTTCGACGATTTGCCCTGGACCCCACGGCTTGCCTTGCGCGGCGGTCTCACCGACAAACCGAGCGACGAGAACGATGGCTTTCGCCTCAACGCCATCCAGTCGGACCGCATCACCCGCAGTGGCTCCTACAGCACTCGCCTGACCAGCTCGTTCGTGGCCCTCGATTTGCGCAACCTGAGCTACTACGGCGTGTCCCTGGAGACCCGCCCGACCCCACGCAGCGCCCTCGACCTGCGCGTGACCCAGCTCAACCTGCGCGATGAAGACGGCACCCTGCCGATCCGCATGAACGGCGACCAACGTGCCGAGCGCAACCGCGCCATCGACCGAGGCACTCAAGGCAATGGGCGCAACGTCGGGCAGATGCTCGACGTCAATTACTACTGGAAGATGTTCCCAGTAGCCCTGGACGGCAAGCACCTGGATATCAACGCCCTGGTCAGCGCCAGCTACCTCAATGCCGGGAGTGCGCTGGAAACCGGCGATGACTACCAGCTGAGCGTCGGCGTGGTGATCAGCTACTAAGGACGGACCCTGCCATGATCTTCGCCTCCAATGTGTTCCTGTTCCTCTACCTGCCGCTGTTCCTGGCCGTGTATTTCCTGTCCAGGCCACAGTGGCGCTCGACCGTGATCGTCGCCGCCAGCTACATCTTCTATGCCTGGTGGCGGCCGGACTTCTTGCTGCTGTTCGTGGCGATCACCTACTGGAACTACTGGTTCGGCCTGCGCATCAAGGGCCGCCTGGATGCCGGCGACAAGCGCTGGGCGTTGCGTCTGCTGTGGATCGGGATAATCGGCAACCTGTCGACCCTGGGCTACTTCAAGTACGCCAACTTCGGCGCCGAAGTGCTGGCCGTACTGCTGGCACCGCTGGGCATCAATACCTGGACCTTGGAGAACATCTTCCTGCCGCTGGGGATCTCCTTCTATGTGTTCCACGCGCTGAGCTACATCGTCGACATCTATCGCAAGGACGCCACGCCGACCAACCGCTTCATCGACTTCGCCGCCTTCGTCGCGCTGTTCCCGCACCTGGTGGCCGGGCCGATCCTGCGCTACAGCCAACTGGCGCCACAACTGCGTGAACGCACCCATTCGCTGGAGCTGTTCTCGCTGGGGGTGTGCCGGTTCATGCTCGGTTTCATCATGAAGGTGCTGATCGCCGACCGCCTGGCGCCGATCAACGTGCTGTTCGTTGGTGAAGGCGCGTTGCAGTTCAGCGATGCCTGGTTCGGCCTGGTGGTCTCGACCCTGCAGCTGTACTTCGACTTTGCCGGCTACAGCCACATGGCCCTGGGCCTGGCGCTGATGATGGGCTTTCGCTTTCCGGAGAACTTCAACCAGCCCTATGTGTCGCAAAGCATCACCGAATTCTGGGCACGCTGGCACATGACCCTGGCGCATTTTCTGCGCGACTACGTGTACATGCCGCTGGTGCGCAAGCGCGTCACCGGCGCCCTGCCGGCGCTGATCTGGACCATGCTGCTGTCGGGCCTGTGGCACGGCGCGAGCTTTGCCTTCATCTGCTGGGGGCTGTTCTTCGGCGTCGGCATGGTCATCGAGCGCAAGTTCAATCTGGCGACCAAGATCACCACGCCTTACAACCTGGGCCGCAACCTGCGCACGGCGCTGCTGATCGTGTTGAGCATGCCGCTGTTCTTCACCATGGACCTGCGCCACAGCCTGGATATCTACAAGGCGTTGTTCGGCTTCAACGGCTTTGGCTCGCTGGAGCTGTATGTGCTCGGTGCCTCGAAGATGGCCATGTCGTTTGCCCTGGTGGCGTTGGTCTGGCTGCTACTGGCCGGGATCAACAACGTGCGTTTCTACGCCGGCAACAAAGAGGGCTACTTCATGCGTCACGTCGGCGCGCTGCACAGCGTGCTGCTGTGGGGTGGTTTCTTGCTGGCGTTGAGCAGCCTGGCGGCCAACT
Source organism: Pseudomonas sp. xss_2 (assembly GCF_043104195.1). Lineage (NCBI taxonomy): Bacteria > Pseudomonadati > Pseudomonadota > Gammaproteobacteria > Pseudomonadales > Pseudomonadaceae > Pseudomonas > Pseudomonas sp. xss_2. The sequence continues at coordinate 16,540 of NZ_JBICKL010000065.1, forward strand.
CGTTCTCGCCCTTCCTGTATTTCCAGTTTTAGGAGACGGCCATGTATCCGGTGATGAATACGGCCAGCAAGGTCAACGGCATTCTCTTCGCCCTGGTGTTGGCAGCGATGTTCGTCTACTCGCTGCCGCCGGTGTTCAGCTTCGCGCGCACCCAGACCGACACCTGGAACCTGTTCGTCGACGGCAAGCTGCTGCGCAAGTTCGAGCAGGCCTACGACAAACGCTTCTTCCTGCGTGACCCGTCGGTGGAGCTGTGGGCCGATGCCCAGTTCCAGCTGTTCGGCGAAGGCACCAAGGGTGTCGTCCTGGGCAAGCAAGGCTGGCTCTACACCAGCCAGGAATACCGCGTGCCCAATGACCTCGACGCCAATGTGGCCACCCAGCTGGAGCAGATCGCCAAGGTTGAAAAGCAACTGGCCGAGCATGGCAAGAAGCTGGTGCTGCTGCCCCTGCCGATGAAGCTCGATGTGTATGCCGAACATGCCCAGCACGCCTTCGACCCACGCGTGGTGAGCCTTTACGACCGCTTCGTCGGCGAGTTGCAGGCGCGCCAGCTGGACGTGGTGCCGCTGCGGGGCGCGTTCCTCAGCAACCTCAATGGGCCGCAACTGTTCCTCAAGTCCGATACCCACTGGAGCCCGGAGGGTGCCCGGCTGTCGGCCTACGAGCTAGCTCGCCAGCGCCCGCAGCTGTTGGGCGACCAGGTGTATGTGTCGCATAAGGCCGGCGAGAAGAGCATCAAGGGCGACCTGATGAACTACATCCAGTTCGACCACAGCCGCCTGGCGCCGCAGTTCGGCCCCAACCAGATCGAGCTGTACGAAACCCTCAAGGCCGAGCAGAACACCGACGACCTGTTCGCTGAAGAAGATCAGAGCCTGCTGCTGGTCGGCACCAGCTACAGCAAGATCGACGACTGGAACTTCGTCGGCTTCCTCAAGGAAGCGCTGAACCGCGACCTGCTGTCGATCGCCGTGGAGGCCCGCGGGCCGTTCGAGGCGATGAGCCAGTTTCTTGCCAGTGACCAGTTGAGCAACCCGCAGATCGACACCGTGGTCTGGGAGTTCCCCCTGCGCACCCTGCTCGCCCACCGCCCGGGATCGCTGAGCCGTAGCGCCCAGCCCCAGCATTTCTGACGATTAAAGGAGTACCTGATGAAACTCTCGAGCCTGTTTACCGCCATCGCCCTGGCTGCTGCCAGCCACAGCGCCCTTGCCGCCGAAGGCAACGCCGACCTGTACGACGCCGTGGCGCCGGCCGACTCGGCCTTCGTGCGTGTGCTCAACCTGTCGCAGGGCAACATCGATGTCAGCCTCAGCGGCAAGGTCAACCCACAGCGCGTCGCCGCCGGCCAGCTTAGCGGCTACCGTTTCATCCCGGCCGGTGCACACAAGATCGCCGTCGGCGGCAAGGCCATCGAACCCCAGCTCAAAGCCAATGCGGCCAGCACCGTGGTCTACGACGGCAAGCAACTGACGCTGATCGCCGACAAGTACGTCAATGAGCCGAAGAAAGCGCAGATCGCCTTCTACAACCTGACCGACAAGCAGGCCGCGCTGAAGACCGTGGATGGCAAGCACGTGATCGTCGACCCGCTGAGCAATGGCCAGACCGGCAGCCGCATGGTCAACGAGATCAAGATCGGCTTTGCCGCTTATGAGGCCGAGCAGAAGGTGGCCAGCTTCGATGAACTGTTCCTCAAGAAAGGCCGTTCCTACAGCTACGTGCTGCTGCCAGGTGGGCGCAGCATGAGCCTGGCCAACAGCATCGACCCGACCGAGTGACCGCCCGCTGCAAGGATGAATGGCACATGAAGATCCTCATAACCCTGGGCCTGGGCGCCGCCTTGGCCCTGCTCAGCCAGGCCGGCCAGGCCGCCGAGCCGAGCGCTGCGGCCAAATCTGGCTGCGAAAACCTGCAGTGCATGGTCTGCCCGGCCTTGAGCGACCCGCAGCGCTACGCCGAAGGGCGTATGAAGCTGATGCGCGAGATCGTGCCCGGCAAGGACCGCTGGCTGTTCCGCTCGGTGGTCGACTTGACCAACGAGTTTGGCATCCCGGCCCCGATGCGCCCGGAGTTCGCCCGGCTGATGAAGGCCTTCGACCAGCAAGGCATTCACGTGGCCATGGCGATCCAGCCGACCCGTGGCCTGATGCACCGCGACAAGCTGCCCAGCGAGCACCCGCTGGGCTTTGACTACAACCGCGCCAGCGCCAACCTGGCCGCCTACCTCGGCCAGTTGCGCCAGGGCGGTGCGGTGGTGGCGCCAATGATGCAGCTGGTGCAGCAGCCGCCCAGCAAAGAGTTCTTCTTCCGCCGCGACCACCACTGGACGCCAGCAGGCGCCGAGGCGACCGCACGCTTGATGGCCGATGAAATCCGCCGCCAACCGTTCTATGCCGGGCTGACCAAGAAGGAGTACCGCACCGAGCCTGGGGTGATGGTGCCCAAGGACGGCACGCTGAACCTGGCGCTAAGCTACATCTGCGGCAACAACTACGGTTTTCAGTACGTGCGCGGTTACCAGACCATCCCGGTGGCGGACGGCGCCGATGCCCTGTTCGATGAGGCGCCGGACCCGGAAGTGATTCTGGTCGGCGACAGTAACGCCGCAGCGCGCGAAGACGAGAGCAAGCAGTTCAACTTCGACGGCTACCTCAAGCAATACCTGGGCGTGGATATCCTCAACTACGCCCTGCCCGGTGTCGGCGAGGATGGCTCGTTGCTTGAGTACCTGCTGTCGGACGACTACAAGGCCGAGGCGCCACCCAAGTTGATCGTCTGGGAGTTGCCAGCCAACTACCGGCTCGACTCGCCGCTGATGTACCGGCAACTGGTGCCAGCGGTACAGGGTGGCTGCAAGGCCTCGCAAGAGGTGCTCAGTTCCAAGCTGCAACGCCCGGCGCTGAAGATTGGCGAGCGTATCGAGCTACTGTCCAATGCCGGCAGTGAGCGCAAGTCGCTCAGTGGATCGAAAGGGTTTCTCGACATCCGCCTGAGTGACAAGAACGTCAAGGACTTCTACGTGATCGTCTACTACGACAATGGCGCGCGCGACAAAGTGTGGTTCCGCCGTGAGGCGGCAGTGACCGGCGGGCAGTATTACCTGGAGCTGAGCAAGGATCCGGCGTACGCCGGGGCCAACCTGCTTTCGGTGTTCCTCGAGCCGACCAAACCCGGTAGCGCCGCTACTGACGTGGAAACTCGACTATGCCTTTGAACCGTGTGATTGGGGCCGCGTTGCGGCCCATCGCAGGCAAGCCAGCGCCTACAGGGATCGAGTCGATGCCGGTAGCTGGGTACCCATCCAAACCTGTAGCAACGGGCATGCCTGGGCGCCGAACCCTCCTGGCCCTCGCTACCGCCCTATTGCTGCCCCAAGCCCAAGCCGCACACTCGATCTGGCCCGCCCGCGCCACCCCGCAGGCGGCAATGATCGCCGACTACCGCACCCTGTCCTGCAGCAAGGAGCCGCCAGCGCCCTACACCGGCACCCTGCGCCTGGAAAGCAAATACGACCAACGTGACGCCAGCAAGTCGACCCTGCGCTCAAGCCCCGATGCCGACAGCGAACGCATCGCCAAGCAGGTCAAACAGTTCGTCGGTGGCCTGATCTACGCCAGCAAGCGCTTCCAGCGCGCGAAGAAACCGCAGGACGCCAACATGGCCCTGGCCTGCCAGGACCAGTGGCTGCAACACTGGGCCAGCGCCGGCGCCCTGCTCAACCCAGACGCCAGCAGCACCGGCATGGCCGCGCGCAAATGGGCCCTGGCGTCGATGGCCGGCGCCGTGCTGCTGACCCAGTCAGCCAGCGCCGGCAAGCTTGAGCTGACGTCCGTACAGAAAGACTGGTTCACCCGCCTGGGTGAACAGGTCATCCGCGAGTACGATCCGCGCCGCAGCGCCAGCGGTGTGTATTTCAACAACCACGACTACTGGGCCGCCTGGGCCGTAGCCGCCACCGGCATGCTGGTGGGGCGCGATGACTTCATCCAGTGGGCCGACGGCAATCTGCGCCGGGGCCTCAAACAAGCAGTGCGTAGCAGCGACGGCAGCTATGCCTACCTGCCGCTGGAAGTCGCCCGCTCCAAACTGGCCGCCACCTACAGCCAATACGCCCTGGTGCCGCTGGTGCTGCTGGCAGAATCGGCACGCGCCAACGGTTTGCCATGGAGCGCCGAAGACCAGCAGACCCTAGACCTGCTGGCCAACTTCGCCGCGCGCAGCGTGCTCGATCCGGACCAGTTGCCCGAGCTCAAGGGCCAATCGCAAGTCGATGTCGCGCCGTACAAGCTGGCCTGGCTGATCCCCTTCTTGCAGCGCAACCCCAGCCATCACTTGGCCCGCGAGCTGTACGACAGTGAGGACGGCGAGGTGGACAACTACAGTCAGCTCGGCGGCCCGATCCAGCCGGCTTATTCCCCTTTGCGTTGAACAAGGAAGTCCCCTATGGCCCCGCTCGCCCGCTTCTCCCTTACTTGCCTGGCCGCCCTGCTGCTGGCCAGCACTGCCCAGGCCGCCACTCAGACGCTGGCGGTCAACCAGGCACTGGAGGTGCTGCAGCCTGAACAGCACCAACTGCATCTGCAGCAACTGCGCCAGCAGGCACGCCAGGCGACAACCTTCAGCCAGGCCGAGCGCCCGCGCCCGGCAGGCCGCGCCAGCGTCAGCCTGCAACCGATGTTCTCGTCCCAGGCTGGCAGCTGGCCGTTCGAGCCGTTCGTCAACAACGGCCTGTTCCGGGCGATCGCCGGCTATCAGGCGCATCACCCACAGGTGGTGATGCTGCGCGGCGGGAGCATCAGCCTGGCGCAACTGCACGACGCGTTGAACGACCCGCGGATCATCAAGCGCTACAAAGATGGCTACCTGCTCAGCTACCCGCTGATGATCGGCGCCGATGCTGGGCTGGTCCTGGAAGGCACCAGCCTGTACCTCTCCAGCTTCTCCGGCACCGCGCTGATCAACCAGGGCTGGCTGGGCTTGAACCAATCCAACCTGGAGAGCATGGCGGGCGACAAACCGGGCAACACCGATCGCGCCTGGCGGCCATTCGTGATCGCCTGGGCTGGCAGCCACACCCAGGTGATCGGCTCGACCCTCAAGCGCCTGGGCTACAACGCCAACCTCTCGCGCGGCCTGACCACCGCCCTCAGTGCCCAGCAGTCGCCCAACAGCCGCCCGGCGACGGTGCTGATTCGCGACAGCCAGTTCAGCGAGCTGTCCACCGCAGTGGAGCTGCAACACAGCCAGGCGAGCATCCAAGGCAGCCAGTTCGAGCAGTCCCAGCAGTACGCCATCGATGCCCGCGACAGCCAGCTGAGCGTCACGGGCAATCAGCTGCGCGGGGTCGACAACAACAGTGGCGTGCGCCTGCGTGGACAGACCCGTGCGCGGGTGGAGGACAACCTGATTCTCGGCGCCGCCAAAGCCGCCATCGAAGTCAGCGAGCAACAAGGCGCCGTCTTGCTGGTCGGTAACCGCATAGGCGACAGCCGCGGCAACGGCATTCAACTGCGCAACCTCGCCCCGACTCCGGCAGCGCCGCTGGTGATCGACGACAACTTGCTGGCCAGCAGCCAGGGCAGCGCTATCGATGCCAGCGAAGTGGCGGCGTTGACGCTGATCGGCAACCGCATTGGCAATACCCCGGAGTATGCGATCAGCCTGCGTAATGGCACGCCCATGGCAGGGCCCTTGCTGCTCAGCGGCAACCGTTTGGGGCAGGTCGGCAAGGCGGTGGTGCGCGTCGAAGGCATGCGCGTGGTGGAACTGGGTGGCAACAGCTTCGATGGCAAGCCGGTGCTGCAGAATCTGCTGATTGGCGATTTGATGCCGGTGCAAGGGGCGTTGCTCGATGCCACGGTGCGCCAGGGCGAAACGGTGCGGGTGACGCAACGTTGATCGGCTGACGGTAAATTTGCGCTAGTAATACCTAATTGCAGGCCAAATCGCAGCGGCGCTCCGCCGCTCCCACACGATGGACGCTGACCTGGTGGGAGCGGGCTTGCCCCGCGATGAGGCCAGCACTGCCCCCTCCATCAGCCAACCGGACGCTGCATACGCACGAAACACTCGTCCTCGCCCATCTCGACAAAACCGTGACGCAGATACAGCTGCCGCGCCGGGTTGCTCCTGAATACCATCAGGCGCACCAGCCCCAGCCGCCGCTCGGCCGCCCACTGCGCTAATTGCTGCAGCACCCAGCTGCCGACCCCGCGCCCACGCTGTTCAGGCAGCAGATGCAGCTCGCGAATGAACAACGCCTGCCGGTCCTGGCTCAAGCTGCAAAAACCCAGCACCCGCGGCCCGTCGACCACCAGCCACTGTTCGCGCCAGCCCCAGGCTTCATCGAAGGCCTCTTCGATCCACAGCAAGTCGAACTCGCGGTAATAAGGCAGCATCGCCCGCCGGGTAAGGTCGCGGGCGAAGTTGCGGTACTGGTCACTGGCGCGGATCAGTTCAAGGGGCATAGCACACCGGCGAACTGCCCGGCCCCCGGCGCTCCAGCTCATCTTCCAGCCAGGCTGCCAACACCTGGGCGTTGTTGTGCTGGGTGTCCTTGCCGGCATACAGCAAGGTCAGGTTGCCCTTGGCGGCCAGATCCAGCAGCGGATACCAATGCTCGGGATGCGCGGCCAGCTCCTGCTGGTAGCGCTGGCTGAAGCCGGCAAAATCCACCTCCCCCTGGTGGAACGCCTTGCGCAAGGCAGCCGACGGCGCGACCTCGCGCAGCCACAGTGCACGCACCTCGTCCTTGCGCGTGTTGCGCGGCCACAGGCGGTCAACCAGCACCCGCTGGCCGTCACTGGGCTCGAGCGCGTCGTAGACCCGTTTGCAGCGAATCATTGCCCTCTCCTGCGACATTGTTTCCCTATCAGCCTAGGGCGTTCATTGACCGAGGTCACGTCCTGGTAACGAATTGTTTCTATGCTGAAGGCCTTCGGCAACCTTGCCCGACGTCAATCGGAGCCATCATGGCAACCCCGTCACTGGCCAGCCAACCCGACCTGAGCCACCACGATTCGCGCCCGCAGCTGTCACACAAACCGGGGCGCGCCACCCTCAGCTTGTTTATCGGCCTGCTGTTGGCGGGGCTGGCGTACACCGCCTGGAGCCTGAAGCAGGACGTCAGCGCCAGCGGCACCGTGGTGACCACTGTCACGCCTTTTCTGTTACTGGGCCTGGCCCTGCTGATCGCCCTGGGCTTCGAGTTCGTCAACGGTTTCCATGACACCGCCAATGCGGTGGCCACGGTGATCTACACCCACTCGCTACCGGCGCCGGTGGCAGTGGTCTGGTCGGGGCTGTGCAACTTCCTTGGCGTGTTGCTCTCCAGTGGCGCGGTGGCGTTCGGCATCATTGCCCTGCTGCCGGTCGAGCTGATTTTGCAGGTGGGCTCCGGCGCAGGCTTTGCCATGGTCTTCGCCCTGCTGCTGGCGGCAATCATCTGGAACCTGGGCACCTGGTGGCTGGGCCTGCCGGCTTCGTCGTCGCACACCTTGATTGGCTCGATCATCGGCGTGGGTGTGGCCAACGCCTTGATGCACGGGCGCGAGGGCACCAGCGGGGTGGATTGGAGCCAGGCCAGCAAGGTGGGCTATGCCTTGCTGTTCTCGCCACTGATCGGCTTTGCCTGCGCAGCGTTGGTACTGCTGGCACTGCGCATCCTGATCAAGCGCCCCGAGCTGTATCAAGCGCCGCAAGGCAAGACGCCGCCGCCGTGGTGGATCCGCGGGATCCTGATCCTGACCTGTACCGGGGTGTCGTTTGCCCACGGCTCCAACGACGGCCAGAAAGGCATGGGCCTGATCATGCTGATCCTGGTCGGCACCCTGCCGATGGCCTACGCGCTGAACAAGACCATGCCCAGTGAACAAGCATTGCAGTTTTCTGCTGTCGCCGAAGTCACCCGCCAGGCCTTGCTGCGTAGCGACCCGCAATTGCTTGCCCAGGACCCACGCCAGACCCTGGCCAACTTCATCACCGAGCCCAAGGCCAGCCCGCAGCTGGTGCCGGCCTTGGCTGCGCTGACCGGGATGATCGGCGACCAGGTCAAAGGCTATGGCTCGCTCAACCGCGTGCCGGCCGAGGCCATGGCCAACGTGCGCAATGACATGTACCTGACCAGCGAGGCGATCCGCCTGATCGACAAGCATCAGCTGGTAGCCTTCGACGCCGATACCCGCAGCCACTTGCAACTGTTCAAGACCCAGCTCGATGACGCCACCCGCTACATTCCGCTGTGGGTCAAAGTCGCCGTGGCCATCGCCCTGGGCCTGGGCACCATGGTCGGCTGGCGGCGTATCGTGGTGACGGTGGGCGAGAAGATCGGCAAGACCCACTTGAGCTACGCACAAGGCGCCTCGGCCGAGGTGGTAGCGATGTGCACCATCGGCGCTGCGGACATGTTCGGCCTGCCGGTATCGACCACCCATGTGCTGTCCTCGGGGGTGGCCGGGACCATGGTGGCCAATGGCTCAGGGATTCAGAAGCGCACGCTGATCAATCTGATGATGGCCTGGGTGCTGACGTTGCCGGCGGCGATGATCTTGGCGGGGAGTCTCTACTGGTTGTTGAATCAATTGATTTGAGGTTGCCCGCCAGGGCCTCATCACGCCGCTGCGACTAGTCCCGCGATGAGGCCCAAACAGATACGACGCAGAAGGTTCAATCAGGAATTTTCAGCCCGCGCTGCACGGCTGGCCGCTCCAGGAATGCCGCCAATACGCGCTGCACCTCGGCGAACTCTTCGAACCCGACCAACTCCCGCGCGTTATACCGATCAACCAGGTTACGCACCCAGGGAAAGATGGCGATATCGGCAATGCTGTACTCATCGACCATCCACTGGCGCCCTGCCAGGTGCCGATCGAGCACCCCAAGCAGGCGGCGCGACTCGTTGACGTAGCGGTCGCGCGGGCGTTTGTCTTCAAAGTCCTTGCCGGCGAAGAAATGGAAGAACCCCACCTGGCCAAACATCGGCCCAATGCCGCCCATCTGGAACATCAGCCATTGAATGGTCTGGTAACGAGTAGCCAGGTCGTCGCTGAGCAACTGCCCGGTTTTTTCCGCCAGGTACTGCAAGATCGCCCCAGACTCGAATAACGCCAGCGGCTTACCACCCGGGCCGTCGGGGTCGAGGATGGCAGGGATCTTGTTGTTGGCGCTCAGGGAGATGAACTCGGGGCTCAGCTGTTCATCGCTGTCGAAGTTGACCTTGTGCGCCTCATAGGCCAGGCCGATCTCTTCGAGCATGATCGAAACCTTGACGCCGTTGGGCGTGGCCAGGGAATACAACTGCAGGCGCTGGGGATGGTGCGCGGGCCATTTGCGGGTGATGGGGAATGCGCTCAGATCGGTCATGGTGGGTGCCCTTGGTGGCAGAAGCGGGAAGCATCGACCGAACACTTTAGGCATAACGACGGGCGCTGACTATCTCCCGTTGCAGGAGGAAGGCAAAGCAAAGGCGCGGCCACTGGCCGCGCCTTGTACTGCTTAGCGGCGACGCACGACTTCCTGGTCGTCGCGGGAGATGATCACTTCAACACGCCGGTTGAGCTGGCGGGAGTGCGCGGTGGCGTTGGAAGCCACCGGGTAATCCTTGCCATAGCCGGCAGTGACGATTCGATTGGCGGCAATACCCTCACGACGCAGGGCGTTGGCCACCGAGGCGGCGCGAGCTTCCGACAAACGCTGGTTGAGCGCATCGCCGCCAGTGGAGTCGGTATGGCCTTCTACCAGCAACCTACGAGTGGGGTTATCGCGCAGGTAACGCCCCAGTTCCTGGATGTTGTCACGGCTGCGTGGATTCAATGTGGCTTGCCCGGTAGCGAACAACACATCACCAAAGGTCACTACCGTGCCGCGCTCAGTCTCCTTGCTACCCTTGGGCGCGTTGTTGGCCAACGCCGCCTTGAGTTGCTCGGAACGCACATCCAGCCGCGCCTGGGTGCGCTCGGCCTCGATGTTTTTCATGCCGGCCTGAGCCAGGCGCAACTTGATGGTCTCTTCAGCTGCCTTGACCCGGTTATTGGCCAGATAGGACAGCTGCTCGACATCATCGCCTTTGCGGTTTTTCAGCGAAGCCTGCTCAGCCTTGGTCAGCGCCACCGAGGCTTCCTGGGTTTCCAGAGCGGCGATACGGCTGGATTCAGGCTTACCTTGCAGCGCCAAGAAACCTTCACGGGCTTCCACCAGCGTGGGGTTTTCTGGGGTGGTGCCGCAACCGGCCAACAGCAGGCTCAGGATCGACACGGTAGGCAGAATGTACAATTTCGACATGATCGGCTCCTGTTAGTGGGCGGATTTGAGAATCGGGTCTTCCAGCAACTCTTTGCGCAGCACCTGGATGCCCTCGCGGGCGACCTTCAGCTGGTCTTGAGTTCTGCTGGCCCGCGCCTTGGTCTCGGCTAGCCGGGCATCGGATTCGGCTCGCTCGGCGAGGATGCGCACCTCCTTGAACTTCTTCTCACCCAGCGCCCTTTCCATGGCACGCAGATTGTCTTGGGCAGAGCGCATTTCAACGGGTGCATACTGGGTTGCATCTGCCGAAACAGCACGGTTGACCGCACTGCGCGTCAGCTCGATCTGCTCGTTGGGTACGACCACGCTGGCGCAGCCGGAGAGCACCAGCAGCAAGCCTGCGACAGTCAGGGTTTTAGGGTTGAATCTGGCACGCATGGGACATCTCCTTTAGTGCGTCCGCGAACGTCCGAGTACACGGCGATTGCCGCGATCAGGCAGTGTTTGCTTCGGGGGAAAAGTGAGCCGAGATGTCCATGCGCCAGCCTGCAGCTCGGCAAGCCGGCAGCGGGTGCATAGAGATAAATCAGTAGAGTCGAGCATCTCGGACAGCCTGCGGTGAAAACGCGGTCAGACTATTCCGATACTCACGTAGTCCCTATAGGACTCTTCGTCAGGCTCTGTAGGAATTTTCAACATCATCGATAGCGGTCTACAACCAGTGGGCGGCCGGTTGCCGCCCCACCCTGGCGTCTCACGCTTGGCCGTGGGCCTTGTGCTTGAGCTTCTCGGTGTCGACACGCACGAACAGCGAATCGGCCGTGACTGTCAGTACCTCGCCTGCCCAGACCTCACAGATGACCCGCGTCTTGCGCCCGACCTCACCTTCAACGCGTGCCTTGAGCAACAACTCGACTCCCATCGGAGTGGGCTTCAGGTAGTTCAGGCTGAGGGTGCCGGTGACGCAGTCGATGCGCGGCAAGCTGTCGGGCTCACGCCCTTCGGCGCGGTAGTGGTAGGCCATGGCGGTCCAGTTGGAGTGGCAGTCGACCAGCATCGCCAGCAGCCCGCCATAGACCAGGCCAGGCCAGCCGAGGAAGGTGCTGTCGGGGGAGTGCCGGCACAACAGGTGGATGCCATCGGCATCCCAATGACTTTTCAGGTGCAGGCCGCTGGGGTGTGAGCAACCACAGCCGTAGCAGACTCCATCCGGGGCTGCGCGCTCCTGGAGGGAAAGGATCGGATCGTTCATACGCTTCCTGGACTTGTTGAAATGGGAAGGTTTACCGGGTGATGGTAGCGCTACACCGGGCTGTGCTGTCTAGAGCTCAAGCCGCTATTGGCAGACAAGCCCGCTCCCACAAGGACCTGTGGAAGCGGGCTTGCCCGCGAAGAGGCCTGCAGCTTCACTGCAAGCCCTAAAGCCCAACTATCCCCTGCGCCTCAGCTCAAGCGCCCTCGCTGCTGGCCAGCTCAGCTTGTGACGATGGCGCACTGTGCCGCCGACGGGTCAGCGAAATGAGCAGGATGAACAGCGTCACCCCTGCCGTCATCAGCGTCTCGTAGCGGTAGGCATCGCTGAACAGCATATAGCCCAGCACCATGACGATGGTGCCGATCACCAGCCAGGTCAGCCACGGGAACAGCCACATCTTCAAGGCCAGCTCAGTGCCGTCACGATCAGCCCGGGCCCGCATGCGCAGTTGCGACACAGCGATCACCAGGTACACCAGCAAGGCAATGGCGCCGGTAGTGGAGAGCAAGAAGCCGAACACCTTGCCAGGGAACACGTAGTTGACCAGGCAACCGGCAAAGCCTGCCAAGGTCGATAGCAGCACCGCCACGGTCGGCACACCATTGCCGGAAACGCGCTTGATCATCCTTGGTGCTTCGCCACGCGAGCCCAGCGAGTAGAGCATCCGCGAGGCGGTGTAGAGGCCCGAGTTCATGCAACTGGTCACCGCAACCAACACCACCAGGTCGACCACCAGTTTGGCCCCGGGCACATTAAGCACTTCCAGCACCCGCTGGAACGAACCAACGGCTTTCAAGCCTGGGTCATTCCACGCCACCAACGACACCACCAGGAAAATCGACGCCAGGTAGAAGATGGCAATGCGGTACACCACCAGGTTGGTGGCGCGGCGGATCTTGTCTTTCGGGTTGGCGGTTTCATCGGCAGCGATGGTGACGATCTCAGCGCCAAAGAACGAGAAGATGGTGATCAACACCCCTCCCAGCACCGTGCCAAATCCGTTGGGCATGAAGCCGCCGTTAGCCCACAGCTGGCTGACCCCGGAGCGCTCGGCCAATGGCCAGACGCCAAAGACGGCCATGCTGCAGATGCCGATGAAGGCGACGATGGCAATCACCTTGATCAAGGCAAACCAGTACTCGAATTCACCGAAGTTCTTCACGCTGACCAGGTTGGTGCACGACAACACGATCATGATCAAAAAGGCGAACAACCACGAGGGGACGCCCGGGAAGTAGGCATGCAGGATGTCCGCGCCAGCGATGGCCTCGACCGGAATGATCAGCACCCAGAACCACCAGTACAACCAGCCAATGGTAAAGCCCGCCCACGGGCCGATGGCCTCGGTTGCGTACGTGGAAAAGGAGCCACTGTTGGGGTTGGCAATCGCCATTTCGCCAAGCATGCGCATCACCAGCAGCACCAACAGGCCGGTCATGGCGTAGGAGATCAGAATCGCCGGACCGGCGGTGGCGATGGCGTTGGAAGAGCCGATGAACAGGCCGGCGCCGATGATGCCGGCGATGGAGATCATCGATACCTGGCGGGAGGTCAAGCCGTGTTGCAGGGAACGCTGTTTTTTGTTCTGTAGCGAAGCCATGAAAAACCCTCGAATGGGTCGGCCGCCGCATGGGCGGCTGAACTTGGAGCAGAATTCTTATTAATCGTTATCGCGCGTTTCTTGTTGTTGTGAGGATGCCGCCGATGCGCCTTTTGCCTCCTCTTGCCATAAGCGGTTGTCATCATTGATCCAGGTCAGTATTAATCTATAGGGCGTGACCAACAAACGACCTTTTCGACGTACATGATTCCGGTTCGGAATGAACTTCTTCCTTTTTCGCTCGGTAATAGACCCATCATGTCCAAACGCCTGATGCCCTCCACCACAGCCCTGCAATGCTTCGAGGCCGCTGCCCGTCACCTGAGCTTCACCCGCGCGGCGCAAGAGCTGCACCTGACCCAAAGCGCGGTCAGCAAGCAGGTGGCGCAGCTTGAGGACATGCTCTCGCACGCGCTGTTCCAGCGCATTCGCCGGCGCCTGCACCTCACCCCGGCAGGCGCGTTGTACCTGGCCGAGGTGAACAAGATCCTCACCCAGATCGACATCTCCAGCCGCTACATCCTCAGCTACGGCGACGAAACCGAAGTGCTGCGCATCGCCACCCAGCCAACCTTTGGCGCACGCTGGCTGGTACCCCGGCTCAAGGGCTTTGGCGAACGCTATCCACGGATCCACCTGGATATCCGCAACGAACTGGAACCCTTTGACCTGGTGCAGGCCAAGGCTGACATCGCGTTTTTCTTTGGCCAGGGCACCTGGCCGGGCGCCACCTGCATCGAGCTGTTCAGCGAAGAAGTCGTGCCGGTGTGCGCGCCAGAGCTGTTGGCGCGCTCACGCTTTGACAGCGCCCAGGCGCTGACCGAACATCGCCTGCTGCAATGCGCCTCACGGCCAGAGGCTTGGCATGAGTGGTTCCTCGGGCTTGGCCTGCACAGCCAGAACAGCTACCACGGGCCGCGTTTCGACACCTTTTACCTGTGCATTCGCGCCGCCATCGCCGGTTGCGGGATCGCGCTGATCCCACGCTACCTGGTGGCCGAAGAGCTGAGCGAAGGCAAGCTGGTGGTGGCCTGGGACCATCCGGTGCCGAGCAATGGCCGGCACTTCATTGCCCATGCCGAACATGCTGCCGAGGTGCCCAAGGTTCGGGCCTTTGTACAGTGGATTTTGGAAGGTGTGGCTGAGGATGGCTGAGTTTGTTCC
>NZ_JBICKL010000066.1:0-89066 GCF_043104195.1 Pseudomonas sp. xss_2
GCCATCCGCCTTCCACCAAATCAGCCTAATCGACACCAGACTCAGTTGAGACGAAGTGGGAGCGGGCTTGCCCCGCGATTGCAACTGCCCCCCGCTCAACCCCTCCCGCCTTTCCCCCTCAAACAAATGCATTTTGTCCGAACAAGCGCATCTCTCCTGCACGATAGGTGCGACAATATTGCAGTTCGATGACGTGACTTTCTCGCACATAGTCAGCGTCAAGACTTAGATTCGGGGGCACCTTCCGCCCGCGACAGACCGAAGTCAGTACACCGTGCTGACCGTCCTGGACGTCTCCACCGTCCTACTACTTGAGGTAACAAGCAAGATGGCTAAGGCCGCCGATGTCGTTGTGCAATGCCTGGAAAACGAAGGTGTCGAGTATGTGTTCGGCATTCCTGGTGAGGAGAACCTCGACCTGCTGGAGTCCCTGCGCAAGTCGAAGATCAAGCTGGTACTGACCCGCCACGAGCAGTCTGCAGGCTTCATGGCCGCCACCTATGGCCGCCTGACCGGCAAGACCGGCGTCAGCCTGTCGACCCTCGGCCCTGGCGCGACCAACCTGGTGACCGCCAGTGCATACGCCTACCTGGGCGGTATGCCGATGATGATGATTACCGGCCAGAAGCCGATCAAGAAGTCCAAACAGGGCCGCTTCCAGATCATCGACGTGTGCGGCATGATGGCCCCCATCACCAAGTACACCCACCAGTTCGCCTCGGCCGACAACATCCCCGCGCGCATGCGTGAAGCCTTCCGTCTGGCTGAAGAAGAAAAGCCGGGTGCCGTGCACCTGGAGCTGCCGGAAGACATCGCTGCCGAGCAGACTGATGCCATGCCGATCCCGCGCAGCCTGCACCGCCGTCCGCTGGCCGAGCATGTGGCCATCGAAGCCGCCATCGAGAAACTGCGCACCGCCCGCAGCCCGATCCTGGTGATCGGTGCCGGCGCCAACCGCAAGATGACTGCCAAGGTCCTCAAGCAACTGATCGACAAGACCGGCATTCCGTTCGTCACTACCCAGTTGGGCAAGGGTGTGGTTGACGAGCGCAGCCCACGCTTCCTGGGCAATGCTGCGCTGTCGTCCGGTGACTTCGTGCACCGCGCGATCGAGGCTGCCGATCTGATCATCAACATCGGCCACGACGTGATCGAAAAACCGCCGTTCTTCATGGTCCGTGGCGGCACTGAAGTCATTCACATCAGCTTCCGCTCCGCCGAGGTCGATGCCGTGTACTTCCCGCAGGTCGAAGTGATCGGTGACATCGCCAATGCCGTCTGGCAGATCGGCGAAGGCCTGGGCGATACCTCGCACTGGGACTTCACTCGCCTCATGGCGATTCGCGAAGCCAACGAAGTGCAGATCGCCGAAGGTGCCGATGACGATCGCTTCCCGGTCTACCCACAGCGCCTGGTCGCCGACATCCGCCGCGTGCTGCCATCGGAAGGCATCGTCGCTCTGGACAACGGCATCTACAAGATCTGGTTCGCCCGTAACTACAAGGCGCACAAGCCCAACACCGTGCTGCTCGACAACGCCCTGGCGACCATGGGCGCCGGCCTGCCATCGGCCATGGCGGCGCACTTGGTCTACCCAGATCGCCCA
Organism: Pseudomonas sp. xss_2; assembly: GCF_043104195.1. NCBI lineage: Bacteria > Pseudomonadati > Pseudomonadota > Gammaproteobacteria > Pseudomonadales > Pseudomonadaceae > Pseudomonas > Pseudomonas sp. xss_2. Next base: position 1,607 of record NZ_JBICKL010000066.1, read on the forward strand.
GTGATTTCGGTGTGCGGCGATGGCGGCTTCATGATGAACAGCCAGGAGCTGGAAACCGCAGTGCGTCTGGGCATGCACATCACCGTGGTGATCCTGCGTGACGACGGTTACGGCATGATTCGCTGGAAGCAGGCCAACATGGGCTTCACCGATTTCGGCCTGGACTATGGCAACCCGGACTTCGTCAAATACGCCGAAGCCTATGGTGCCAACGGCCACCGCGTGGAAAGCGCCGAAGGCTTCCTGCCGCTGCTCGAGCACTGCATCAAGACCCCAGGCGTGCACGTGATCGACTGCCCGGTCGACTACTCGGAGAACGACCGTATCCTCAACAGCGAGCTGCGTGAGCGCGCCCTGGCGGTCTAAACGCTGATGCTTCTATCGCGGGTCAAGCCCACTCCCACAGAGCCAATACAGGCCTTGTGGGAGCAGCTTGACCCGCGATGAGGCCAGCCCAGACAACACCTCTGTGCTTCACCTGATCATGTGCTAGGGTGCACCCAAACTCCTTACCCAGGACACCCAGACTCATGCTTCCCCGCCTCAATGACAAAGAACTCGCCCGCCTCGAAGACCTGCTGATCACCTACGGCAACGACTTCTCCGTGCTCAACCTGGCCGAGCTCAATGGTTTCTTTACCGCGCTTGCCAGCTCGCCAACCACCGTCACCCCGGAAAAATGGTTACCCGCCGTCAGCGGCGGCAAAGTGCCTAAGTTCAAACGTCCCGCTCATGAAGAGGCCTACACCGCACTGATGCTGCGTTACTGCAATGACGTAGCCGCCGAGCTGGCCGAGCAGTTGGAGCACTTCGAGCCGTTGTTCGAAGAGAGCGAGGGCGAGGAAGGGCCGGCGATCATTCTCGAAGAGTGGTGCTTTGGCTACATGCGTGGCACCCAGGTCGCCCAGTGGGACGCACTGCCACCGGAGCAGGATGCACTGCTCAAGGCGATCTCCTTGCATGGCCTGGAAGACAACTTCGAGTTGCTCGACTCGATGAGCTTCGATGAGCTGCAAGCTTGCGTGCCGCTGGTGATCGATGCCGCGCGTGGTTTGTATCGCTACCAGAAGCAGCAGCGCCACTGAGTTATTCGCGCAGCGCCATTCGCGCCTGGCCGTGAATGGCTCGCTAATGATTATTTCGCTTGGCGAAATTATGGATTGCCCCTTGCACTGATTCTGTTGCCAGCAGATTAGGTGCAGCATGTGTTCCACAGCCTAACCCGCCTGGAGCGCAATCATGTCGACCGCCATCAAACTGTACAATTTCCCCAAATCTGGCCATGCCCATCGCATCGAGCTGATGCTCTCGCTGCTCAACCTGCCCACCGAACTGGTGTTGGTTGATCTGGCCAAGGGCGCCCACAAGCAGCCCGAGTTCCTGGCCATTAACCCGTTCGGCCAAGTGCCGGTGATCGACGATAACGGCACGGTGATCGCCGATTCCAATGCCATCCTCGTGTATCTGGCCAAGACCTACGGCCAGGGCCGCTGGCTGCCCGAGCAAGCACACGCGGCCGCCCAAGTGCAACGCTGGCTGTCAGTGGCTGCCGGGCCGGTCGCCTATGGCCCTGCCGCTGCGCGGTTGGTGACTGTTTTCGGCGCGACGTTCAACACCGAGGAAGTCATCGCACGTGCCCACACGCTGCTGACAGTGATGGACCGTGAACTGGCCAAGTCGCCATTCCTGGTCGGGGATACGCCCACCATCGCCGATATCGCCAACTACTCCTACATCGCCCACGCGCCGGAGGGCAATGTGTCGCTGGAGCCCTACGCTAACGTCCGTGCCTGGTTGGCGCGCATCGAGGCGCTGCCTGGATTCGTAGCGATGCCACGCACCGCCGTGGGCCTGCAAAGCGCAGATTGATCGCCACCCAACGCTGCGAGGTATTCCACCATGCGCGCACACCATCGAACTTCGCCCTGGCACCCCGGCGAAAAAAGCCTGCAGGAAAAGGTCGGCGTCGCCGAGCGCATGGAGCAGTTCGGGCAAAAGGTCATTCGCGACTACATGCCCGATCAGCATCGCCAGTTCTACCATCAGTTGCCGTTCATGGTGGCCGGCACGGTAGATGCCCAGGGCAGGCCTTGGGCGACCCTGCTCGAAGGCCCAGAAGGCTTCGTCACCTCACCCGAACCCTGCCAGCTGGTGATATCCGCTACACCGGCGCCTGATGATCCTGCTGCATCAGGTATTGCGGCGGGCCAAGCGATTGGCTTGCTGGGCATCGAGCTGCACACAAGGCGACGCAATCGGATCAATGGCCAGATCAGCCTGGCCGTAGGCGGACAGCTGCTGGTTGAAGTGGAGCAATCGTTCGGCAACTGCCCGCAATACATCCAACTGCGTGAATACCGACGAGCCGATCAACCTGCATTGCCGCGTGAGGATTCAGCCACCTTGGACGCCCGGGCGACTGCGATGATCGAGTCGGCCGACACTTTTTTTGTCGCAAGCTACGTCGATCACGACGACGCTCAGCGTTCGGTGGATGTCTCGCACCGGGGAGGTCGCGCAGGCTTCATCAAGGTCGAGGGCAATCGCCTGACCATCCCCGATTATGCCGGCAACCTGCATTTCAACACCCTTGGCAATTTGCTGCTCAATCCACGGGCCGGGCTGTTATTCGTCGATTTTGCCAGTGGCAATGTGCTGCAGCTTTCAGGTCGCACCGAGCTAATTCTGGAGAGCCCGGCCATAGCCGCTTTCGAAGGTGCCGAGCGGCTGTGGACGCTTGAGGTCGAGCTGGTGGTGCTGCGCCCAGCTGGCGTGTCGCTGCGTTGGGGGTTCGAGGAGTATGCGCCGACCAGCCTGATGACCGGCACCTGGGCCGAGGCCGAGCAGCGCCTGAGACAGAGCAAGGCCCAACGAGAGTGGCAGGATTGGCGTGTGCTTCAGATAGCGCAAGAGAGCCGCGATATTCGCTCGTTCTATCTGCAACCACAGGATGGCTTGCCCGTACCATTCGCCGCAGGTCAGCACATACCTGTGCGTGTTCGCCTGGGCGAGGGTTCAGTGGTGCGTACCTACAGCCTGTCCAGTGCGCCCGCCGATGGCTATGTGCGTATCAGCGTCAGGGCGCAAGGCCCGGCATCGCGGCACTTGCATGAACAGGTTGCCGTGGGTGACCTGCTGCAGGTGCGCTTGCCGATGGGCAGTTTCAAGCTCGATAGCGATAGCCCGCGCCCGGTCGTGCTGATTGGTGCGGGCGTCGGGATAACCCCGCTCTGGGCAATGCTGCGCGAGCAGCTGGCGCGCAATCCCAGCAGACCTATCCATCTGTTCCAAGGCGCTCGAAGCCTGGCTGAGTTGCCATTCCAGCAGGAACTGGCTGCGCTGCGACAGGCCAACAGTGCGCTGAGCGTTCACCGAGCCCTGAGCCAGCCGGAAGCGCATGCGCAACAGGGACGGGATTACGAGCTCTCAGGGCGCCTGGGTATTGAGCAGATCAAGAACCGACTGGCCTTGGATGACTACGACTTCTATCTGTGTGGCCCACCTGGTTTCACCCAGGACATCTATGACGGACTACGCGCTGTAAACGTGCCGGATCATCGCCTGCATGCCGAGGCCTTCGGGCCTTCCACGCTCAAACGTCACGGCGATGCCGCGCAGCCGCCCCTGATGCAGCCGCCCGCAGCCAGTGTGCCAGTGCCGGTGTATTTCGCCGGTTCCGCCAAGGAGGCACGCTGGACACCTGACAGCGGCAGCTTGTTGGAACTGGCGGAGAATCGTGGTCTGTTACCGGACTTCAGTTGCCGGGGCGGTTCGTGTGGCAGCTGCAAGACCCGTTTGCTCAGTGGCCAGGTGCATTACCCGAATCCACCGGCAGAACTGCCGGAAAGCGGCTCAGTGTTGATCTGCTGCGCAGTTCCAGCCCAGCTAGAGGGGGACAGTGCTCAAACGTTGGTACTGGATCTATAGATCGCCGCACTTGTGCAAGCGGGTTGGCCCCGCGAATAATCGCCCCACGACAACCACGGGGGCGCGGCATGGATCAGATCCACCTGATGAAGGTGTTGGTGGCCGTCGGCGAGCTGGAGAGCTTTGCCGGCGCCGCCTGCCGTCTGGGCATCTCGCCCGCCGCGGTGACCCGCGCAATCAGCACGCTGGAGGAAACCCTCGGGGTCAAACTGCTGCTACGCACCACCCGCAGTGTGCGCCTGACTGAAGCGGGCAGCCGCTATCTGGAAGACACCCGCAACATTCTCGCCAGCATCGTCGAAGCCAACGAAGCAGCCGCCGGGGTCAATGCAGCGCCCAAGGGCAATCTCTCGGTGACCGCGCCGCTATTGTTCGGCAAGGCCTTCGTCATGCCTTGCATCGTCGACTACCTGCAGGCCTACCCGCAGGTTGATGTGTCGGCGTATTTTCTCGATCGGGTGGTCAACCTGGTGGAGGAGGGCATGGACGTTGCGGTGCGCATCGGCCCGCTGCCCGACTCGGGCCTCAAGGCCTTGTACGTCGGCCAGGTGCGCCGGTTGTTGTGCGCCTCGCCGGAGTACCTCGACCGCCACGGCGTGCCGCAGCATCCGAGTGAGCTGGTGCAGCATACCGTGATTGCTGCCAGCGGTGTGTCACCGCGACTGGATTGGAAGTTCGGGCCGGCCCATGAACCGATCCAGGTTCGGCTCAAGCCGCGCCTGACCGTTACCAGCAATGATGCGGCCATCGTGGCCGCCAGCGCTGGCCTGGGGATCGCCCGGCTGCTGTCCTATCAGGTGGCGGGCGATCTGGCTGCCGGTCGTTTGCAGGTGGTGCTCGAAGCGTACGAAGAGGCGCCTTGGCCGATTCATGTGCTGCACCGGGAAAGCAAGTACGGCTCGGCCAAGGTACGTGCCTTCATCGATAGGCTGGCGCAGCATTTGCGAGCGCATCGGTATCTGAATTGAGCAGCAGAAGGGGAATGTTTCAATCTCCCCCTTCAGCCTGGAGAGGTTTACTTGGCTAGACTGGCGACCACCTTCGCCAGCTTGTCCACTGCTGCACGCATCTCGCTAGGTGTCTGTGCCGCGAAGCCCATCAACAGCCCAGTATCATTGCGCGGCGTCGCATACAGGCTGCCGAGCCCCAATAGATCGATACCTGCCGCCCGTGCCGCCTTGACCACGGCATCCTCCGGCAGGTCGTGGACGAAGTGGCAGGGCATCTGCAGTCCACCGGCGGGGATCCTCGGGAGCATAAACGCTCCAAGATGTTTGTGCACAAGCTCTGCCAGCACGTCCCGTCGCTCGGCATAGAGGGCTCTCATGCGCCGCACATGAGCGCTGTAGTGGCCGCCCTCCATGAACCTGGCCAGCGTCAGTTGGGCCACGGATGCCGTATGCCCGTCCTGCAGCGTCCGTGCGTTGGTCATTGGCGCGACGAGGGAGGGCGGCAAGAGCAGATAGCCGATACGTAACCCGGCAAACAGCGACTTAGTGAAGGTGCCGATGTACAGCGTCCTCTGGTGTGGGTCCAGGCCCTGCACGCAGGCAGTTGGCCGGCCCTCGTAGTGAAACTCGCTGTCGTAGTCATCTTCGATGATCCAGGCACGCTGTTGCCTTGCCCATTCGATCGCTAACAGGCGCCTGTCCAGTGACAACGTTGCACCAGTTGGGTATTGATGGGAAGGCGTAAGAAAAACCGCTCTGGCATTAGCCGCCAACCGGCCCATGCGCTCCACCCGCATGCCGCTGTCATCCACGGGCACCGCAACGCATTCCAGGCCGGCGGCGGCTACGGCTTTGCGGGTGCCCTGATAGAGCGGATCTTCAACCAGCACCTGGTCACCTGCATCCATGAGTACTTGCGCGCACAGGCCAAGGGCCTGCTGTGAGCTGGTGAGGATCAGCACCCGATCGGCAGAAGCCTGCGCTCCCCGTTCGAGATTGAGGTAGTCAGCGATTGCACTGCGCAGCGCGGCCATGCCCTGTGGTGCACTGTGCGCCAATGCCTGAGTGCCATACTCCTTGTACACCTGACGCTCCAGTTTTTCCCAGATGGCCAGGGGAAAGTGTCGGGCCTCAGCCAGCCCAGGCGCGAATGCGCGTGGTGCTTGGAAATTATCCACGCCCCCGCTTTGCAGCATGGCGATCGCTCGGCGACTTAGTTGTGCGGGTTCAGCGCAAAGTGCCTGGTGTTGGCGTTGGCGCAGGAGTAGGTGCCGAGCGCGCTGCGACACAAAGCTGCCACTGCCCACGCGGCGTTCGATGAAGCCCTCTGCATGCAACTGACTGTAAGCTGCTTCAACGGTATCGCGCGACACGCCCAGGGATTGGGCCAATGACCGTGAAGCTGGCAATGGCTGGCTGATCGGCAGCGCGCCATTAACGATCAGTTGGCGAATCGCCCGTTGGATCCGCACGTGCAGCGAAAGCGCCCCGTGGGTCGGGTCAATCATCCAGGCTTTGACCGATTGCAGCTGAGCATGCTTGAACATTGGTCTGGATCACTTGCAAAAAGTGGCGGGGCAATTCAGGCCATTGTATCGCTATAAATGTCCCTGCTTTCCTCACTTAGACAGGGATTTTTCACCATGAGCGCTGCACACACTTTGGTTTCGGTTCGCCGATTGAAGCAAAGCGATTTTCCACAATGGAGCGGGTACTGGGAGCAGTATCAGGCGTTTTATCAAGTGGAGCTGGGAAAGGCCACTAGCGAGCTGACTTGGGCGCGCTTCTTCGACCCGGCAGAGCCCGTGCACTGCGCCGTGGCCACCGACGGCGAGCGGATTCTCGGGTTCGTCCATTTCGTTTTCCACCGCTCGACCTGGGGGCGTAACGACTTCTGCTATCTGGAAGATCTGTTCGTCTGCCCACGTGCGCGAGGGAACAGGGTCGGCAAGCAATTGATCGAGTTCGTTCAGAGCCAAGCGCAGGACAAAGGCTGTGATCGGCTCTACTGGCATACCCAGCAGGGCAACCAAACCGCCCAGCGGCTGTACGATTGGATTGCTGAAAAGCCTGGGGTGATCGAGTATCGAATGGCGCTGACGCCGCAGGGCAATTGACCCCAGTAATCAGATGAGCTGTGCTTGTTGGTTGACGTCCAGGCGCAAAAAAGGCTGCCAATTGGCAGCCTTCTCGATGTCAGCCCGGACCATCAGTCCCAGCTCAACGCCCCACCCGTCTGATACTCGATAACGCGTGTCTCAAAGAAGTTCTTCTCCTTCTTCAAGTCCATGATTTCGCTCATCCACGGGAACGGGTTGGTGGTCCCTGGGTATTCTTCCTTCAGACCAATCTGGGTCAGGCGACGGTTAGCGATGAACTTGAGGTAGTCCTCCATCATCGCGGCGTTCATGCCCAGTACGCCGCGTGGCATGGTGTCACGGGCGTATTCGATCTCCAGCTGGGTCCCTTGCAGGATCATCTGGGTGGCTTCTTCCTTCATCGAGGCATCCCACAGGTGCGGGTTCTCGATCTTGATCTGGTTGATCACGTCGATGCCGAAGTTCAGGTGCATCGACTCGTCACGCAGGATGTACTGGAACTGCTCGGCAACGCCGGTCATCTTGTTGCGGCGACCCATCGACAGGATCTGGGTGAAGCCGCAGTAGAAGAAGATGCCTTCCAGTACGCAGTAGTAGGCGATCAGGTTGCGCAGCAGTTCTTTGTCGGTCTCTGGGGTGCCGGTGTTGAACTCCGGATCCGAGATCGCGCGGGTGTACTTCAGGCCCCAGGCGGCCTTTTTCGCCACCGATGGGATCTCGTGGTACATGTTGAAGATCTCGCCTTCATCCATGCCCAGCGACTCGATGCAGTACTGGTAGGCGTGGGTGTGGATCGCCTCTTCGAAGGCCTGGCGCAGGATGTACTGGCGGCACTCTGGGTTGGTGATCAGGCGGTACACGGCCAGCGCCAGGTTGTTGGCAACCAGCGAGTCAGCGGTGGAGAAGAAGCCCAGGTTACGCATGACGATGCGGCGCTCGTCTTCGGTCAGGCCGTCCTGGCTCTTCCACAGGGCGATGTCGGCGGTCATGTTGACCTCTTGCGGCATCCAGTGGTTGGCGCAGCCGTCGAGGTACTTCTGCCAGGCCCAGTCGTACTTGAACGGTACCAGCTGGTTGAGGTCGGCGCGGCAGTTGATCATGCGCTTCTCGTCAACCGCAACGCGGGCCGAGGAGCCTTCCAGTTCAGCCAGGCCTTCGGCGATGTCCAGGTCGTTCAGGGCAGCCTTGGCGCGCTTGACCGCCTCGGAGTCAGAAGCGGTAGCGGCACGCGCTTCCAGGGCGGCGGCGCCACCGGCGCTGTCGAGCTTGTCGAGGGTAGCGGCGGCGTTGGCCTGCGCGGGGGTGCTGCCTTTGGCGGCGACTTCGCCGTCTTCTTTATCGAATTCGTCCCAGCTCAGCATGGTCCTGGCTCCTGCTAGAGGGTTGCGCGGGGCAACCGGTTGGATTTGAGGTGATGCCTGTACTACGCAAGGCCCATAAGGCAATACGGCGGGCAGTGAGAGCTCGCTCTCGTCACATTTGAAATTGTCGGGTCAGCGCTTGGCCTGTCCTCGAACGAGGGGCCAGGACGCCTGAAAACAGTGTGGCAACGACAAAACATGCGGTCTGGCCAAGCGGGGCTTGTGTCACGCAGTCGATCATTGGCTCAACCCTTTTTTGGGGGGCGAAGTATAACGGAATTCGCAGGCGATCGGAGCGACGCTGGGCCGGTCTGCGGTAATTTTTCGACCGGTACAGGGCGATTCCGTTCACGAATAACGCGTCGTTTCACGGGGAAGGAGTGTAGCCGAAAAATCGCTAGATGTGGTGGTTGGTTATTTGATTTGGCACAAAATATTGTGTTTTAAGCGAGGAGAGAGGAGGGGCGGGAGGCTATGCGCCTCCCGCGATCGGGGGCTAGCCGCACTTCTTGCGAAGCGTTTCGACGATGTGGGTCTTAGGGTTGTCGCGCGCTTCTTCGACCGTGGTGAAGCGGCCGGTTGCAGCATTGCGGCCAATCCTGCGAGTGATGGTTTTTTTCCGAGCCATGCTTGCCTTCCTCATTGGATGTGGGGGCCGATGCCGCCTGTGCGGTGTCGACACTCTTTTTTATCCATTGACGAAGGTTGGCAGGCAGCGGGTGATGATTCCCTGTCAGGCCCCAGTACAGACAAAAATGCCGCAAGCGGCGCTCCTCAGAGCGCCCCTTGCGGCATCAGGCCTTACTGGCAGGCTTCGCAGTCAGGCTCGTCGATCGCGCAGGCCTTCGGCACAGGTGCTGGACCTGCGGCCTGGACCGGGGCGCTGTCGCCACCGCTGGAAACGGCGTTGAGCTTGCCGGTGTTGATGGTCGACTTCTCGGTGCTGGTCGCGGCCAGGGCACGGAGGTAGTAGGTGGTCTTCAGACCACGGTACCAGGCCATGCGGTAGGTCACGTCCAGCTTCTTGCCCGAAGCGCCAGCGATGTACAGGTTCAGCGATTGAGCCTGGTCGATCCACTTCTGGCGACGCGAGGCGGCATCGACGATCCACTTGGTCTCGACTTCGAACGCGGTGGCGTAGAGGTCTTTGAGCTCTTGTGGGATGCGCTCGATCTGCTGGACCGAACCATCGTAGTACTTCAGGTCGTTGATCATCACCGAGTCCCACAGGCCGCGAGCCTTGAGGTCGCGAACCAGGTACGGGTTGATCACGGTGAATTCGCCCGACAGGTTCGATTTCACGTACAGGTTCTGGTAGGTCGGCTCGATCGACTGCGAAACGCCGGTGATGTTGGCGATGGTCGCAGTTGGCGCGATGGCCATGATGTTCGAGTTACGAATACCTTTTTGTACGCGGGCACGTACCGGAGCCCAGTCCAGGGTCTCGTTGAGGTCGACGTCGATGTACTTCTGGCCACGGGCCTCGATCAGGATCTGTTGCGAGTCCAGCGGCAGGATGCCTTTGGACCACAGCGAACCCTGGAAGGTCTCGTAGGCGCCGCGCTCGTCGGCCAGGTCGCAAGAGGCCTGGATGGCGAAGTAGCTGACCGCTTCCATCGACTTGTCGGCGAACTCGACGGCGGCGTCGGAGCCGTAAGGGATGTGCTGCAGGTACAGTGCGTCCTGGAAGCCCATGATGCCCAGGCCGACCGGACGGTGCTTGAAGTTCGAGTTACGCGCTTGCGGCACCGAGTAGTAGTTGATGTCGATCACGTTGTCGAGCATGCGCACGGCGGTGTTGACGGTGCGCTGCAGCTTGGCGGTGTCCAGCTTGCCATCAACGATGTGGTTCGGCAGGTTGATCGAGCCCAGGTTGCAGACCGCGATCTCGTCCTTGTTGGTGTTCAGGGTGATCTCGGTGCACAGGTTCGAGCTGTGCACGACGCCCACGTGTTGCTGCGGCGAACGCAGGTTGCACGGGTCCTTGAAGGTCAGCCATGGGTGGCCGGTCTCGAACAGCATCGAGAGCATCTTGCGCCACAGGTCTTTGGCCTGGATGGTCTTGAACACCTTGATCTTGTTGTACTCGGTCAGGGCTTCGTAGTACTCGTAGCGCTCTTCGAAGGCCTTGCCGGTCAGGTCGTGCAGATCAGGTACTTCGTTCGGCGAGAACAGAGTCCACTTGCCGTCATCGAAGACACGCTTCATGAACAGGTCAGGGATCCAGTTGGCGGTGTTCATGTCGTGGGTACGACGACGGTCATCACCGGTGTTCTTGCGCAGTTCGATGAATTCTTCGATGTCCAGGTGCCAGGTTTCCAGGTAGGCACACACAGCGCCTTTGCGCTTGCCACCCTGGTTCACGGCGACGGCGGTGTCGTTGACCACTTTCAGGAACGGCACGACGCCCTGGGATTTACCGTTGGTGCCCTTGATGTAGGAGCCCAGTGCACGCACAGGGGTCCAGTCGTTGCCCAGGCCACCGGCGAATTTCGACAGCATGGCGTTGTCGTGGATCGCGTGGTAGATGCCCGACAGGTCGTCCGGCACGGTGGTCAGGTAGCAGCTCGACAGCTGTGGACGCAGGGTACCGGCGTTGAACAGGGTCGGGGTCGAAGCCATGTAGTCGAACGACGACAACAGGTTGTAGAACTCGATCGCGCGGGCTTCTTTGTCTTTCTCTTCCAGCGCCAGGCCCATGGCCACACGCATGAAGAACACCTGCGGCAGCTCGAAGCGCACGCCATCCTTGTGGATGAAGTAGCGGTCATACAGGGTCTGCAGGCCCAGGTAGGTGAACTGCTGGTCGCGCTCGTGGTTGATCGCCTTGCCCAGACGCTCCAGGTCGAAGTCGGCCAGGGCAGGGTTGAGCAGCTCGAACTCGATACCTTTGGCCACGTAGGCCGGCAGGGCCTTGGCGTACAGCTCGGCCATCTCGTGGTGAGTGGCGCTGTCGGCGACGCTGAGGAAGCCCAGGCCTTCGGCGCGCAGGGTGTCCATCAGCAGGCGAGCGGTGACGAACGAGTAGTTTGGCTCACGCTCGACCAGGGTACGGGCGGTCATCACCAGGGCGGTGTTGACGTCCTTGATGGCGACGCCGTCGTACAGGTTCTTCAGGGTTTCGCGCTGGATCAGCTCGCCATCGACTTCGGCCAGGCCTTCGCAGGCTTCGCTGATGATGGTGTTCAGGCGGGCCATGTCGAGCGGTGCCAGGCTACCGTCGGCGAGGGTGATGCGGATGCTTGGGTGCGGTTCTACCACCGAGTCGGCGTTGCTGCGGGTAGCACGCTCTTTGGCGCGCTGGTCGCGGTAGATCACGTAGTCGCGGGCAACTTTCTGCTCGCCGGCACGCATCAGGGCCAGTTCGACCTGGTCCTGGATTTCTTCGATGTGGATGGTGCCGCCCGATGGCATGCGACGCTTGAAGGTGGCGGTGACCTGCTCGGTCAGGCGCGCAACGGTGTCGTGGATGCGCGACGAGGCGGCGGCAGTGCCGCCCTCAACTGCGAGGAACGCCTTGGTGATGGCCACGGTGATCTTGTCGTCGGTGTACGCGACGACAGTGCCATTGCGCTTGATCACGCGCAGTTGGCCAGGTGCGGTGGCAGCCAGATCCTGGTTCGAATCTGCGCCCTGCGGCACCTGGGCCTGCGGGTTCTCGCGAGTTGTGTCGGTTTGCATCGGTGGGTGTCTCCACAGTTTCTATATGTTCAGGCGCCTTTTGAGCGCCCACCGTTCCATCCACTAGCCTGGTGGCCCCGCGGGGATGCACACGCACGTGCATCCGCCCGCTCGGGCTTACCGACTTCGGGACAGACTCAGGAATAAGGGGCAATAGCTTGCCGCTCCCTGGCCGAAGTCAAAGGTTCTGGGCCGTGGCCCAAAAACTGTTGCTGTCGAGTGTCACCAGGCGATGCCTGCAACACCCATACCCGAACAAGACCGCTTGGACGGGCTTGCCTCGGTCGCCTCCGCAGGAGCGGTTTGGCTGCGCAAATCACACTAAGTTCAGGCCGAAAAATCGCTTGAGTTTGCGTGCCGACTTGTGTTTGTGATTTCAAGCGAAACCCAATATGTAGTGGTTCGCTGCAATGGGGATACAAGATAATGCGGTCGCGGGGGCTTTGCAAGGTGAGCGCCTGTGGATAACTTGTGCGTAGTTTGTGTGTGATTCGTGGGTATTGGCTGTAGGCCTTGTCCCATGAGGTTTTCACTTTTTTTCTACGCGTTGATGCCCCGGCAGAGTTTTTTTAGGGCGCGCACCCTATCACAAAAAACGGTTCAGTCCAGGGCGTGTTGGCGCGGGCTTGGATGAGATTTGGAAGTCCGTGGTGCGCGACGTAGTATCCGTCGGTGATATTGCCTTTTGGTGAACGGCAGGGACACTGTAGTGGCTCGCGCGCAAACGTATCTCAGCGTGGGAGCGGGCTTGCCCCGCGATGAGGCCCGCCCAGGCAACACCCTACAGCAGATAACTAGAACAACACAGAGGAAGGCCATGGACCAGCCCTGCAACCGCATCCTGATTGTCGAGGACGACCAGCGCCTCGCTGAGCTCACCGCCGAATACCTGCAGGCCAACGGTTTCGAGGTGGCAGTGGAAGGCGATGGCGCGCGCGCAGTGCGGCGCATTCTCGACAGCCAGCCGGACCTGGTGATCCTCGACCTGATGCTGCCCGGCGAAGATGGCCTGAGCATCTGCCGCCGGGTGCGCGGCCAATACCCCGGGCCGATTCTCATGCTCACCGCCCGTAGCGACGAGCTCGATCAGGTCCAAGGCCTGGACCTGGGGGCCGACGACTATGTGTGCAAACCGGTGCGCCCCCGCTTGTTGCTGGCGCGTATCAATGCCCTGTTGCGCCGCAGCGACAGCCTGGATGGCAAGCGCCAGGAGTTGCAATTCGGTGCCCTGCGGATCGACAGCAGCCTGCGCGAGGCCTGGCTCAACGAACAACCGATCGACCTGACCGGCGCCGAATTCGACTTGCTCTGGCTGCTGGCCAGCCACGCAGGGCGGGTGCTCTCGCGCGAACAGATCTTCACCTCCCTGCGCGGCGTCGGCTACGACGGCCAGGACCGCTCCATCGATGTGCGTATTTCCAAGATTCGCCCCAAGATCGGCGATGATCCGATTCACCCGCGGCTGATCAAGACCCTGCGCAGCAAGGGCTATCTATTCGTCGCCGAGGCGGCCCAGGCCTGATGAACTCGATCTTCCTGCGTATCTATGGCGGCATGCTCGCCGTCCTGGTGCTGGTCGCGGTGCTTGGCGTGCTCAGCCTGCACCTGGTCAATCAGGTGCGCGCCGAACAGCACCGCGAGCGCCTGGCCCAGGGCACTTTCAGTTTGATGGCCGACAACCTGGCGCTGCAGAACGACGTCGAGCGCAAGCGTTCGCTGGTGATCTGGGAGCGGCTGCTCGGTGTGCCGCTGGACCTGCAACCGATGAGCGCGTTGACCCTCGACGGCGGCCAGCGAGCGCGTCTTTACCGTGACCTGGTGGTGGTGGAGAAGACTGGCCCGCATGCGGCGCGAGTATTGCGTCGGGTCGGCCGCGAAGACGTGTTGCTCGAAGCCCAGGTCCAGCAGGTCAGCGAGCAATTGGCGCGAGCCACGCTGTACCTGTTGGCCGATGAACTGGTGCGTTATCCGGTCACCGAGCAACAGCGACGCCTGGCCGAGCTGCGCCAGAGCAAGGGCTTTGGTTTTGACGTCGCCCTGCAGCGCTTGGAGCGCGTGGGCCTGGACGACGACCAGCGGCGGCGGGTGGAGGAGGGCGACACGGTGATGGCGTTGGGTAAGGATGGCGACTCGATTCGGGTGTTTGCTGGCCTGCCTGGCTCGCCCTGGGTGCTGGAGATCGGCCCGCTGTATCAGCTCAACCTCTATCCACCGCAGTTGTTGATCCTTATCGCCTTCCTTGGCCTGTGCCTGATCGGCTTGGTCGTGTACCTGCTGGTGCGCCAGTTGGAACGGCGGGTTTCGGGCCTGGAGAATGCCGCCACGCGTATTGCCCAGGGCAGTCTGGATACCCGCGTGCCAGCGGGCGATGCGGACTCGGTCGGGCGTCTGGCGGCAGCGTTCAATGGCATGGCCGAGCACCTGCAGCGTTCGCTGAGCATGCAGCGGGAGTTGGTGCGTGCCGTTTCGCATGAGCTGCGCACACCGGTGGCGCGCCTGCGTTTTGGCCTGGAGATGATCGAAACCGCCAACAGTGAACAAGCCCGGGCCAAGCATCTGGCGGGCATGGACAGCGACATTCAAGACCTCGACAAGCTGGTCGACGAGATGTTGACCTACGCTCGCCTGGAACAGGGCGCACCGGCACTGAAATTCCAGGCCGTCGACCTCGACGCCTTGCTCGACCGGGTGATCGCCGAGTTGGCGCCCCTGCGCGCCGAGGTACGCGTTAGCCGTGGCGTATGCCAGGGACTGGAAGGGGCGGGCGCCTGGGTCGAGGCGGAACCGCGCTATCTGCACCGCGCCTTGCAGAACCTGGTCGGCAACGCCATGCGCCATGCCGAGTCCGAGGTGCGCCTGAGCTATCAGATTGGCCAGCAGCGTTGCCGGATCGATGTCGAAGACGACGGCCCAGGCATTCCCGAAGGCGTCTGGGACCGCATTTTTACCCCCTTCACCCGCCTGGACGACAGCCGCACGCGTGCCTCGGGCGGCCACGGCCTGGGGCTGTCGATCGTGCGACGAATCATTTACTGGCACGGCGGGCGGGCCATGGTCGGGCGTAGCGAAGGCTTGGGCGGTGCGTGTTTCAGCCTCAGTTGGCCACGGGCACAGGCGCCGTCCTGAGGGCTAGACGCTGATCAAACTCAGCAGGTGGCCGTCCTTGATGCAGAACTGCCCGTCGATCTCGAGCCCCTGCTGCCATGCTGGCGACAAGTCAGTGAGCAGGCGAAGCCGGGCCAGGCCGTCGGCGGACCATTCGAGCACTTCGGCGTGTTCGAAGTAGAAGCGTTGTTTAGTGAGTGGGTAGAGGGTCTTGAACAGGCTCTCTTTGAGCGAGAAGGTCAACGTCACAGTCAGGCCAAACTGGCTGCGGTCCAAACGTTCGAGCTCGGCAGGCGTCAGGATCTCCTGGGCCAGGCGCTCGGCACGCTCATCGTCCAGCAGGCTTTCCTGATCCAGACCCAGGCCCTTGCAGCGGCCATCGGCGGCCACGACCGCAGCGGCCCACCCCTTGCCGTGGGTGATCGAGCCATGAATGCCGGTTGGCCAGATCGGAGAGCGGTCTTCATGGCTGCCGGGTACATAGTCGCGACCGTCCAGTTGCTGCAACGCGGCCCGAGCGCAGACGCGGCCCGCCAGGTATTCAGCCCGACGCTTGGCCACCGAACGCTGCAAGCTGGCGCTCTGTTCGATGCCTGCGCGCTGAAAGTCATCGGCGGCAAGCTTGGCGGGGTCGAAGGCACAGCTGACCAGCTGCGCACCGGGGACCGGATGGGGCAGGGGCCAGTGGTGCTGGAGTGGGGCGCAGCAGGCGGGGAGTCTGTTCATGGCCGATATTGTGCCAGCCGATGAGTCATGTGTCAGGGGCCGCTATGCCGCCGTTGGCAGGCTCAATGCACCCTGTAGGAACTGGCTTGCCTGCGATGGGCCGCCAAGCGGCCCCGGCGATAGTCAATCAAACGCAGTCTTGAAGAACGCCTGCATATCCGCCCAAGAGCTCTCGTCCGCCGCCTTGTCATAGCCGATGTCCGGCCCGCCATGCCCGCCATGGCTCAAGCGGTCAGCATCCGGATTGGTAAAGCCATGCTTGGCCCCGGCAATGCCGACGAACTTCATATCAGCCCCGGCCGCCGCCATCTCTTGTTTGAACGCCGCGACCTGCTCGGGTGTGATCATGCTGTCAGCGTCACCGTGCTCCACCAGGATCTTCGCCCTGATAACCCCAGGCTTGGCGGGTTCCTGCGTCACCAGCGCGCCATGGAAGCTCACCACGCCATCAAGCTTTACCCCACGGCGGGCGGCATCGAGCACCACTTTGCCACCGAAGCAGTAACCCACCGCGCCCAGTTGATGCTTATTAATGTTGGGCTGGATCTTCAAGAGCTCAAGACCTGCATCGAAGCGTGCGGCAGCTGCCTTGGGATCCTTCAGGGCGGCGGCCATGAACGCCTTGGCGTCAGCCGGGTGTTCGGTGTTCTTGCCATCGCCGTACATATCGATCGCCAACGCGTTGTAGCCCAGCCCAGCAAGGTCGCGGGCACGGCGCTTGGCGTAGTCGTTCAGCCCCCACCATTCATGCACCACGACGATGCCGGGGCGCTTGCCCTCGATGGCGTCATCGTAGGCGTAGTAACCCACCAGACGGTTGCCGTCGGCGTCCTGGTAAGCGATCTCGCGGGTTTGCACGGCCGCTTGGGTAACAGCGGCGCTGCACATCAGGATCAGGGCAAGCAGAAAACGCATGGTCGTAGCTCCTTTGGACATGGCGTTTCGACAATCGGTGCGACTCGTTCAGCGAAGGTTCAGCCTGGGTTCAGCAGCGGTTCAGGGCGTCCTGCTTACTCTAGCTTCCAGACAGAAACAGCGCATCCAACTGGAGTACGAAGCTATGAAAACACTCAATACCCTGATCGCTGCCATGGCCGTTTGCGCCGCAGGCTTCACCGTCAGCGCCCAGGCCGACGACACCTTCGCCAGCCTCACCTACGGCCAGACCAGCGACAAGATCCGCAAGTCCGGCCTGCTCGACCGCAACACCGACCATCTCAACGCCGATGGCATCATCAGCAAGGACGGCACCTGGGGCGTGCGGGTCGGTAAGATCAACGACCAAGGTCGCTACTACCTGACCTACGACAATGTGTCCAACGACCATAGCGGCCTCAAGCTGCGCCAAGAAAACCTGCTCGGCAGCTACGACCTGTTCCTGCCCGTGACTGATACCACCAAACTGTTCGGCGGCGGTAGCCTGGGCATGACCAAGCTGTCCCAGGAGTCCTCCGGCTACGGTCGCGATACCGACTATGGCTACGCTGTCGGCCTGCAGGCCGGTGTGATCCAGGACATCACCGACAACGCCTCGGTCGAGCTGGGCTACCGTTACCTGCGCAGCAACGCCAGCACCGAGCTGGTCGAACATGGCGGTCCAAAGGTCGGCACCCTGCGCCTGACCAGCAGCGCCCAGACCTACCTGTCGGCCAACTACAAGTTCTGAGGTGATGGCTAAGCCGGACCGGCCCGCTGAAGGGGCCGGTTCGCTGTTATGCTTTTCGTCAGTTCAGGCTTCATCGCGGGGCAAGCCCGCTCAGGTATCGACGCACACCGTTGCGCTAGGAGCGGGCTCGTCCCGCGATGAGGCCAGTAAATAGAGGAAGGAGAGCTGCATGAAACTGCTGGTGGTCGAGGACGAGGCGCTGCTGCGTCACCACCTGTTCACGCGCCTGAGCGAAACGGGCCATGTGGTCCAGGCGGTCGCCAACGCCGAGGAAGCCCTGTATCAGGTCGAGGAGTACCACTTCGACTTGGCAGTGGTCGACCTGGGCTTGCCCGGCATGAGTGGGCTGGACCTGATCCGCCAGTTGCGCAACCAGGGCAAGAGCTTCCCGATCCTCATCCTTACCGCGCGCGGCAACTGGCAGGACAAAGTCGAGGGGCTGGCCGCCGGGGCCGACGACTACGTGGTCAAGCCCTTCCAGTTCGAAGAGCTGGAGGCCCGCCTCAATGCCCTGCTGCGCCGCTCCAGTGGTTTCACCCAGTCGACCATTGCCGCCGGCCCGCTGGTGCTCGACCTCAACCGCAAGCAGGCGACCCTGGACGAGCAGCCGCTGGCGCTGACCGCCTACGAATACCGCATCCTGGAATACCTCATGCGTCATCACCAGCAGGTGGTCGCCAAGGATCGCTTGATGGAGCAGCTCTATCCCGATGACGAGGAGCGTGATCCGAATGTCATCGAAGTGCTGGTTGGCCGTCTGCGCCGCAAGCTCGAAGGTGAGCATGGCTTCAAGCCGATCGACACCGTGCGCGGCCTGGGTTACCTGTTCACCGAGCGCTGCCGATGATTCGCTCGCTGCGCGTGCGCCTGATGCTGGCGGCGGCGCTGCTTGCCTTGCTGTTTATGTTGGCGCTGCTGCCGGCCCTGCAAAAAGCCTTCAGCATGGCGCTGCAAGAGTCGATCGAGCAGCGCCTGGCCTCCGACGTCACCACGCTGATTTCCGCAGCGCGCATCGAGCATGGCCAATTGCAGATGCCCGAGCTGCTGCCGGATGAGCGCTACAACCTCCCTTATACCGGCCTGATGGGCTACATCTTCGATCGCCAGGGCAATCAAGTTTGGCGCTCGCGGGCCACCACCGACCGCAATATCAATTATCACCCCCGCTACGATGGGCGCGGCAACGAGTTCGCGCGGATCCGCCAGGACGACGGTGAGGAGTTCTTCGTCTATGACGTCGAGGTCAAGCTGCTCGGCGGCAAGAACGCCGCCTACAGTATCGTCGCCCTGCAGCCGGTGCGTGAGTACCAAGACACCATCAATGGCCTGCGTGAGAAACTCTATCTGGGCTTTGGCGCAGCCTTGCTGGCGCTGATGGTGCTGCTCTGGGCCGGCCTGACCTGGGGGCTGCGCTCGTTGCGCAGGCTCAGCCTTGAGCTCGACGAAGTGGAAACCGGCGCCCGCGACGGCCTGAGTCGCGAGCACCCACGTGAGCTGCTGCGCCTGACGGGCTCGCTCAACCGCCTGCTGCACAGCGAGCGCGAGCAGCGCCAGCGCTACCGCGATTCGCTCGATGACCTGGCGCACAGCCTGAAAACGCCGCTGGCAGTGCTGCAAGGGGTAGGCGAAAGCATGGGCCAGGGCAGTGGCGAGCGTGAGCAGGCGCGGGTGCTGCAGAGCCAGATCGAGCGCATGAGCCAGCAGATCGACTATCAATTGCAGCGCGCCAGCTTGCGCAAGAGCGGCCTGGTGCGCCACCGGGTGCAGCTCAAACCGCTGCTCGACAGCCTGTGCAGCACATTGGCCAAGGTCTATCGCGACAAGCGCGTGGCCATCGACGTGGATGTCCCAGAGCACGCCCAAGTGCCGATGGAACAGGGCGCTTTGCTCGAGTTGCTTGGCAACCTGTTGGAGAATGCCTATCGGCTATGCCTGGGGCAGGTGCGGGTGAGCCTGCAGGAAACGCCCGGCCACCTGGTGTTGTGCGTCGAGGATGATGGGCCAGGGGTGCCGGCGGATCAGCGCGAGCGGATTCTGCAGCGCGGTGAGCGGTTGGATCGCCAGCATCCGGGGCAGGGCATCGGCCTGGCGGTGGTCAAGGACATCATCGACAGCTATGACGCGCACCTAAGCCTGGATGATTCGCCACTGGGCGGCGCGGCGTTCCGGATCATCTTCAACCTCGATTAAGTGCTTCGTCAGTACCGACCTCATCGCGGGGCAAACCCGCTCCTACAAGGTCACCGCTAATCTTGTAGGAGCGGGCTCGTCCCGCGATGAGGCCAGCAGGGCACACTCCGGGCGGATTCCCGCCATCGACCCTGTTCAATTCCCGCCACCGGGCGGAAATCCGCCAGCGATTCCCCCCGCCATTGCCCCCTCATTGGGCAAGCAAACCCTTCAAATCCGGCTCCTGCACCCAATCCGGGCATTTTGGCATCGCCCTTGCTATTGACTTGGCAGAGACCTGCCCAGGCGGCTCGAACACAACGACAAATCCCTCCAGGTGCAGGAGGGTTAGCGATTCAGGTGCCCCCGCCCTGGGAAGGGTGGAAACCGGCACACTTGAGGAAAATTAGCCATGACGACACGTCAGCCGCTGTACAAATCCCTGTATATCCAGGTGTTGGTTGCCATCACCATCGGTATTCTGCTCGGTCACTACTACCCTGAAACCGGCGTCGCGCTCAAACCCCTGGGTGACGGGTTCGTCAAACTGATCAAAATGGTCATCGCCCCGATCATCTTCTGTACCGTGGTCAGCGGCATCGCTGGCATGCAGAGCATGAAATCGGTCGGCAAGACCGGCGGCTACGCGCTCCTGTACTTCGAAATCGTCTCCACCATCGCCCTGATCATCGGCCTGGTCGTGGTCAACGTGGTCAAGCCAGGCGCTGGCATGCACATTGACGTCAGCACCCTGAACGCCAGCAGCGTGGCCGCCTATGCCGCCGCCGGCGCGCAGCAGACCACCGTCGGCTTCCTGCTCAACATCATCCCTAACACTGTGGTCGGTGCCTTCGCCAACGGCGACATCCTGCAAGTGCTGATGTTCTCGGTGATCTTTGGCTTCGCCCTGCACCGCCTGGGTAGCTACGGCAAGCCGGTGCTGGACCTGATCGACCGCTTCGCCCATGTCATGTTCAACATCATCAACATGATCATGAAGCTGGCCCCGATCGGTGCCTTCGGTGCCATGGCCTTCACCATCGGCCAATACGGCGTCGGTTCGCTGGTGCAGCTGGGCTACCTGATGGCCTGCTTCTACGTCACCTGCCTGGCGTTCATCCTGATCGTGCTCGGCGGTATCTGCCGCGCCCACGGCTTCAGCGTGCTCAAGCTGATCCGCTACATCCGTGAAGAGCTGATGATCGTGCTGGGTACCTCTTCCTCGGAATCTGCCCTGCCGCGCATGCTGGCCAAGATGGAGCGTCTGGGTGCGAAGAAATCCGTGGTTGGCCTGGTCATCCCGACTGGCTACTCGTTCAACCTCGACGGTACCTCGATCTACCTGACCATGGCTGCGGTGTTCATCGCCCAGGCCACTGACACCACCATGGACATCACCCACCAGATCACCCTGCTGCTGGTGCTGCTGGTCGCGTCCAAAGGTGCTGCTGGCGTTACCGGTTCGGGCTTTATCGTCCTGGCTGCGACCCTGTCGGCTGTCGGCCATCTGCCGGTTGCCGGCCTGGCGCTGATCCTCGGCATCGACCGCTTCATGTCCGAGGCGCGTGCGCTGACCAACCTGATTGGTAACGGCGTGGCTACCATCGTCGTGGCCAAGTGGGTCAAGGAGCTGGACGAAGACAAGCTGCAAGCCGAACTGGCTTCCGGTGGTTCGCCGCTGGAAGACACCCGTCCGACTGACGACCTGGGCGTGGCTGAAGGCCCAGCTCGCTGATTCAGGCGTAAGCACAAAGGCGACCTTCGGGTCGCCTTTTTTGTCGCTGGGATTTGTGATGCAGCGTCGGCCTCATCGCGGGGCAAGCCCGCTGCCACGCAGGACGAGCGGCACAAGAGCTGCGTGGGGGCGATAACCCTCTATTCGACGCGCGTCTGGCCGCTGTACACCAGAATCTGCCGGCAGCGCCGACACAGATAACGCCGCCCCTGGCGCACCAGCTTGTGGCGCTGCGCACTGAACGGAAAATCACTCTGCGGGCAAGGGCACTGATAGATGTAGCGCGTAGCCGTGCGCCGCTTCACTTCATAGTTATGGCAGCGATTGGGCGGCAGCTCGTACACCCCACGCATGATCAGCTGCCACTCCTCGCCATGCGGCTGGATGCTGTCGCCAAACAGCTGATGCGCCACCAGGTGGGCCACTTCATGGGCCACCGTCTGGCGCAGGAAGTCTTCCTGGTTGTCGCGGTACAGCTGCAGGTTGAAGCGCAGCAGGTTCTCATGCAGGTGGGCAACCCCGGCTTTCTGGCCGCGCAGCTTGAAGCTGACCTGCGGGCGGGCAAAGGGGCGCTTGAAGAAGGCTTCGGCTTGCTGATAGCAGGTTTCGACGCGGGATTCGAGCAACTCGGGCATGGCGGTGAATAGTCTCCTGAGCCGGGCATTATGCCGTAACCACCTTTGGCCTGCCGAGCCACCGGTCAGCAGGCAGCCAAAGGCCGCCTTGCGGCGGCCCGTGACTTGATGCCCCAGTGTTGGTTTGGATCTAGTTGGTATACACAGGCCCCACGCCCAAGCCCCAGATGATCACGGTGGCGGCCATGATTGCCACCAACACCACCAGGCCCACTGCCAGCACCGAGCTGGAGAACAGGAAGCCTTCATCTGACGGGATGTTCATGAACGTCGGCAAGCCCACATACAACAGGTAAACCGTGTAGCAAATGGCCGCTGTGCCGACCAGCATGCCCAGCCATAGGTGTGGGTAGAGCGCCGCCAGGCCGCCGATGAACAGCGGGGTGGCGGTGTAGGTGGCAAAGGCGATGCATTGGGCCATGGACGGCGTGGCATCGTAGGTGCGCGCCATCCAGTGAATGAAGGCGCCCATCACCGCCACCCCGGCTAGCATGGCCAGGTAGGACATCACGCTCATCCACAGCGCGCTTTCCATGGTCAGCATCACTGCCGGTCGATTACCGATCACCCAGCCCACCTGGGTAGTGCCGATAAATGCCGAGACCGCGGGGATCGCCGCCAGTATCAGCGTGTGGGTCAGGTACATGTGGCTGATGGTTTCGTCCTCGCCACGAATCTCCTTCCACTCCTGATCGGGATGGGTAAACAGCCCCAGAACGTGATGGATCATGCGGGTCACTCCTATCGTCGTTGCCAAACGCCCCCCAAGTGGAGCGCTTGCGGCCCGAGGCCAGGCACCGATGCATGCGGTAATGTGGCCTTATGTCGCAGTATAGGAAGCAGATCCCCGCTTAATACCTGCTTTTTAGAGCAAATTGCGCTGTTAAACGGCTTGCTGATTCCCTTGCAGTCTTTGATCGGAATACGGCCGTTAATTGTGCCCAGGCCCTACGCCCACGTGCGGTTTGTGCGTAAAATAGCCGGCTTTTGTCACACCTCGCGGATTCAAGCGCTATGGGCACCCTCTCGGTCAACCAGAACAAACTGCAAAAACGCCTGCGTCGTCTCGCTGGCGAAGCCATCACCGACTACAACATGATCGAGGATGGCGACAAGGTCATGGTCTGCCTGTCTGGCGGCAAGGACAGCTACACCATGCTCGATGTTCTGCTGCACCTGCAGAAGGTGGCGCCGATCAAGTTCGAGATCGTCGCGGTGAACATGGACCAGAAGCAGCCAGGCTTCCCCGAGCATGTGTTGCCGGCCTACCTCAAGGAACTGGGGGTCGAGTACCACATCGTCGAGAAGGACACCTACTCGGTGGTCAAGGAGCTGGTGCCCGAGGGCAAGACGACCTGCTCGCTGTGCTCGCGCCTGCGCCGTGGCACCTTGTACACCTTCGCCGACGAGATCGGCGCGACCAAGATGGCCCTCGGTCACCACCGCGATGACATCGTCGAAACCTTCTTCCTCAACATGTTCTTCAACGGCGCGCTCAAGGGCATGCCGCCCAAGCTGCGTGCCGATGACGGCCGTAACGTGGTGATCCGCCCGCTGGCCTACTGCCACGAGAAGGACATCCAGGCCTACTCGGACATGAAAGAGTTCCCGATCATCCCGTGCAACCTCTGCGGCTCGCAGGAAAACCTGCAGCGCCAGGTGGTCAAGGAGATGCTGGTGGAGTGGGAGCGCAAGCACCCGGGGCGTACCGAGAGCATCTTCCGCGCCATGCAGAACGTTGCCCCGTCGCAGTTGGCCGACCGCAACCTGTTCGACTTCAACAGCCTGAAGATCGACGAAAACGCCGCGCCGCGCTTCCTTGACGTGCTGAACATCTGAGCCCATGCGCGATTATCAGTGGCTGCATGAGTACTGCCTGAACCGCTTCGGCTCGGCCAAGGCCCTCGAAGCCTTCCTGCCGCGGCCGAAAACCCCGGCGCAGTTACGCGATATCGGCGATGACCGCTACCTATCGACCCTGTCGCTGCGGGTGTTTCGCGCGGGCCTCAAGCACAGCCTGGTGGACGCCAAGTGGCCGGCCTTCGAGCAGGTGTTCTTCGGTTTCGATCCTGAGAAAGTGGTGCTGATGGGCGCCGAGCATCTGGAGCGGCTGATGCAGGATGAGCGGATCATCCGCCACCTGGGCAAGCTCAAGAGCGTGCCGCGCAATGCCCAGATGATTCTGGATATCGAGCAGCAAAAGGGCAGTTTCGGTGCGTTCATCGCCGACTGGCCGGTGACTGATATCGTGGGCTTGTGGAAGTACCTGGCCAAGCATGGCAACCAGCTCGGTGGACTGTCGGCGCCGCGCTTCTTGCGTATGGTCGGCAAGGACACCTTCATTCCAACCGATGACATGGCGGCGGCGTTGATTGCCCAGGGCATCATCGACAAGGCGCCGACCAGCCAGCGCGATCGGGCGTTGGTGCAGGAGCTGTTCAATCAGTGGCATGCCGAGAGTGGCCGGCCGCTGTGTCAGCTCTCGGTGATGCTGGCGCACACAGTCAACCACTGATTCGGCCCCTCGTCGGCGGCCCCTTGTCGGAAGGGGCGTGGGAGCGGACTGCGTGGGAGCGAACTGCCTGGGAGCGAGCTGCGTGGGAGCGGGCTTGCCCCGCGATAGCGATGTCGGCCTCAGCCTCGCTATCGCGGGGCAAGCCCGCTCCCACGTAGCCTACGCAGTCCACGCAGTCCACATAGCTTGTTCTAGTTTCCTTCGCCGGCCAGCCTGCGCTCATGCTGAAACTTCCAGCGCACAAACAGCAGCCCGCTAACAAACAGCCCCAAGCTCACCAGCACCTCGATCCAGCCAAACACCGCGCGCGCCGGATCGAACGCCGCCAACACGCCCTTGATGAAGTAGATGTTCACCACAAAGCAGGTCCAGGCATGCGCCCGGGCGCTGCCCATCAGCATCCCCGGCAGCAACAGCAGCAGCGGGATCAGCTCGATCGCCAGGATGACCTCGACCCGCGCCCCATGCAGGTTGGCGAACCACAGGTTATTGATCACCAGCAGGACGATCAGGCCGAAGAAACAGCCCAGGCTCAGCGCCCGCGTCAAGCGCAGGCGCGGGCTCAACCACTCAAGCGCTGGCAGCACCTTGGGCTTCCTAGCCACGTTCACCACCCAAAGCCTTGGCGGTGCTCGCCAGGCGTTGGCCGAGCGCGCGGCACAGGGCGATCTCATGGCTGTCCAGCTCGCGCTTGCCATCTGCCCCGGCATGATGGCTCGCCCCGTACGGGGTGCCGCCACCACGGGTCTCGAGCAGCGCCGACTCGCTGTAGGGCAGGCCCATGACCAGCATGCCGTGGTGCATCAGCGGCAGCATCATCGACAGCAGGGTGGTCTCCTGGCCGCCGTGCAGGCTGGCGGTGGAGGTGAACACCGCCGCCGGCTTGCCGACCAGCTCACCGCCCAGCCACAGGCTGCTGGTGCCATCGAGGAAGTACTTGAGCGGCGCGGCCATGTTGCCGAAGCGGGTCGGGCTGCCCAGGACCAGCCCGGCGCAGTGGCGCAGGTCGTCGAGGGTGGCGTACAACGCACCGCTGGCGGGGATATCCGGGGCCACTGCCTCGCATTCGGTGGAGATCGCCGGCACGGTGCGCAGGCGCGCTTCCAGGCCGGCCATCTCGACGCCGCGGGCAATGTGCCGGGCCATCTCGCTGGTCGAGCCATGGCGGCTGTAATACAGCACCAGGATGAATGGATCGCTCACGGCAGGATCTCCAGCACCTTCTCGGGTGGGCGACCGATGATCGCCTGGTCGCCGACCACCAGAATCGGCCGCTCGATCAGTTTCGGGTGTTGTGTCATGGCTTCGATCAACTGTTGGTCGCTGAGCGCCGGGTTGGCCAGCTCCAGGGTCTTGTATTCGTCTTCACCGGTGCGCAGCAGCTGGCGCGGGGCGATGCCCAGCTTGCCCAGCAATGCCTTGAGGGTCGCCGCATCGGGCGGGGTTTCCAGGTAGCGCACGATGGTCGGGCTGAGGCCGCGCGCTTCGAGCAGCTCCAAGGCGCCGCGGGATTTCGAGCAGCGCGGGTTATGATAGAGAGTCAGATCAGTCATGACGGGTCGCATCCAGCAGGGTGTGGCGGCTATTCTAACCGCAGCGACTGAATTACAGGTTTAGAAAACTTCGAGAAGGATTGACCCATGGCAAAGCGTTTGGCAGCTGCACTGGCCATCACTGCGAGCCTGTTGCTCGGCGGTTGCGGTGCGGACTACGGCGTGGACCAGCACGGCAATACGGTAAAGGCTGAACAGATCGAGGGGCACTGGCTGGTGCTCAATTACTGGGCCGAATGGTGCGGGCCGTGCCGTACTGAAATCCCTGAGTTGAACGCTGCGGCCAAGCAGTGGGACAGCCAGGGCATCAAGGTGGTCGGGGTGAACTTCGATGGCCTGCAAGGGCAGGAGCTCAAGCAAGCTGCCGAGACCCTCGGGATTGGCTTCACGGTACTGGCCCAGGATCCGGCAGAGCGTTATGAGCTGCCGCGTAGCGAGGCGTTGCCGGTGACCTACATCATCGATGACAAAGGCAAGGTCCGTGAGCAACTGATGGGCGAGCAGACCCTGGAAGGGCTGCAGGAGAAGATCAAGGCCCTCAAAGGCGCCTAATGATGTTGACTTGATACCTGGGGCTGCTTTGCAGCCCTTCGCGGGCAAGCCCGCTCCCACAGGGACCGCGCTTGTACCCGGTACACACTCTGTGGGAGCGAACTTGTCGGGGCGCTGACCCGCCGCGAAGGGCCGCAGAGGGGCCCCAACAGAGGTGATCAGCCTTCTTCAGGCCAGAACCGCAACGGTTTGCCTTGGGCCGGCCAGAACCGAATCTGTTCGATCGCCGAAACATCCCAACGCTGCACCGTCTCCAGCGCCTCGAGGAAACGCTTCTCCTGCTCCATCAACGCCGGCGCGCACAGCTTGCGGGTCTTGCCGACCTTGCCGAAGCTGATCCGCTCACCCTCAAGCGTATACGGCGCAAACCAGTGGTTGCAGCCGCCATTGCCATAGGCGCGGCCGTCTTCGGCCAAGGTCAGGGTCAGGTGGCTGTAATCGATCAGCGGGCGTTCGCCAATCCACTCAAGCACATAGCTCTGCTCTTGTTGCAACTTCGACGGCTGCGCAGCGCAGCCCAGCAGGCCGGTGGCAATCAGCACGCCGGTCAGCATGTTTTTCACTGAGCGCTCTCCTGGCAGTGTGGGCACAGGTGCTTGTCACCCTTGCTGATCCAGCCCAATTCAGCGACGCGGGCACTGGCGGCCGGCTTGTGCGCCTTGTTACCCAGCTTGCCGTCGACGGCGAACTCGAAGTCGAGCACGGCTTGGCAGCTGTCGCACTTGACCTGCCAGTTGAGGATCTCCAGCTCTTTGAACGCCGGGCCGCTGGCCACCGCGACCCACTGGCCGCGCGGGTTGATCAGGTGGCGTACGCTTTCCACGGTCAGGCGCATGGACAAGTCCTTGCTGCCTTTGAGGGTGACCAGCAGGACGTCGTCCTTCTGGATCGATCCGCCATTGCCGGTCACCTGATAGCGACCCGGCACCAGCGCGCGGCATTCGATCAGGGTGTGTTGCGGGTTGAATAGGGTGTAGCGGAAATCGTGCTCGACCATGGGTCCTCCAGAAATGCCGCGTATCCTAGCATCAACCCTCGACCAGATTCTGCGGATTGCCTGCCACCCAGCGGATGATATTTTCCAGGGTGGTCGCAGCGATCGCATCCAGCGCCTCACGGGTCAGGAACGCCTGGTGGGCGGTAATGATCACGTTGGGGAAGGTCAGCAGCCGGGCCAGCACATCATCTTGCAGGGGCAAGTCGGAGCGGTCCTCGAAGAACAGCTGGGCTTCTTCTTCATACACGTCCAAACCCAGGTAGCCGAGTTGGCCGCTCTTGAGCGCATCGATCAGGGCTGGGGTGTCGACCAGCGCACCGCGACCGGTATTGATCAACATCGCGCCCGGTTGCAGCGCTGCCAGGCTGTGGGCGTTGATCAGGTGGCGGGTGTGCTCGGTCAGCGGGCAGTGCAGGCTGACGATCCGCGACTGGCGCAGCAACTCAGGTAGCTCCAGGTAGCGTGCACCCAAGGCCAGCATGTCGGGGTTGGGGTAGGGGTCGTAGGCCAGCAGCTGGCAGCCAAAGCCGGCCATGATGCGGGCGAAGGCCACGCCGATCTGGCCGGTGCCGACCACCCCGACGGTTTTGCCATGCAGGTCGAAGCCGGTCAGCCCGTGCAGGGTGAAGTCGCCTTCGCGGGTGCGGTTGTAGGCGCGATGCAGGCGGCGGTTGAGGGCCATGATCAGCGCCACCGCGTGCTCGGCCACCGCATGCGGCGAGTAGGCCGGCACCCGTACCACGGTCAGCCCCAGGCGTTTGGCGGCGGCCAGGTCGACGTGGTTGTAGCCCGCCGAGCGCAGGGCGATCAGGCGCGTGCCGCCGGCGGCCAGGCGCTCCAGCACCGGCTGGTCCAGTTCGTCGTTGATGAAGGCGCAGACCACCTCGAAGCCGCTGGCCAAGGCGGCGGTGTCCAGGGTCAGGCGGGCCGACTGGAAGTGCAGTTCAAGGTTGTTGTCGGTGCTGGCGCGGGTGAAGCTTTCCTGGTCGTAGTGCTGGCTGCTGAACAACAGAGTGCGCATGGCGGATTCCTTGGCAATGAGGCGAGGTGAGTTTAGCCCGATTGGCTTGGCGGACTTTGATCGGTGCCAAGAGAGGCTCAGTCAGTACCGGCCTATTCGCGGGCAAGCCCGCTCCCACAGGGTCCGAGATGTCGAGAAGCCAGTGGGAGCATCAGTAACCGCACTCAAGCACTCTGCTGCGCCTGTTCGGCCAACCGGCTGATCGCCTGATCCAGCTCATCCAGCGCCTGCAAGGCCTGGGGATTATCCTGCTTGAGCAGGGTCTCGCTACGCTGGCACGCCGCCCGCAACTGCGGCACTCCACAGTAGCGCGATGCGCCATTCAAGCGGTGTACCCGCTCGATCATCGCCTCACGGTCACCCGCTTCACGTGCGCTGCGAATCGCCTGGCGATCAGCCTCCAGCGACTCCAGCAGCATGCTCAGCATGTCCGCTGCCAAGTCCGGCTTGCCCGCGGCCAGGCGCAAGCCTTCTTCCGGGTCGAGCACCTTCAGCTCGCTGCTGTCCGGCAGGCGCTCGGTGATGCGTTCCTGCTGCGGGGTGCCCAGGTTCAGCCCGGTCCATTTCATCACCACCTGGCCCAGTTGCCGTTCACTGATCGGCTTGGTCAGGTAATCGTCCATGCCGCTGTGCAGCAGGGCGCGTTTTTCATTGGCCATGGCATGCGCGGTGAGCGCGACGATCGGCAGCGGGTTACCGCTCTGGCTGTTTTCCCACAGGCGGATCTGCTCGGTGCAGGCGCGCCCGTCCATACCAGGCATCTGCACATCCATCAGCACCAGGTCGAACGGCTCATCCTGCACCGCTTGAACCGCCGCAAAACCATTGTCGACCGCCAGCACCTCGGCGCCGAGGTCTTCGAGCAGGGTCTGCACCAACAACAGGTTGGCCGGGTTGTCGTCGACGCAGAGGATCTTCGGCACCCGCTGGCTGCCGGCAACCCGGACTTCGCTGGTTTGCCGACGTGGCTGAATCAGCTCTACCAGCAGCCGGCGCAGCTTGCGCGTACAGGTCGGCTTGGACAGCAGCTGACCATGTGCGTTGGGCAGGTAAGGGTGGTACAGCGCCTGTTCGGTGGTTGGGCACAGCACCACGCACTGGCAATCCAGGCGCTCCAGTTGTTGGTGGTACTGGGCGAGTTGTTCCGGCGACAGGTTGCCCAGGTTGGCCCCGAGCACGGCGAACTCGAACGGCTGGCCAGCCAGGTGCGCCGCCTGAACGCCTTGCAGCAACTGATCGAAGGAGGCGAACAGACTCACGCTCAAGCCGCAATCTTCCAGTTGGTGCTCAAGAGCCTGGCGCGCCAGTTCGTGGCCGTCGACGATTGCCGCGCGTCGCCCGAGCAAGGGTTGCAGCGGCAAGTCTTCGGCATCGTCGTGGGCCTTGGGCAGGTTCAGGCTGATCCAGAACTGCGAGCCTTCTCCCGGCGTGCTGTCGACGCCGATCTCGCCGCCCATTTGCTCGATCAAGCGCTTGGAGATCACCAGCCCCAGGCCGGTGCCGCCGGGCTGGCGCGATAGCGAGTTATCGGCCTGGCTGAAGGCCTGGAACAGGGTGCGCACATCTTGCGGCGACAGGCCGATGCCGGTGTCTTGCACGCTGATGCGCAGTTGCACGCTGTCTTCTTGCTCGTCTTCGAGCATGGCGCGCACGACGATAGTGCCCTCACGGGTGAACTTGATAGCGTTGCTGACCAGGTTGGTGAGGATCTGCTTGAGCCGCAGCGGGTCGCCGACCAACGACAACGGCGTGTCGCGATAGACCAGGCTGAGCAACTCCAGCTGCTTGGCGTGGGCCGCTGGGGCGAGGATGGTCAGGGTGTCCTGGATCAGGTCGCGCAGGTTGAACGGGATGCTGTCGAGCACCAGCTTGCCGGCCTCGATCTTGGAGAAGTCGAGGATCTCGTTGATGATCCCCAGCAGGTTGTCGGCCGATTTCTCGATCGTGCTCAGGTAATCGAGCTGGCGCGGCGCCAACTCGCTCTTTTGCAGCAGGTGGGTAAAACCGAGGATGCCATTGAGCGGGGTGCGGATCTCATGGCTCATGTTGGCGAGGAACTCGGACTTGATCCGGCTGGCTTCCAGGGCCTCCTTGCGCGCCATGTCCAGCTCGATGTTCTGGATCTCGATGGTCTCAAGGTTCTGGCGCACATCTTCGGTGGCCTGGTCGATGCTGTGCTGCAGCTCTTCGTGGGCGTTGTGCAGGGTTTCGGCCATGCGGTTGATGCCGGCAGCCAACTCGTCCAGCTCGTGGCTGCCCATGGCCGGCAGCCGCGCTTCGAGGTTGCCGTCCTTGAGTTGGGTGACCGCTTGCTTGATGCGGCTGATCGGGTCGTTGATCGTGCGGCTCATGCGCAGGGCGAGCAGGGCCGTCAGGATCAGGCAGCCCAGGATCAACAGTACGCTGGTGAACAGGTTGCGATAGCCGCGCAGCAAGGTGCCGTCGTGGGACAGCTCGATCTCGACCCAGCCGAGCAGTCGCTCGGCCTCGGCGGGGATGGCATCGGTAGCCAGGTCGCGATGATGACCGAACACCGGCATCAGGTAGCGCGTGGCATCGTTGCCACTGCGTTGCAGCAGTTGGGTACCAGTGCCGCCGCTGGGCGGCTGATTGAGCATGCTCGGGCCGGCGTGGGCCAGGCGCGAGCGGTCGGGCGCGAGGAACGCCACGGCGCGCACGTCGGCCTGCTCCAGCGCCTGGGCCGCGATGCGTTCGAGCTGCGGCGCGGTGTGCTGGGCCATCGCCGGTGCGGCCAGCGGCGCCAGCTGTTCGGCGATCATCTTGCCGCGCTGCAGCAATTGGCTGCGCAGCTCGTTCTGCTGCAACCAGGTGAAATAGCTGCCCAGCACCAGTGCCATCAGGCTGGCCGGCAACAAGGCCAGCAACAGCACCCGGCTTCTGATTCCCAAACGATCGAGCACACTCGCCTCCTGTGATGTGCCTTGCGGCCGTCGCCGAGCGGGACGGAATAATCTCGGAACGTTACTCCGGGTCTGGCGCTAATGCACTCATTGCAGACGATTTTTGTCGCCTGCGCTGGCCTCATCACCTCACCGGTCGCAATTGGGTTGCCTGGCCCGGCCACATGGCCAATAATCGCGCAACTGAGAATAAATGTCAGAAGCCAATGAATCCTGTAGCCATTCACAATTCG
This sequence comes from Pseudomonas sp. xss_2, assembly GCF_043104195.1. Lineage (NCBI taxonomy): Bacteria > Pseudomonadati > Pseudomonadota > Gammaproteobacteria > Pseudomonadales > Pseudomonadaceae > Pseudomonas > Pseudomonas sp. xss_2. The sequence goes on from NZ_JBICKL010000066.1 coordinate 33,453, forward strand.
AACATTCTCGCCATCGAGGACGACCCAGTCCTTGGCGCCTACCTGCATGAGGAGTTGCAGCGTGGCGGCTTCCAGGTGACCTGGTGCCGCAATGGCCAGGAAGGTTTGGAAAGGGCAGGCCGCCAGGTGTTCGATGTCGTGCTCATGGACATCCTGCTGCCTGGCCTCAATGGCCTGGACGCGCTCGCCCAGCTGCGCAGGCGCAGCACGACGCCGGTGATCCTGATGTCGGCGCTCGGTGCCGAGGCCGATCGCATCACAGGCTTCCAGCGCGGTGCCGACGACTACCTGCCCAAGCCGTTCAGCATGGCCGAATTGCAGGTGCGCATCGAGGCGATCCTGCGCCGGGTCGATCTTGAGCGCCGGCGCAAGGTCCAGCCGCAGGTCGAGCCGGGTCAATTGCAGTTCGACGAGGCCGCCAGCGACGTCTGCCTGAATGGTCAATGGGCCGGGCTTACCCCCAGCGAATACCGCCTGCTCGATACCCTCAAGCGCAGCCAGGACGAGGTGCTCAGCAAGCCCTTCCTTTATCAGCAGGTGCTCCAGCGCGGCTACTCGCGTCACGATCGCAGCCTGGACATGCATGTCAGCCAGATCCGCCGCAAGCTCAAGAGCGTGGGTTATCACGATCAGCAGATTCGCACCGTTTGGGGCAAGGGCTACGTGCTCAGTGCCGGTGAGGCCGACTGATCATGCTTGACCGACACTCGTTGTTCTGGCGGCTGGCGATTCTGCTGGTGGGCTTCTGCCTGTTGATGATCGGCCTGAGCTACACCTGGGGCCGGCACATGGAAACCCAGAATGCGTTTCTCTCCGAATCGGCCCGCCAAGAGCTGCGTGGCTATGCCGCCGAGGCCGAGCGGGCCTGGCGCGAAGGCGGCCAGGCTGGGGTCGATCGCTGGCTGGCCGAGATGCACCAGCGCGAACCAGGCTGGGTCGGTGTGCTCGACGCCGACCTGCAATCACTGAGCAGCACGCCGCTGGTCACCGCCGAGCGCCAGCGCATGACCCGCTTGCGCGGCGTCGACTGGCCCATGAGCCGGCGCAGTGTCGATCAGCCCTGGGTGCGCTTGGCGTTTCCCACCCTGCCCGAGCAGGGCATGTTGGTCATCGAGTTGCCCGAGCGGCTCAATCCCGGCAAGTACCGTCTGCTCTGGCAGGTCGTGACCAATGGCGTGATTCCGGGTCTGTTCACCTTGCTCTTGTGCGTGGGTCTGTATCGCATGCTGATCGTGCCGCTGAACCAGCTGCGCGAACAGGCCAATGCCTGGCGCGCCGATCAGCTCTCGGCACGTCTCGACTCGCGCACCACTGGCCGGCATGACGAGTTGGGCGAGTTGGCCCGGGCATTCGACCAGATGGCCGAACGCTTGCAGGGTACGGTCGCCCTGCAGCAGCAACTGCTACGCGATTTGTCCCATGAGATGCGTACTCCGCTGAGCCGTCTGCGCGTCGCCTGCGATGGGGAGAACGACCTTGAGCGTCTGCGCGAGCGCCTGACCCGAGAAGTGGACTGCATGCAGCAACTGGTCGAGGACACGCTGCAACTGGCCTGGCAGGACGCCGAGCGGGCGCCGATGAACCTTGAGCCGATCCAGCTCCAGGCGTTGTGGGACATGCTGGCTGAGGATGCCTGCTACGAGAGTGGCTGGAGCCCGTCGCGGCTGCGCTGCGAGGTGCCGGCAAACTGCTGGGTGCAGGGCAACCTCAATCACTTGGCCCAGGCCTTCGAGAACATGCTGCGCAATGCCATTCGTCATTCGCCTGAACAGGGCTTGATCAGCCTCGGCGCAAAGCGTGAGGGCAATCACTGGCGGATCTGGCTGGAAGATCAAGGCGGCGGTGTGGCCGAGGACGATCTGGAGCGGATCTTCGCGCCTTTCTCGCGCCTGGACGGATCGCGGCCCGGGGATGGGGGCTTTGGCCTGGGCCTGAGCATCGCGCGCGGCGCCATCCAGCGCCAGGGCGGTACCTTGTGGGCGGAGAATGGCAAGCACGGCCTGCGCTTGTGCATGCGCCTGCCGGCGCATATCGCGGGGCAAGCCCGCTCCCACGAGGCCGCTGTAGAGCCAACGTCATACGCTGGAGCCTGAACTGCGCGTGCTCGCCCGGGGAAGCGTCTCTCACGCCTATATAGCGGTTAGCTATAGCAACCGTAGATTGCGTGATATGGCCGCGAAAGGTTTGCCGGTATGATAGTCGCCCCTGCCGTCCGGATTGCGAAATACGCCATGACCCTGCAGTACCCAACCATCGCCGATTGCGTCGGCAATACGCCTCTGGTTCGCCTGCAGCGCTTAGCCGGCGAAACCAGCAATACCTTGCTGCTCAAGCTCGAAGGCAACAACCCCGCAGGCTCGGTCAAAGACCGCCCGGCGCTGTCGATGATCACCCGCGCCGAGCTGCGCAACCAGATCAAGCCCGGTGACACCCTGATCGAAGCGACCTCCGGTAACACCGGTATCGCCTTGGCCATGGCGGCGGCGATCAAGGGTTACAAGATGATCCTGATCATGCCGGACAACTCCACTGCCGAACGCAAGGCGGCGATGACGGCCTATGGCGCCGAGCTGATCCTGGTCAGCAAGGAAGAGGGTATGGAAGGTGCGCGCGATCTGGCCGAGAAGCTCCAGGCCGAAGGCCGTGGCCTGGTCCTGGATCAGTTCGCCAACGGCGACAACCCGATTGCCCACTACACCAGCACCGGCCCGGAAATCTGGCAACAGACGCAAGGCACCATCACTCATCTTGTCAGCTCCATGGGCACCACCGGGACCATCATGGGCTGCTCGCAGTACCTCAAGGAGCAAAACCCAGCGGTGCAGATCGTCGGTCTGCAACCGATGGAAGGCTCGGCCATCCCCGGCATCCGCCGCTGGCCGCAGGAATACCTGCCGAGGATCTTCGATGCCACCCGCGTTGATCGGGTCGTGGACATGTCCCAGGCCGAGGCCGAAAACGTCACCCGTCGCCTTGCCCGTGAAGAGGGCATTTTCTGCGGTGTGTCTTCCGGTGGTGCGGTGGCAGCCATGCTGCGCCTGTCCCAGGAAGTGGAAAACGCCGTGATGGTCGCGATCATTTGTGATCGCGGTGATCGTTATCTCTCCACCGGCCTGTTTGACGCGACCTGATGACCAGCAAGAAAAGCAAAGGCGGCCTGCGCTTCCAACCGGCCGGCGGCAACCGTGCACCCCAAGTCCCGGTGGGCAAGAAGCAGCGCCTGGACATCGAGCGGCTGTCCGGAGATGGCCGAGGTATCGCCTTCCATGACGGGCGCACCTGGTTCGTCAGCGGTGCGTTGGCTGGCGAAGCGGTCGAGGCGCGGGTGCTCAATGCCCGCGGCAAGATCGTCGAAGCGCGTCTTGAGCGGGTGTTGCAGGCCAGCGCCGAACGGCGCCAGGCGCCGTGTCGGCATTTCGACCGCTGCGGCGGCTGCAACTTGCAGCACCTGGCGCATGAAGACCAGCTCGTACTCAAGCAGCGCCTGCTCGCCGAGCAGTTGCAGCGGGTGGCCGGTATCCAGCCGCAGGCCTGGGCCGCGCCGCTGTTCGGTCCGGAGTTTGGCTACCGCCGCCGGGCGCGCATCGCCGTGCGTTGGGACGCCAAGGCGCGGCAACTGGACGTAGGCTTTCGTGCCGAAGCCAGCCAGGACATCATCGCCATCGACGACTGCCCGGTGCTGGTACAGCCCTTGCAAACGATCATGCGGCATTTGCCGACTGTGCTGCGCAGCTTGAGCAAACCTCAGGCCCTGGGCCATGTCGAGCTGTTCAGTGGTAGCGCCGAAGCGTTGCTGGTGCGGCATGTGGCGCCACTGCCGGAAGACGACCTGGCGCGCCTGCAGGCCTTCTGCAAACAAGCCGGTGCCCAGCTATGGTTGCAAGGGGACGGTGAGCCGGCGCCAGTCGAGGCCGGGCAAACCTTGGGCTTCACCCTGGAGCCGTGGGCGTTGCAACTGGCCTGGCGGCCGGGCGACTTCGTCCAGGTCAATGCCCAGGTCAATACGATGATGATCGAGCAGGCCCTGGCCTGGCTCGCGCCGCAAGCCGATGAGCGGGTGCTGGATCTGTTCTGTGGCCTGGGCAACTTTGCCCTGCCGCTGGCCAGGCTGGCCCGCGAAGTGGTTGCGGTGGAAGGTGTACAGGCCATGGTCGATCGGGCCGCGGCCAATGCCGGGGAAAACAATGTGCATAACGCACGGTTTTTTCAGGCCGATTTATCGCAGCCTTTGGCAGGCGCCGGATGGGCCGCCGAGGGCTTTTCTGCGGTACTCTTGGATCCACCGCGCGACGGTGCTTTCGAGGTGGTGCAAGGCATCGCACGCCTCAAGGCCAAGCGGTTGGTCTACGTGTCCTGCAACCCAGCGACGCTGGCGCGAGACGCCCAGGTGCTGGTCGCTCAAGGGTACCGGTTAACAAGGGCCGGGATTCTCGACATGTTTCCTCAGACGGCGCATGTCGAAGCCATGGCGTTATTCGAAGCGGGCTAGTCAGCTGGCCCCTTGGTGCGGCTTCCATGGATTGGAGGTCACACGGTGATTGTCAGTGCACCTGCGTGGTGCGCTGTATGGAAAGGTAAAGCAAAGATGGTACAGGTGAGAGTGCACCAGCCGGTCAACACCGACGGCAGTATCAATCTCGAAGCGTGGTTGGATCATGTGGTCAGCGTCGATTCGGCGTTGGACCGCGTGGCCCTGAAAGAGGCTTGTGAGTTCGCTCAGGAAGTCGAGAAAAAGGGCAACCCGGCCAAGCATTCCTGGGCGGACGGTACGTCCAGCTTCCAGGCCGGTCTGGAAATTGCCGAAATTCTCGCAGACCTGAAGCTTGACCAGGATTCGCTGGTAGCTGCAGTGATCTACCGCTCGGTGCGCGAAGGCAAGGTGACCCTGGCCGAGGTCGGCCAGCGCTTTGGTCCGGTGGTGTCCAAGCTGATCGACGGCGTGCTGCGCATGGCGGCGATCAGTGCCAGTCTTAGCCCGCGTCAGTCGCTGGTACTCGGCTCCCAGGCGCAGGTGGAAAACCTGCGCAAGATGCTCGTGGCCATGGTCGACGACGTGCGCGTGGCCCTGATCAAGCTCGCCGAGCGCACCTGCGCGATTCGTGCGGTCAAGGCCGCCGACGATGAAAAACGCCTGCGCGTGGCGCGTGAGGTGTTCGACATCTATGCGCCGTTGGCCCATCGCCTGGGTATCGGTCATATCAAGTGGGAGCTGGAGGACCTGTCCTTCCGCTACCTCGAACCCGATCAGTACAAGCAGATCGCCAAGCTCCTGCACGAGCGCCGGCTGGACCGCGAGCGGTTTATCAGCGACGTGATGAACCAGCTGCAGAACGAGCTGCTGGCCACCGGCGTCAACGCCGATATCAGTGGCCGGGCGAAACACATCTATTCGATCTGGCGCAAGATGCAGCGCAAGGGCCTGGAGTTCAGCCAGATCTATGACGTGCGCGCCGTGCGCGTGCTGGTGCCGGAAATCCGCGATTGCTACACCGCGCTCGGCATCGTGCATACCCTGTGGCGGCACATCCCCAAGGAATTCGACGACTACATCGCCAACCCCAAGGAGAACGGCTATCGCTCGCTGCACACTGCGGTGATCGGCCCTGAGGGCAAGGTGCTGGAAGTGCAGATCCGTACCCACGGCATGCACGAGGAAGCCGAGCTCGGCGTCTGCGCCCACTGGCGCTACAAGGGCACCGACGTCAAGGCCAGCTCCAACCACTACGAAGAAAAAATCTCCTGGTTGCGCCAGGTGCTGGAGTGGCACGAGGAACTGGGCGACATCGGCGGCCTGGCCGAGCAGTTGCGGGTCGATATCGAGCCGGACCGGGTGTATATCTTTACCCCCGACGGCCATGCCATCGACCTGCCCAAGGGTGCCACGCCGCTGGACTTCGCCTACCGCGTGCACACCGAGATCGGCCACAACTGCCGCGGCGCCAAGATCAACGGGCGGATCGTACCGCTCAACTACAGCCTGCAGACCGGCGAGCAGGTGGAGATCATCACCAGCAAGCACGGCAGCCCTAGCCGCGACTGGCTGAACTCCAACCTCGGCTATGTCACCACCTCGCGGGCACGGGCGAAGATCGTCCACTGGTTCAAGCTGCAAGCACGCGACCAGAACGTCGCTGCCGGCAAGACCCTGCTCGAACGCGAACTCAGCCGCCTCGGCCTGCCGCAGGTGGACTTCGAGCGTTTGGCGGAGAAGGCCAACGTCAAGACGGCCGAGGACATGTTCGCTGCCCTCGGCGCCGGCGACTTGCGCCTGGCCCATCTGGTCAACGCCGCGCAGCAGTTGCTCGAACCTGAGCGCATCGAGCAGATCGAGCTCACCCCGCGCAAATCATCGAGTTCGCGCACCGGCAAGCGTGCCGATATCCAGATCCAGGGGGTCGGCAACCTGCTCACGCAGATGGCCGGTTGCTGCCAGCCGCTGCCCGGTGAGGCGATCGTCGGTTACATCACCCAAGGCCGCGGCGTGACCATCCACCGCCAGGACTGCGCCTCGGTGCTGCAACTGGCTGGCCGTGAGCCGGAGCGGATCATCCAGGTCAGTTGGGGCCCGGTGCCGGTACAGACCTACCCGGTGGACATCATCATCCGCGCCTACGACCGCCCAGGCTTACTGCGCGACGTGTCGCAGGTGTTGCTCAACGAGAAGATCAACGTGCTGGCGGTCAACACCCGCTCGAACAAGGAAGACAACACCGCGCTGATGTCGCTGACCATCGAGATTCCGGGCCTGGGTGCCCTCGGACGCTTGCTGGGGCGCATTTCGCAGTTGCCTAACATCATCGAGACGCGGCGTAATCGTACCCCTTGAAATCGCGGCGGCCTCTTCGCGGGCAAGCCCGTTCCTACAGGATCTCAGCGGTCCTTGTGGGCGCGGGCTTGCCCGCGAATGGGGCGACACGGTCCGGAAGGATTGACCCATGACCTACACCCTAGAAGATCTGCTGCACCTGATGGCCCGGCTGCGCGACCCCAAGCACGGCTGCCCCTGGGACCTCAAGCAGGACTACGCCAGCATTGTCCAGCACACCCTCGAAGAGGCGTATGAAGTCGCCGATACTATCGAGCGCGGCGACTTTGTTCACCTGCAAGGCGAGCTGGGCGACCTGTTGTTCCAGGTGGTCTACTACAGCCAGCTGGCGCGCGAGGAGGGCCGTTTCGAGTTCGCCGGTGTGGTCGATGCCATCACCCGCAAGCTGATTCGTCGCCACCCTCACGTATTCCCCACCGGCGATCTCTATGCGGCCCTCGACACCCCACGCCTGAGTGAGGCCGAGGTCAAAGCCCGTTGGGAGCAGATCAAGGCCGAGGAGCGCGCCGAGCACAGCGAGCCAGAGCAGCTGTCGTTGCTCGACGATGTGCCTGCCGCGTTGCCAGCCTTATCGCGAGCGGCCAAGCTACAAAAGCGTGCGGCCACGGTCGGCTTCGACTGGCCAGAAGCACTGCCGGTGCTGGACAAGGTCCGCGAGGAGCTTGATGAGGTATTGCAGGCCATGGCCGACGGCGACAGCGATGCGCTGGAAGACGAAATCGGCGACCTGCTGTTTGCCACCGTCAACCTGGCCCGGCACCTCAAGCATGACCCGGAAAACGCCCTGCGTCGCGCGAACCGCAAGTTCGAGCGACGTTTCCGCTTCATCGAACAGGCCTTGCGCGACAGCGGCAAGCCGATCGAAGAGTGTAACCTTGACCAGCTGGACGCCCTTTGGGGTGAAGCCAAACGTCAGGAAAAGAACCTGCCCAGCTGCGGCTGAGCTGTTGCATAAGTGAGTGAACATCCATGAGCCTTTCCCTTCGCGACCAATTGCTCAAGGCCGGTCTGGTTAACCAGAAGCAGGTCAAGCAGACCAACAAAGCAGAAAAGAAACAGAAGCGCCTGGAACAAAAGGGCCAGGTCGAGGTGGACGACACCCAGCAGCGCCTGGCCAAGGAAGCCATGGCCGAGAAGGCCAAGCGCGATCAGGAGCTGAACCGTCAGCAGCAGGAAAAGGCCGAGCACAAAGCCCGCGCCGCGCAGATCAAGCAATTGATCGAAGCCACCCGCCTGCCCAAGCTGACCACCGAGGACTACTACAACTTCGTCGACGACAAGAAGGTCAAGCGCATCGCTGTCAACGCCTTGATGCGCAGCAAGCTGAGCAATGGCTCGTTGGCGGTGGTGTCGTTCGGCGGTGGTTACGAGGTGATCCCGCGCGAAGCGGCGGTGAAGATCCAGGAGCGCGACCCTAATCGCATCCTGCTGCTCAATACCCATGTCGAGGAGGCGGACGAGGACGATCCGTACGCGGCCTACAAGATCCCTGACGACCTGATGTGGTAAACATGAAAAACCCCGCCTTGGCGGGGTTTTTTATCGGAGACTGTTTACTGCGTGTGGCGCTGGTTCTCCAGGTGCTCAAGCTCCATGCGGTACTGATGGGCTTCATGCTCCTGGTGGAACATGCCGACCAGCTGACCTTGCTGATGCACATCCCAGATCCGCACACCGGCGGCCAGGCCTTCGTGGGACATTTTCGATTCGTCGCGTTCGCTTACTTGGACTGTCATCGTTAAAACTCCACTTCTCGTTGGCTGCGGCACTGTGTCGCAGGCCTTAGTTATAGAGTTTGTTAGCAGGCTAAGTAAATAAACTGCCGATGAAACATGTTTAATGAAGCGCGCATGTGGAAACGTGGGAGCGGGCTTGCCCCGCGATAGCGTCAGACCAAGCAACGCTATCGCAGGGCAAGCCCGCTCCCACGCGCCATGTATCACCCAATACCAAAGGCAAAAAGAAACCCCGCACGCGGCGGGGTTTGTGTGTCAGCAACAAGCCCAGGCGATCAGTTACCTTTCACCGACTTGCCATCGACCGTGCCGTCCTGCAGCACGATCACGTACTCCTTGCCATCAGTTTCAACCTGACGCAGTTGCACCAGCAGGTAGTCCCAGTCCTTGGCGAACCACAACTCGGTGATGCGCTTGCTTTGGCTCGGGTCGCGCACGCGCTCGACCTTGACCGCATCGACCTGGCCGGTCTTGGTGCTGACTTTCTCAGTCCCCAGCACGCGGAAGTCGTAGGTGTCGATCTCGTCACCGTCGACCACCTGGTAGGTCATGCTCTTCTTGCCGGCGGCCACGTCATGCTGCAGCGCCAATTGATAGGACGACTTGTCCAACACGCCGCGGTTGAGCGGCAGGTTGATGGCATCGCCACGGTCGCTACCGGTGACTTTTTTCGCGGTCCAGTCGAAGTCCAGGTCGACTTTCTTCGCTTTGCCCAGGCCGCCACGCTCGAAGTGGTACTTCTGTGGCAGCAGGGTGTCGTTGTCCAGGCGCAGGGTGCTTTGCTCGGTGAGGCTGGCAATCATCATGGAAGCCTTGAAATGAAGGTCCCAGGTACCATTGGCATTCTTCACCAGGCTACGTTCAGCGGTGCCGCTCATGGGCAGCTGCTTCCAGTCGGCGGTGTAGCTGGCCGAGAACGGCTTCAGATCGGCTGCCTGGAGGGGCAGGGCAAGCACGGCGAGAGCCAAGAGCAGGGCGCGACGCATAAATTCTCCTAGGGTCGAATCAAGTGACCGCTGGCCGCCAGCGGCTGGCCATCCAGTAATGCACCGTGTTCGCCAAGACGCAAGCGCCCTTGAGCGAACCAGCGCACCGCCAGCGGGTAGATCTGGTGTTCCTGATGGTGAACCCGGTCGGCCAGGCTTTGCACGGTGTCGTCTGGCGCTACCGCAACCACTGCCTGTACGACCAGTGGCCCGCCATCGAGTTCCTCGGTGACGAAGTGCACGCTGCAGCCGTGCTCGGCATCACCCGCCTCCAGCGCACGCTGGTGGGTATGCAGGCCCTTGTATTTGGGCAGCAACGAGGGGTGGATGTTGAGCAGGCGGCCCTGGTAGTGGCGCACGAAGTCGCCACTGAGGATGCGCATGAAGCCAGCCAGGACCACCAGGTCAGGCTGCATGCCGTCGATCAGCGCCATCAGCGCTGCATCGAAGGCTTGGCGCCCATCGAAACCCTGGTGTTGCAGCACTGCGGTGTCGATCCCGGCGGCCTTGGCCCGTTCCAGGCCATAGGCGTCGGCGCGGTTGGAGATCACCCCGCGAATCTGCACCGGGCTGTCTTGACCCAGGCTGCTGTCGATCAGCGCTTGCAGGTTGCTGCCGGAACCCGACAGCAGTACCACAACGTTGCAGGTCTTGCTCGGCATCAGTGTGCCTTGAGGTTTTGCAGCTCGACCTGGGCAGCGCCTTCGGCGGCATCGGCGATCTGGCCGATGACCCATGGCTGCTCACCCGCTGCGCGCAGCACGTTCAGGGCGTTGTCGACCTGATCCTGAGCGACGCAGATGACCATGCCAACGCCGCAGTTCAGTACGCGGTGCATTTCGTGCTCGTCGACGTTGCCTTTTTCCTGGAGGAAATCGAATACGGCCGGACGCTGCCAGCTGGCTACGTCGATGATCGCCTGGGCGTTCTTCGGCAGCACGCGTGGGATGTTGTCGAGCAGGCCACCACCGGTGATGTGGGCCATGGCTTTGACCGCGCCGGTGTCTTTGATCAGCTTGAGCAGCGGCTTGACGTAGATGCGGGTCGGGGCCATCAGCAGGTCAGCCAGCGGCTTGCCGTCGAGCTGGGTGCTGTCGATGTCGGTGTTGGACACTTCGAGGATCTTGCGGATCAGCGAGTAGCCATTGGAGTGCGGACCGGACGAGGGCAGGGCGATCAGCGCATCGCCGCTGGCGACTTTCGAGCCGTCGATGATCTCGGCCTTTTCCACCACGCCGACGCAGAAGCCGGCCAGGTCGTAGTCTTCACCCTCGTACATGCCTGGCATTTCGGCGGTTTCGCCACCCACCAGGGAGCAGCCAGCCAGTTCACAGCCAGCGCCGATGCCGGTGACCACGGTCGCGGCGACGTCGACATTGAGCTTGCCGGTGGCGTAGTAGTCGAGGAAGAACAGCGGCTCGGCGCCACAGACCACCAGGTCGTTGACGCACATGGCGACCAGGTCCTGGCCGATGCTGTCGTGCTTGTTCAGGTTCAGCGCCAGGCGCAGCTTGGTGCCGACGCCGTCGGTGCCGGAGACCAGAACCGGCTGCTTGTAGCCGGCCGGGATCTCGCAGAGGGCGCCGAAGCCGCCCAGGCCACCCATGACTTCAGGGCGTGCGGTGCGCTTGGCCACGCCCTTGATGCGTTCGACCAGTGCTTCGCCGGCGTCGATGTCTACACCGGCGTCCTTGTAGCTCAGGGAGGGTTGCTTGCTCATTGATCCAGGCCTTTAGGAGGGAGGGATTCAGGAAAACGACCGCGACGGCCAAGGCCGGCTGTTAAAGCGGCGGCTGCCTGTTCGTCACTGGTCTGCGAAGGCGCGCGATTTTATCAGGGTTGCCGGGCAGCGGCCATCCTCAGGCCGACCGACTGGCCGGGAATCGATTAAAAAACCTTGTTTAGGCGTGCGCGACTGGTTGCCGCGCCAGCGCCTGTATAAGGTATAGAAAAGGCGGCAGACTCTGATTGCAGGCGTGAAGGAGCGATTTTCTCACGCAGTGGTCTGAGCCGGCAGGCGCGACGTTCGCCGTCACTTAGCTCACTGGACAGGAATCCTCCATGCGTTTTCTCAACTACCTGGCCGCCGGTTGCCTGGCCCTGGTCGGCACTGCCGCCCAGGCCGAGGCGGTATCCGGGCTGTATCAAGTTCGCGAACCGCTGCAAGGGCAGGGCAGCGAAGCCCGTACCCAGGCCACCCGCCAAGCCCTGGATACCTTGGTACTGCGCTTGACCGGCGACCCCAAGGCGCCGCAGAGCCCGGCCCTGGCCGCGCTGCGCAGCGATCCGCAGCAGATCATCAATCAGGTCGGTAGCGATGCTGGCCCGCCGGAAAGCGTGCTGGTGGAGTTCGACCCCGGCAGCACCGAGCGCGCCCTGCGCAAGGCCGGCCTGGCCCTGTGGGGCAGCAACCGGCCAGCGATTCTCGGTTGGTGGTTGAATGACAGTGTCGATGGCAGCAGCCTGGTCGGCGATGGTCAGAGCGCTGCCGAACCGCTGCGCCGCGCCGCCCAGCATCGTGGCCTGCCACTGCGCCTGCCGTTGGCTGATCTGCAGGAACAACTGGTCGCCACCCCTAAGCAGCTGGAAGGCAAGGACCCGGCGCCGCTGCGCGAGGCCTCCGAGCGCTATGGCGCCGATGCCTTGCTGGCGGTGCACGCCCATGAAGCCGACGGCAAGTGGCAGGGTAAATGGCAGCTGTGGCTGGGGGATCAGCGCGAACAAGGCGATGCCGAAGGCGCTGACCAGGGCGCGTTGGCCGATGCGGTCATGCTCGCAGTCAGCAACCGCCTGGCACCGCGCTATGTCACCCGCCCGGGAGCCAGCAGTGAGCTGCAAGTGCAAGTGCAGGGCATGAACCTGCAGCGCTACGCTGAGCTCAGCCGTGTGCTCGAACCCTATGGCCCGCGCTTGCAGATGGCCGATGGCGCCACGCTGACCTATGCCGTCACCGGCAATCGTGACCAGCTGCGCGCCCAATTGGGCCTGGCCAAGCTTCAGGAACTGCCAGCCGAACAACCGGCCAGCCCGGCTAATCCGCCGGCGCCCGCAGCCCAGCCTGGGGCCGAGCAGCCTGCGGCGGTTCAGGCCGCTGCGCCCAAGCCGTTCGACGGCCTGCGTTTTGCCTGGTAAGGATACGTGCACATGATGACTGACCCGCGTCGCTGGGTATGGCTGGGCGTGGCCCTGCTGATCGCCGTGCTGCTATATAGCCTGCACAACATTCTTTCTCCGTTTCTGGTTGGCATTCTCCTGGCGTATCTGGCCGACCCGCTGGTCGATCGCCTGGAGCGCCTGGGCCTGTCACGCACCTGGGGCGTGGTGGTGGTGTTCAGCCTGTTCACCTTGATCTTCATGGCCATGTTGCTGGTGCTGATCCCGATGTTGGCCAAGCAGTTGGTGCGCCTGTACGAACTGACGCCGCAAATGCTCGACTGGCTGCAGCATGTTGCGCTGCCTTGGGTGCAGAGCCGCCTGGGCCTGGCCGACGGCTTCTGGAAGTTCGACAAGATCAAGGCTGCGGTCGGCGCGCACATGGGCCAGACCACCGACATCGTCGGCATGCTGCTGTCGCAGGCCACCGCCTCGAGTCTGGCGCTGATGGCGTGGCTGGCCAACCTGGTGCTGATCCCGGTGGTGGGCTTCTACTTGCTGCGCGACTGGGACGTGATGATGGCCAAGCTGCGCAGTCTGCTGCCACGCCAGCGTGAGTCGCAGGTGATGGGCCTGGCGGGCGAATGCCATGAAGTACTCGGCGCCTTCGTGCGTGGTCAGTTGCTGGTGATGCTGGCGCTGGGCGTGATCTATTCCAGCGGCTTGATGCTGGTAGGCCTGGAACTGGGTCTGTTGATCGGTCTGTTGGCCGGGCTTGCGGCGATCGTGCCGTACATGGGCTTCATCATTGGCATCGGCGCCGCTTTGATTGCCGGGTTGTTCCAGTTTGGCGGCGATCCGTATCCGCTGCTGGGCATCGTCGCGGTGTTCATGATCGGCCAGGTGCTCGAAGGCATGGTGCTGACGCCGATGCTGGTGGGCGATCGCATTGGCCTGCATCCGGTGGCGGTGATCTTCGCGATTCTGGCCGGGGGCGAGCTGTTTGGCTTTACCGGGGTGCTGCTGGCCTTGCCCGTGGCGGCTGTGATCATGGTGCTGCTGCGTCATGTGCATGACTTGTACAAGGAGTCGGACATGTACGGCGGCGAGGTCGATCCGGACCTGTGACACCGTCAGGGGCCGTGCAAAGGCCCCTTTTTTAGCATTTTTACCGCGCAACTCATTGATTTTACTTGCGCTCTTGCGCTCGCCGATTGTGCCGCCCGCGCTGCGGGTATAGACTTTGCACACTGTTCACCAAAGGCCCCCGTGGTCCTCGCGACCGTCAGCCAGCATGAAACCGATCCAGTTGCCCCTGGGTGTGCGTCTGCGCGATGACGCTACCTTCATCAACTACTATCCGGGCGCCAATGCCGCGGCATTAGGCTACGTCGAGCGGCTATGTGAAGCCGACGCCGGCTGGACCGAGAGCCTCATTTATTTATGGGGCAAACAGGGTGTGGGCCGAACTCACCTGTTGCAGGCCGCCACCCACCGTTTCCAGCAACGCGGCGAACCTGCCGTGTACCTGCCGCTGGCGCAATTGCTCGAGCGCGGCGTAGAGCTGCTCGACCACCTCGAACAATACGAGCTGGTGTGCATCGACGACTTGCATGTGATCGCCGGCAAAGCCGATTGGGAAGAGGCCATGTTCCACCTCTTCAACCGCCTGCGCGACAGCGGCCGGCGCCTGCTCTTGGCGGCCTCCAGCTCGCCGCGTGAGCTGCCGATCAAACTGCCTGACCTTAAGTCGCGCCTAACCTTGGCGCTGATCTTCCAGATGCGCGGTCTGTCCGACGAAGACAAGCTGCGCGCCTTGCAACTGCGCGCTTCGCGCCGTGGCCTGCACCTGACCGATGAGGTCGGCCATTTCATCCTCACCCGTGGCGCGCGCAGCATGAGTGCGCTGTTCGATCTGCTCGAACGCCTCGATCAGGCCTCGCTGCAGGCCCAGCGCAAACTGACCATCCCGTTCCTCAAGGAAACCCTCGGCTGGTAAGTCCTTGAAAACAGCGGGCCAGAGCGTTGCGTAGGAAAAGTCACATCTTTTTCGATAAAATTTGCAAATGGCCATGATAGAGGGCATAGTCTCACCCTTCTAAAGGATTACAGACACGGTCGTGCCCATGCTCAAGCGCTTCGCACCCCTCGTGCCACTCGCACTCGTGACCCTGCTTTTTGGCTGCGCGGCTCATGGCCCGGTTTCCCAGCCTCAGGATCAACATCAGGTCGCCGCCCATTCGGCGGTCATGGCCAAAGCTTCGGCCTCTTCGGTTTTCGCTGAAGAGCCAGTGGCCACTGAAGAAGACCTCGACGCCTTTTCCAGCACCAGCAAGCCGTACCAGTTGCCAGTCCTTGCCGACAGCATCCTGGAGCGTGGCATGTCGCTGATCGGCACTCGCTATCGCTTTGGCGGTACCTCGGAGAAATCCGGTTTCGACTGCAGCGGTTTCATCGGTTATCTGTTCCGTGAGGAAGCCGGCATGACCCTGCCGCGCTCGACCCGCGAGATGATCAACGTCGATGCGCCCAAGGTTGCCCGGAACAAACTCAAGCCAGGTGATCTGCTGTTCTTCAGCACCAATGGCCGTGGCCGCGTCAGCCATGCTGGCATCTACCTGGGTGACAATCAGTTCATCCACTCCAGCAGTCGCCGCAGCGGTGGTGTGCGCATCGACAACCTCGGTGACCGCTACTGGAGCAAGACCTTCATCGAGGCCAAGCGCGCCCTGGCCATGGCGCCGACCACGATCTCGCGCAACTGATAGCGAATTGCTATATTCTCCCGCGGCGGCGATGCTGAAAAGCTCGCCGCCGTGCGCATTTACAGAAAGCGTCTAATCTAATTTCTCAACTCTTTTCGGCTGCGGTCGATCGGTCTCTGACAGGAAGTTTTGGCCATGGTGATGATGGCGCGCTTCGCATTACTTTCCCTGGTGGCCTTGCTGGCTGCCTGCTCCAGCCGTGCGCCTGCACCGGCGCCGGTGGTCAAGCCACAAACTACCTTCAATCAACAAGTTAGCGCCTCGCCGGTGGCGGAAGATGTGCTGTTCCGGGCAATTGGCTTGGTCGGTACGCCCTATCGTTGGGGCGGTAATACGCCCGATTCAGGGTTCGATTGCAGTGGCTTGATTGGCTATGTGTACCGCGATGCTGCGGGGATCAGTTTGCCGCGTTCGACGCGGGAGATGATCGTCATGCGCGCCCCAACTGTGGAGCAGCGGGCGCTGCAGTCGGGGGATTTGGTGTTCTTTGCGACGAACGGTGGGTCGCAGGTTAGCCATGCCGGAATTTATGTGGGGGAGGGGCGCTTTGTTCATGCGCCTTCCACAGGTGGGACGGTGCGTCTGGATTATCTTTCCAATAGCTACTGGGCCAAGGCTTATTTGCAGGCTAAGCGGATCATCCCGCCGGGGCATTTGGCGCACAATCCCTGATTTGTAGTGTTTGTTCTGGCCTCTTCGCGGGCAAGCCCGCTCCTACAGGCACCGCGCCGTTGTTACGGTTGGCGGTGGGCCTGTGGGAGCGGGCTTGCCCGCGAAAAGGCCTAAACATCCGCCAGCGCTGTCCATCGACATAGCGCCAGCCCAATCGCCGCCACCCACAACCCACCCGTTCGCTTGACCCTCCCTATCCCCAAAACCACCAGTGGATCGACTGTCTCGCCGGATCCACTGGGGCCGATGGCAAAGGCCACAACAGGTTGAAGATGCAGCAGCCCCCCGTCGCTGAGCTTTAAAGTTCGCCGCAGGAGGTCCATAGCTGCTGCCCGCACCATACATCTACCACAAGCCCATACACCTCGTTAGCGATCATGAGCGCCGAACAATCGCAGCCCAGAGGTGGCCATGAGCACTATTGAACAAAGAAAACAGCGTGAACTTGCATCCTTGGATGTCGGCTGGTCGCTGGTGCAGCTTGTCGATGACTTTATCCGCGATTATCCCGATCCCTATGTGCTGGCGCGCAAGCATGCGAGCGCCATCCTGCTTAAACATACCGGCAAGGCGATAGACCCACGATTCGTCTGGTGGCACCAGTTTGCTACCAGTAGTTCCAGCAGCCGTACCTTCAACGGCTGGCAGCACAGCGGCCAACCTGTGAAGTCCATGACCTTGGCCGAACTGATAGTGCAACGTTTCGACCTGCGCTATCAGGACGCCAGCGATGAGTTGGACCTTTATGGTGGCTTCTACAGACAAGGGCCGCACGCTAATCAGTTCGATGAGCGTAATGAGGTGCCAATGCTCGCCGCGGCTGTTCAGCAAGATCTGTGGGCGCTGAATTTTGCCCAGCTGTACCGGGCCGAAGTTGCCCAGTTCTGGGCAACGCAGACTTCTGATGTCCGCGTGCTGGCCAAGATCAACATCCTCGGTGAGAGCGTCAAGGCGGTGCGTGCCGGGCGCATCAGCTCCGCCAACGCCACGGCCTTGCGCGCCATGGTGGCCGATGGACTGGAGTCATCCAGCCAACTGCCAACCATCGCTCAATTGCGTCAGGACAGCACCAGTGGGACGCTGGCGGTAAGTCGCTATCAGCTGGGTAGAGGAGAGAGCGGTTGTATCTATACCCTGCGCGGGCAACGTGGCCCGGTGCTGCTTTACCTGCCCTGGTCGGGTGAAGCACTCAGGGCGTTCGATACCGAGTTGGAAATGGCGCGGTGGCTGCGCGATGCCTTGCAAAGTGAGCAGGGGCGAAACGAGTTTCTCGCCAATATCCTGACCAATCCACGTGACAAGTCGCTGTCCGACCTGGTCCGAGTCACCCTCAAAGCCATTGCCGACACCGCTTCTGATCAGGCAGCCCTGGCCATACTGACGTTTAATCGAGAGGCGATCACGGGTGATTTCTTCACCCATATGGCCAGCCAGGCGCAGGCGCAAATGCAGGAAAATGCGTCGCTCATGCTCGATAACGCAGGGCTGCGAGAGGCCATGTGGAGTGGCTATCTTTCAGCCTTTCTCACGGTGTTTGGCGGTTTCGCTCCGCTCGGCTGGCCAGTGAGCTTGGTGCTTCTGGGGGCAGCTGTAACCAAGCTGGGCCTACAAGTAGACATTGCTGCACATGCTCCCGACGAGGAGGCCCGCAAGGCGGCCTTGCGCCAAGCCTTGCTTGACAGTTTGTTCGCGGCGCTGAGCCTGGCTGATCTTGGGTTCCAGTCGACCTTTGCCTCGTTGGCCTACCAGGCGCCCTTCCATGAGAGGGGCGTAGCGCTCGACAGCTGGTCGCTTAGTCCCACCCCCGAAGTTGCTCTGGCCGGCAGAGAAAGCAACCTGTTGAACGATGGTCAGCTGGTCAGCAGTGGCCGCTTACGCGGTGTACGCGTTACCCAAGATGGTGCGTGTTGGGTCCAGGTGCAGGGGTTGACCTATCGCGCACGCTACAGCCATGAAATGGCCTGTTGGCTGATCGTTCCGGCCGACAACCCCTTTGCCTTCGGCCCTTTGCTGCCGGTGCGCTTGGATGAGTTTGGTGAGTGGCAGTTGCTGCAACCGCCAAGCTTGTTGGGCGGTACTCCATTCGCGGCTGTGGGCATTCCCAGTCGACCCTCGCCGTTATGGGACGAATACATGAAGACCCACGGGCTGCGCAGCCGCTTGCTTTCGGCGCAAGCGCGAGCTCGGCAGAAAAAGCTGCTGGTGGCCTGGGGGATCCCCACCTTGGGCAAGGATGTAACGCTCGGCATCGATCGCCATGGGCTGTCGTGTGTGATGCTCAACGGTAAGCCGCAATACTCCTTTCGCTATGAGGGTGGGGAGTTCGTCAACTTCCTGATCGAGTACTACACCGACGAAGCTTCACAGATCAATCAAGTCCTGCGTGATGGGGTTTACAACCATGCGGACGCAGCCAGTTACATCAACGACCTGGCCGATACCCTCGAGTCCTTGCCTAGCAACAATGCAGTCAATCTGTATCGCGGTGGTCATGGTGGGCGCAGCACCAGTGGTGCGCATTTTCGCAATGGTCAATTGAAAGTCGGCGATGTGTTGATCAATACCGACCTCACCTCGTTCACCGAAAACCCTTATCTGGTACGCCAGTTCGCCTCATCCGTGACAGGGGGAGGTGCAACCGGGCTGCTGGGCGCCTTCGATGACAGTTCGGTGGTGTTTGAGCTGCCCGCCGGTCGTTACCAAAGCGGCACCCCGATCAGTGCATTCTCCCTGTACTGGGAGGAAGCCGAAACCCTGTTTCTGCCCGGCCATTACTTTCGCATCGATCAGCTTGAGCAAGTCTATGGCGAGGGATATCGGTTCATTCACGTGTCGCTCAGCCAAATTGGCAAGCCTGCGTCAGGGCCGATCTACGATATGCGTACGGGCGAGCCGTTCGATCGGACAGCCTACGGCCTGAAGCTGAAATCGCAGGTCTTGCTCGATCGGTTCTTTCCAGTCGATGCCCTGTAGCAGCTACTGGACATCCTCCAGATCCAGATGATCGATGCGCTCAAAACGTTCGATCAAAAAGTCGATCAGACGCCGCACCCGCGTCGATAGATGTAACTGCTGCGGGTACACCGCATAGACGTCGGCGCGGCTAGGTGTCTGGTCTTCGAGGAGCAAACGCAAGCGCCCGCTACGCACGTAGCGGGCGATGTCCCACTCGGCGCGCAGCAGGATGCCATGCCCTTGCAACGCCCAATTCAGTGCCACTTCACCATCGTTGCAGCTCAGGGCGCCTTGCACCTTGATGGTCTGCGTGCGCCCGCCGCTGGTGAAGCTCCATACGCCATAGGGCGACTCGTTCTGGCGCAGGAAAATGCAGTTGTGTTGGGCCAGGTCGGCCAGTTTCGACGGCGTGCCGTATTTGTCCAGATACAGCGGTGAGGCGCACAGCAGGCGCCGATTGGAGGCGATCTTGCGTGCATGGAACGAGGCGTCGGGCAGGGTGCCAAAGCGGATGCCTAAGTCGAAGCCATGGCTGGCCAGGTCCAGCGGATGATCACTGATTTCCAGCTGCACTTCGATATCTGGATAGCGCGCGTAGAAGTCGGCGAGCGCCGGGCCGATGTAGCGCCGACCGAAGCCCAGCGAGGCATTGACCCGGATCAGCCCCTTGGGCTCGGCGCGATGACGGCCGAGCAACTGCTCGACCTCATCGACCTGCACCAGGATCCGCGCCGCATGGGCAAAGTACAACTCGCCTTCAGCAGTCAGGCTCATCGAGCGGGTGGTGCGATTGACCAAGCGCACCCCCAGGCGCGCCTCCAAGACGCTCAAGCGCTTGCTCACCGCCGGGGGCGTAACCCCCAGCTCACGTGCAGTTGCGGCCAGGCTGCCTTGCTTGGCCAGCAGGTGAAAAAAGCCCAGGTCCTGTGTTGGATTCATTGTTAACCCTGAGTTATCTATGTAGTAATCCAGGGTTAACTGCTGCCCTGATTTCACTACATATACTCGGCCCATACCCGTCAGGACAAGCCCGGCGGGGCACAACAACAATGGGAACCGAGACATGAGCAAGTACAAGATCGCAGCAATCCCAGGTGACGGCATCGGCGTGGAAGTGATCGCCGCAGGCGTTGAAGTACTCAAGGCGCTGGCGGCCAAGCGCGGCACCTTTGGCCTGGACTTCGAGCATTTCGACTGGGGCTCGGAGCGCTATCTGCGCGAAGGCCAGTACATTCCCGAAGGTGGCCTTGAGGCATTGAAGTCATTCGATGCGATCTTCTTCGGCGCCGTCGGCAGCCTGGAGGTAGCCGACCATGTCTCGCTGTGGGGCCTGCGTCTGCCGATCTGCCAGGGCTTCGATCAATATGCCAACGTGCGCCCGGCGCGGGTCTTGCCGGGGGTGACCAGCCCGCTGGCCAAGGGCAAGGCGATCGACTGGGTGATCGTGCGGGAGAACTCAGAAGGTGAGTACTCCGGCAGTGGCGGACGGGTGCATCAGGGCCTGCCGATCGAGGTCGCCACCGAGGTATCGACCTTCACCCGCGTCGGTGTCGAGCGGATTCACCGTTTTGCCTTCGAGCTGGCCCGCAGCCGCCCGGCCAAGCACCTGACCCTGGTGACCAAATCCAATGCCCAGCGCCATGGCATGGTGCTGTGGGATGAGGTGTTCGCCGAAGTCGCTCAAGATTATCCGGACGTGCGCACCACCCGTGAGCTGGTCGATGCGGTGACCACCACCATGGTGCTCAAACCTGAGCAACTGGACGTGGTGGTGGCCACCAACCTGCATGCCGACATCCTCTCCGACCTGGCCGCCGCGCTGTCCGGCAGCCTGGGTATCGCGCCAACCGCCAACCTCAATCCAAGCCGCGATTTCCCCTCGATGTTCGAGCCGATCCACGGTTCGGCCTTCGATATCACCGGCAAAGGCGTGGCCAACCCCATCGCCACCTTCTGGACGGCGGTGATGATGCTCGAGCACCTGGGCGAAACGGCGGCGGCGGCTGAATTGATGTCTGCCATCGAAGCGGTGACCGAGAGCGGCCTGCACACCCCGGACCTGGGCGGCAAGGCCACTACCCGTGAGGTTACCGATGCGGTGCTGGCGCTGATCCGCCGCTGATTCGCGCGACTTGCGCTGCGGGGCCGGTAACCGCCAGGCCCCAAGGCACTCCTGAACAAAAACAACAATCAGGGCCAAATCATGAAACGCATGCTCAGCAAGCTGTACGTGCAAGTCCTGCTCGCCGTCATCATCGGTGCCATCGTCGGCGTGCTCTGGCCGCAGACCGGCGAGGCGCTCAAGCCGATTGGCGATGCCTTCATCAAACTGATCAAGATGCTCCTGGCACCGGTGATCTTCCTCACCGTGGTCACCGGCATCGCCCGCATGGAAAACATGAAAGAGCTGGGGCGGGTGGGCTTTCGCGCGCTGATCTACTTCGAGGTGGTGTCGACCCTGGCGCTGGTGATCGGCCTGGTGGTAGTACAGGTGTTCCAGCCGGGCGCAGGCATGAACATCGACCCGGCGAGCCTGGATAGCGGCAGCATCGCCAGCTACACCGCCGCTGCCAAGCACAGCTCGTTCCTCGACTTTGTCCTGGGAATCATCCCCGATACCGTGGTCGATGCCTTTGCCAAGGGCAATATCCTGCAGATCCTGTTGTTCTCCATTCTGCTTGGGGTGGCCCTGGCCAAGGCCGGTCCGAAAGCGCAGCTGTTCGTCGACAACCTCGACAGCTTGATGCGCGGCATGTTCGTGGTGGTCAACATGGTCATGCGCCTGGCCCCGATCGGGGCATTCGGCGCGATTGCCTTCACCATCGGCAAGTACGGTTTCGAGTCGCTGTTCTCGCTGGGCAAGCTGATGGCCTGCGTGTACCTGACCTGCTTTGCCTTCGTGGTGGTGATCCTCGGGCCGATCTGCCGCTGGGCTGGCTTCAGCTTGTGGAAGTTCCTGCGCTTCATCAAAGAGGAGCTGTTCACCGTGCTCGGCACCAGCTCGTCTGAATCGGTGCTGCCGCAGATGATCGCCAAGATGGAAAAGGCCGGAGTGTCCAAGCCGGTGGCAGGGATGATCATCCCCTCGGGGCTGACCTTCAACCCCGACGGCCAGGCGATCTACTACACCATCGCGGCGATTTTCATTGCCCAGGCGACCAACACGCCGCTGAGCTTCAGCGATCAGCTGATCGTGCTGGCGGTGTTGATGTTTACCTCCAAGGGCTCGGCTGGGGTGACGGGGTCGGGGTTCATTATCCTCGCAGCGACCCTGGCTTCGCTGGGTACCATTCCGGTGGCTGGGATGGTCTTGCTGTTGGGCGTGGACCGGTTCATGTCCGAGGCGCGGGCGATCACCAATACCATTGGCAACGGGGTCGGGACGCTGGCGATTGCCAAGTGGGTGGGTGCGCTGGATAAGGACAAGTTGCGCGAGGCGATGGAGGGGGAGGTGGCGGTGAAGCAGCAGGAGTCTGCTGCTGGCACCGTTCTTTTGCCTGAGCGATCGGTGTAAGGAGGCCGCTGCCAGGGGCTGCAATGCAGCCCCGATTCTTCAACCCTGCTTCACCATCAACGCCACCCCCGGAAAATATTGCCCCAGCTCGTTATGCAACTTGCGATAGGCATACGGGAAATACCACGCCAGCACACACGCCGTGTGCTTTTGCAGATCATCCACCAGGTCCTGCAGCTCCTCGGGACTGGCATGCTGTCCTGTCTTCCACGGGCTGATGAACAGCGCGCCGGCCTTGAGCTGACTGGGGTAGGCAATAGGCTTGGCCAGCGCCGTCGCCTCCTGCAGCGCCGCGCTCAAATCCAGCCGGGCAATCCGCGGCCAACGCTGGCTGGCACGCAAATGAATCGACTCCTCAGCATTGCTGAGGGACAGATCACAGCGCCCCTCACGCTCGCCCTCATCACGCTGCTTCTTGCTCTGGTACTGCTCCAGCGCCACCAGTTCAGCCTGCCAGGCCGCCGCAGCCAGCATGCCGACGTTGGCCGCCGCGCCATGCCAGTAAGGCGCCTCATTGTCGCCCTGGACCTGATTGAAGCGGTCGATGCAGTCGACCCAGCGCTCCAGTGCCGGGCGCAGGAACTCCAGGCGCGGGTTGTTGATGATCAGACCTTGCATGCTGCGCTCTCCTTATCGTTATTGGTCGCGTTCAGCTGAAAGTAATGGCTATGTGATATCACTGCTGACAGTCTGGCACAAGCTGCCGGATCGGCCATTGATCCAGGCCAAATCGGCCTTGTTTCATTGACGCTCCCGGTGCAACCCTCTAACCTTCGCGGCGTGTTTCAGGTGCCCTGCAGGCTGCGGTCTGGCGGGGTGAAACTGGGAAGCCGGTGGTATTCCGGCGCTGCCCCCGCAACGGTAGGTGAGTCAAGGTCGCGCATGGCCACTGGGTTGAATGACCCGGGAAGGCGCGCGGCGCAGAAGCCCGCGCTTCGCTCACGAGCCCGGAGACCGGCCTGTTACTGCCAATGGCATCACGGAGGGTGATGCGCGGTTGCCTGTGGCGTGGGTCACGGCGCCTGCGTGTTCTCCGTTTGCCTGCCTATCGATCTGTCGCCGCGCCCTTGCGTGCGTCGCCAGCCAGCGGAGAACCCTGATGAGCGAAACCCCCGAACGTGACGAACGCCACCTGGCGCGCATGCAGCGCAAGAAGGCGATCATCGACGAGCGTATCGCCAATTCCCCCAACGAATGCGGCCTGTTGCTGGTGCTGACCGGCAATGGCAAGGGCAAGAGCAGCTCGGCCTTCGGCATGCTGGCCCGGGCCTTGGGCCATGGCATGCAATGCGGCGTGGTGCAGTTCATCAAAGGTCGTAACAGCACTGGCGAGGAGCTGTTCTTCCGCCGCTTCCCCGAGCAAGTGCGCTACCACGTGATGGGCGAGGGCTTTACCTGGGAAACCCAGGACCGCCAGCGTGATATCGCCGCCGCCGAAGCCGCCTGGGCGGTCTCGCGCCAATTGCTGCAAGACCCATCGATTCAATTCGTCGTGCTCGACGAGCTGAATATCGCCCTCAAGCACGGCTACCTCGACCTCGATCAGGTACTGACCGACATCCAGGCCCGTCCGCCCATGCAGCACGTCATCGTCACCGGGCGTGCGGCCAAGCCGGAGATGATCGAGCTGGCTGACACCGTCACTGAGATGGGCATGCTCAAGCACGCCTTCCAGGCCGGCATCCGGGCGCAGAAGGGCGTGGAACTATGAGCCAAACCCGGCATTGTCCGGCGGTGCTGATCGCGGCACCGGCTTCCGGCCAGGGCAAGACCACGGTCACCGCTGCCCTGGCACGCCTGCACCGTAACCTTGGGCGTAAGGTCCGGGTGTTCAAGTGCGGGCCTGACTTTCTCGACCCGATGATTCTCGAACGCGCCAGTGGTGCCCCGGTGTACCAGCTGGACCTGTGGATGATCGGCGCCGAGGAAAGTCGCCGCCTGCTCTGGGAAGCTGCGGCCGATGCTGATCTGATCCTGATCGAAGGCGTCATGGGGCTGTTCGACGGCACCCCATCGAGCGCCGACCTGGCGCGCCATTTCGGTGTGCCGGTGCTGGCCGTGATCGACGGCACGGCCATGGCCCAGACCTTTGGTGCGCTGGCGCTGGGGCTGGCGCGTTACCAGGCGGACTTGCCGTTTGCCGGGGTGCTGGCCAACCGAGTCGGCAGCCTGCGGCACGCCCAGTTGCTCGAAGGCAGCCTTACTGAAGGCCTGCGCTGGTATGGCGGGCTGTCTCGTGAGCGCGGCATCGAGCTACCCAGCCGTCACTTGGGGCTGGTGCAAGCGAGCGAATTGAACGATCTGGACCTGCGCCTGGACGCCGCCGCCCAAGCACTGGGCTCGAGCTGCGATGCAGCGCTACCGCCGCCGGTAGCGTTCGACGCCCCTCAACGCGCCGCAGCAGTGCCTTCGCTGGCCGGCCTGCGCATTGGCGTGGCCCAGGATGAGGCGTTCGCCTTCACCTATGGCGCCAACCTCGACCTGTTGCGCGAGATGGGTGCCCAGCTCGAATTGTTCTCGCCACTGCACGACCGCCAGTTGCCAGCGGTAGACAGCCTGTACCTGCCAGGTGGTTATCCTGAGCTGCATCATCAGGCCCTGGCCGCCAATGCGCCGATGCTGGAAGCGATCCGCGCCCACCATGCCCAGGGCAAACCGCTGCTGGCCGAATGTGGCGGCATGTTGTACTTGCTCGATGCACTGACCGATGTCGCTGGCGAGCGTGCGCCACTGCTTGGCCTGCTGCCCGGCGAAGCGGTGATGCAAAAGCGCCTCGCCGCCCTGGCCTTGCAGGCGGTCGAGCTGCCGGAAGGCACCTTGCGCGGGCATACCTATCACCACTCGCTGACCACCACCTCGCTCGAACCCATCGCCCGTGGCTTGAGCCCCAACGGCGGGCGTGGCAACGAGGCGGTCTATCGCCTGGGGCGCCTGACGGCGTCGTATGTGCACTTCTACTTCCCTTCCAACCCTGACGCGGCGGCGGCGCTGCTGCGACCATGAGCGAGCACGCCTTCAGCGCGGCCGAGCGCGCCGCAGTCTACCGAGCCATTGGGGAGCGTCGCGACATGCGCCACTTTGCCGGTGGAGAGATCGCCCCGGCGCTGCTCACACGCCTGCTCAACGCCGCTCACCAGGCGCCAAGCGTCGGCTTGATGCAGCCTTGGCGCTTCATTCGCATCAGCCAACGTGAACTACGCGGGCGCATCCAAGCCCTGGTCGAACAGGAGCGGGCGCTCACCGCCGAGGCGCTCGGCGAGCGCTCCGATGAGTTCATGAAGCTCAAGGTCGAGGGCATCAACGACTGCGCCGAAGTGTTGGTCGCGGCGTTGATGGACAACCGCGAGCCGCACATTTTCGGCCGCCGCACCTTGCCTGAAATGGACCTTGCCTCACTTGCCTGCGCCATCCAGAACCTGTGGCTGGCGGCGCGTGCCGAAGGCCTGGGAATGGGTTGGGTGTCGCTGTTCGACCCGCAGGCGCTGGGCGAACTGCTGGGCATGCCAGCCGGTGCCAAGCCAGTGGCGGTGCTGTGCCTGGGCCCGGTACAGGCGTTCTACCCAGCGCCGATGCTGGTCATGGAAAACTGGGCCGAGCAACGCCCGTTAAGCGAGATGCTCTACGACAACCAATGGGGAGAGCGCCGATGAGCGTGGCCTTGCTGACCGTGGCCGGGGTGGCCGTGGACGCTTTGCTGGGTGAACCGCAGCGCCGCCATCCGTTGGTGGCCTTCGGCAATTTTGCCTCGCGCCTGGAACAGCGGCTCAATGCCGGCGGCAGGGGCTGGCGCAGTCATGGCGTCAGTGCCTGGTTCCTGGCGGTGGTGCCGCTGACCCTGCTGGCGCTGATCCTGTCCTGGTTGCCCTACCTCGGCTGGCTGGTCGAGGTGCTGGCGCTGTACTGCGCGCTCGGCCTGCGCAGTTTGGGCGAGCACGTGCTGCCAGTAGCCGAGGCTTTGCGCCGTGGCGATCTGGATGAGGCGAGAAAGCGCGTGGGTTATCTGGTCAGCCGCGAGACCCGTGAGCTCGACGAGCCCGCTGTGGCCCGCGCAGCCACCGAATCGGTGCTGGAGAATGGCAGCGATGCGGTATTTGCCGCGTTGTTCTGGTTCATCGTCGCTGGTGCTCCCGGTGTGGTGCTGTATCGCCTGAGCAATACCCTCGATGCCATGTGGGGCTATCGCAATGAGCGCTTCGAGCGCTTCGGCTGGGCAGCAGCGAAAATCGATGATGTGCTCAACTATATTCCCGCACGGCTGGTGGCCCTGACCTACGCACTGTTGGGCAAGACCCGCCTGGCGCTCAGTTGCTGGCGTCAGCAGGGGCCGCTGTGGGACAGCCCCAACGCCGGGCCGGTGATGGCCGCTGGCGCTGGTGCGTTGGGGGTCGAGTTGGGTGGCCCTGCGGTGTACCACGGCGAACTGCACGAGCGCCCGCGCCTGGGCCAAGGCCCGATGGCCGATGCCGATGCTATCGAGCGTGGCTGGAGCCTGGTGCAGCGCGGCGTCTGGCTGTGGCTGCTGGTGATCTGCCTGGGAGGCTACCTCAATGCTTGAACACGGAGGCCGCTTGCAACGGGCCGTACGCCACTACGGGATTGCCCGCGAGCAGTGGCTCGATCTGTCCAGCGGCATTGCCCCTTGGTCCTACCCGATCCCGCCCATTCCCATTGAGGCCTGGGCGCGCTTGCCTGAGGCCGAAGACGGCCTGGAACAGGCGGCGCGACGTTACTACGGGGCCGAGCACCTGCTGGCGGTGGCTGGCTCGCAGGCGGCGATTCAGGCGCTGCCACACTTGCGTGCGGCAGGTCGGGTCGGGGTGCTGGGGCCTTGCTATGCCGAGCACCCGTACGCTTGGCAACGTGCTGGCCACCAGCTGGTGGAGCTTGACGATGAGCAGGTCGAACAGGCGCTCGACAGCCTGCAGGTGCTGCTGCTGGTCAACCCGAACAACCCCACTGGACGCACTGTACCGCGCGAGCGCCTGCTCGACTGGCATGCCCGCTTGGCCCGCCGTGGCGGCTGGCTGGTGGTCGATGAAGCGTTCATGGACAACACCCCAGAGCACAGCGTGGTCGACTGCACCGAGCGTGCAGGGTTGATCGTGCTGCGTTCGTTCGGCAAGTTTTTCGGTTTGGCCGGGGTGCGTCTGGGCTTCGTCATGGCTGAGCCGAGCCTGCTGCTGCGCCTGGCCGAGCTGCTGGGGCCGTGGACGGTTGCCGGTCCGACCCGAGTGCTCGGCCAAGCGTGCCTGGCCGATGAGCAGGCTCATGTCGCGCAGATCGTCAGTTGCCGGCAGGCCAGTCAACGCCTGGCAAGCCTGTTGAATGATGCAGGTCTGACGCCAAGCGGCGGTTGTGACCTGTTCCAGTACATCCGTGGCGAGCAGGCCGCACGCCTGCATGACTTTCTCGCCCAGCGCGGCATTCTCGTGCGCGTGTTCGAGCACCCTGCGGCGGTGCGCCTCGGCCTGCCTGCCAGCGCGGCGGACGAACAGCGTCTGCGCTTGGCGCTCGATGATTACCAGAAGGAATCGGCATGACCACCCTCATGGTGCAAGGCACCACTTCCGATGCCGGCAAGAGCACGCTGGTCACCGCCTTGTGCCGCTGGCTGCTGCGCCAGGGCATTGCCGTGGTGCCGTTCAAGCCGCAAAACATGGCCCTTAACAGTGCGGTCACCGCCGACGGCGGCGAGATTGGCCGCGCCCAGGCGGTGCAGGCCCAGGCCTGTCGGCTGGCGCCGCACACCGACATGAACCCAGTGCTGCTCAAGCCCAACAGCGATACCGGCGCCCAGGTGATCATCCACGGGCGGGCGGTCACCAGCATGAACGCCGTTGCCTACCACGACTACAAAGCCATCGCCATGCAGGCCGTGCTGGCCTCGCACCAGCGGCTGGCGGCGGCGTACCCGGTGGTGATGGTCGAAGGTGCCGGCTCGCCTGCCGAGATCAACCTGCGCGCTGGCGACATCGCCAACATGGGGTTTGCCGAGGCGGTCGACTGCCCGGTGATCCTGGTGGCCGACATCAATCGCGGTGGGGTGTTCGCCCACCTGGTCGGCACCCTGGAGCTGCTCTCGGCCAGCGAGCAGGCGCGGGTCAAAGGCTTTGTGATCAATCGTTTTCGCGGTGACATCGCCCTGTTGCAGCCGGGCCTGGACTGGCTCGAACAGCGCACCGGCAAACCGGTGCTGGGCGTGCTGCCGTATGTCACCGACCTGCACCTGGAAGCCGAGGACGCCATCGACGTGCGTCAGCCGAGCAAGGCTGCGCAGGTGCTCAAGGTGATCGTGCCGGTGCTGCCGCGGATCAGCAACCACACTGACTTCGACCCGCTGCGCCTGCACCCCCAGGTCGATTTGCAGTTCATCGGGCCGGGCCAGCCCATCCCGCCCGCCGACCTGATCATCCTGCCGGGCTCCAAGAGCGTGCGTGCCGACCTGGCACAGTTGCGCGAGCGCGGTTGGGACAGCGCCATCGCGCGCCACCTGCGCTACGGCGGCAAGCTGATCGGCATCTGCGGTGGCTTGCAGATGCTCGGTGGCGAAGTGCGAGATCCGCTTGGCCTGGAAGGCCCACCAGGCACCAGTGCCGGCCTGGGCCTGCTCGACTACGTCACCGAGCTTGAGGCCGAGAAACAGCTGCGCAACGTCTGTGGCACCTTGCAGTTGGAGCAATCGGCGGTTGCCGGCTATGAGATCCACGCTGGGGTGACCCGTGGCCCGGCCCTGGAGCAGCCTGCCGTGCACCTGGCCGATGGCCGCTGCGACGGCGCGATCAGTGCCGATGGGCAGATTCTCGCCACTTATTTGCACGGCCTGTTCGAAGGTAGCCAGTCGTGCGCCGCGCTGTTGCGCTGGGCCGGCCTGCAAGCGGTGCAAAGCATCGACTACGAGGCCCTGCGCGAACGCGATATCGAGCGCCTGGCCGACCTGATCGAGCAACACCTGGACACCGCGCACCTGCGCCAATTGTGTGGAGTCGCCTGAAATGCGCAACCTGATCCTTGGCGGTGCCCGCTCCGGCAAGAGTCGCCTGGCCGAACAACTGGCCCAGGACTCGGGCCTGGCGGTGACCTACATCGCCACCAGCGAGCCGCTCGATGGCGAGATGAATGCGCGGGTGCAGCTGCATCGCCAGCGCCGCCCCGATCACTGGGCGCTGATCGAACAGCCGCTGCAACTGGCCGCGGTACTGCGCGCCGAGGCGGCGCCAGGGCGCTGCCTGTTGGTGGACTGCTTGACCCTGTGGCTGACCAATCTGTTGATGCTCGAGGACGACCAGCGCCTGGCGCAAGAGCGCGACGCGCTGCTCGACTGTCTGCAAAGCCTGCCGGGCACGATCATTCTGGTCAGCAATGAAACCGGCCTGGGCGTGGTGCCCATGGGCGAACTGACCCGCCGTTATGTCGATCTGGCCGGCTGGCTGCACCAGGCCGTAGCCGAGCGCTGCGAGCGCGTGGTGCTTACCGTTGCCGGCCTTCCTCTGATGCTCAAAGGACCTGCTCTATGACCCAATCGTGGTGGCGTGATGCCTGCCAAACTGTCGATAACGCCGCCATGGACCAGGCCCGCGCCCGTCAGCAGCAACTGACCAAACCCACCGGCTCGCTCGGTCAGCTAGAGACCTTGGCAGTGACCCTTTCTGGCCTGCAAGGGCGTGAACGGCCGAGCCTGGAGCACGTTGCGATCAGCATTTTCGCGGGCGACCATGGCGTGGTCGAGGAGGGCATTTCGGCCTATCCGCAGGCGGTGACCGGGCAGATGCTGCGCAACTTCGTTTCTGGCGGCGCGGCGATCAGCGTACTGGCGCGCCAGCTCGAAGCGAGCCTGGAAGTGGTCGACCTCGGTACCATCGATCCCACCTTGCAGCTAGCGGGCGTGCGCCATCTGCGTCTAGGCGCCGGCACGGCCAATTTTGCCCAGCGTCCGGCGATGACTGGCGAGCAACTGCGGGCGGCGTTGCAGGCCGGTCGTGAAACGGCATTACGCGCTGCCGAGCAGGGCGCCCAGCTGTTCATCGGCGGTGAGATGGGCATCGGTAATACCACTGCGGCCGCAGCCGTGGCGAGCACCTTGCTCGGTTGCCCGGCTCGTGAACTGAGCGGCCCAGGCACGGGCTTGGACACAGCAGGGGTGCGGCACAAGGCTGAGGTGATCGAGCGTGCCTTGGTCCTGCACGGGCTGCGTGCCGATGACCCATTGCAGGCGCTGGCGTGCGTCGGCGGCTTCGAGATCGCCGCACTGACCGGCGCCTACCTGGCCTGTGCCCAGCAGGGTGTGGCGGTGCTTGTCGATGGCTTTATCTGCAGCGTCGCCGCGTTGGTCGCGGTGCGCCTGAATCCGCACTGCCGTGCCTGGCTGCTGTTCGCCCACCAGGGAGCAGAGCCTGGGCATCTGGCGCTGCTCGCGGCCCTTGAGGCCGAGCCGCTGCTGGCCCTCGGCCTGCGCCTGGGCGAGGGCAGCGGCGCCGCGTTGGCGGTGCCATTGATGCGCTTGGCCTGTGCCCTGCACGGGCAGATGGCGACCTTTGCCGAAGCTGCGGTGGCGGATCGCCCGGCATGATCATCGACCTGCTGCGCCATGGTGAAACCGAGCTGGGTGGCGGCCTGCGCGGCAGCCTTGACGACGCCCTGACCGAACGGGGTTGGGCGCAGATGCGCGCGGCGGTCGAACAGGGCGGGCCGTGGCACGCGCTGGTCACTTCGCCGTTGCAACGCTGCGCGCACTTTGCTGACCAACTCGGCGCCCGCCTGGCGTTGCCGGTGCAGCTGGAAGCGGGCATCCGCGAGCTGCACTTCGGTGACTGGGAAGGGCGCAGCGCTGCGCAGATCATGGAGGATCAGGCCGATGCGCTTGGGCTGTTCTGGGCCGATCCCTATGCCTTCACCCCGCCGGGCGGCGAGCCGGTCGAGGCCTTCGCTGAACGGGTGCTGGTGGCCATCGAGCGTCTACACCGCGAGCATGCTGGCAAACAGCTGCTACTGGTGACCCATGGCGGGGTGATGCGCCTGCTGCTGGCCCGTGCGCGGGGGCTGCCCCGTGAGCAATTGCTGCAGGTCGAAGTCGGCCATGGCGCGCTGGTGCGTCTGCAGCTGGAAGAAAACGGACAACTGCGGGAGCTGCCCTGAGATGCTGCCACTGTGGATCGCCTTGCAGTTTCTCAGCAGCCTGCCGGTCACCCTGCCGGGGATGCCTGAACCGCGTGAGACGGGTCGCTCATTGTTGTTCTATCCGCTGGTAGGCCTGCTGTTCGGCCTGTTGTTGTGGGCGGCCAGCCATTTGCTGCACGGCACTCCAGCACCGTTGCATGCCGCCTTGCTGCTGACCCTGTGGGTGCTGCTCAGTGGCGCCTTGCACCTGGATGGGCTGGCCGACAGCGCTGACGCCTGGCTGGGCGGCTTTGGCGATCGTGAGCGCACCTTGCTGATCATGAAAGATCCGCGCAGCGGGCCGATCGCCGTGGTCACCCTGGTGTTGGTACTGTTGCTCAAGTTCTGCGCGCTGTGTGTGTTGGTCGAGCGCGGCGTCGGCGCCTGGCTGGTGCTGGCGCCCTTGGTTGGGCGGGCGGCGTTGCTGGGGTTGTTTCTCTGCACGCCCTACGTACGTCCCGGTGGGCTTGGGCAAGCGCTGGCTGAGCATCTACCCAAGCGCACGGCGCGCTGGGTGCTGCTGGCAAGTGCACTGGCCTGTGTGGTGTTGGGCGGCTGGGCGGCGCTGTGGCTGGTGCTGCTGGCGGGCGTGGTGTTTGCCTGGTTGCGTCAGCTCATGTGTCGAAGGTTAGGCGGCACCACAGGGGATACCGCCGGGGCGATGCTTGAGTTGTTGGAATTGGCAGTGGTGTTGGGGCTGGCGTTGCTGCCTCTTACGTGATTGCTGCATGGCTGTAGCTCGGTGCAATACGTGGGAGCGGGCGTGCCCCGCGATAGAGCCTTGGCGGTCAGTCGCAATCTCCAGCAATCCTTGAGGCAATGCTCCCCTGGCAGAGCAGGCGTACCCTTGAGCGCTTCTCAAGCCTGCCAAGGAGGCGCCGAGCATGCGCCATTGGATACTCACCAGCCTGTTCCTGCTCGCCATCCAATCAGCCCATGGCGCCGATCTGATCGAGTTCTGGAATACCCCCCGCCACGGCGGCAACAGCTTCAACCGGCTGCCACCGAACCAAGCCTACTTCCAAGCCCTGCAAGGCTATGGCGCCACTTGGGTGCGGCTGTCCTACGACAAATGGCAACCTGAGCAACGCGACTTTCTGCTGGGCAATGCCGATGCCTATCAGGGGCTCGCCACAGCCGACCTGGCCCAGCTCAGGCAGGTCCTCGACCATGCCCATGGCGCAGGCCTGAAAGTGGTGATCGCACCGCTTTCGCTGCCGGGGATGCGCTGGTCGCAGAACAATCACGACCAATTCGATGATCGCCTCTGGCAAGACAAACATTACTGGGCGCAAGCCGCCGCCTTCTGGCGTGACCTTGCCCAGGCGCTGAAGGATCACCCGGCAGTCGCCGCCTACAACCTGATCAACGAGCCCGCGCCGGAAAAACTCGGCGGTTTGGCCGAACACGCAGACCCACAGCGGATGCAGCAGTGGTACGCCGCCCAGCAGGGCGGCCCCCGCGATTTGCCTGGCTTGTACCAGCAGTTGCTGGCGGCGATCCGTGAGGTCGACCCTGACACGCCGATCATGCTCGACGCCGGCTGGTACGCGGCAGCGGATGCGTTTGCCTACTGGCCAGCAGCGCTGAGCGATGAGCGGGTGCTGTATAGCGTGCACATGTACGAACCCTACGCGGCTACCAGTGCGCCGAACATGACCCGCAAAAAGCCCTTTGCCTATCCCGGGCCGGTGCCTTTCGCCGGGCATACCGAGCAATGGAATGCCCAGCGGGTAGCGCAGTATCTGCAAGCGCCGCTTGAGTGGTTCGACCGAGTGAAACTGCCCCATTCACGGCTGGTGGTCGGAGAGTTCGGCTGCATGCGACGTCTGCCCGGTTGCCAGCAATACCTTGAAGATGTGCTGACGGTGCTGGACAAAAACGCCCTGCATTGGGCGTTCTACAGTTTTCGTGAAGACAGCTGGGATGGCATGGACTACGAACTGGGCACTGCCAAGGTGCCGTGGCATTACTGGCAGGCGATCGAGCAGGGCACCGAGGATCCGCTCAAGCGCGCGGCCACGGCGGCATTCGAGCCCATCCGCAAGCGCTTGCAGCAATGATCCGCGTTTGAAACGTCTTGCAACATCAGTGATGCGGGTATATACACGTATCCATGCTGACCAGTGAATGTATCTGTACCCATCTGCGTCGAGCCGCCCGCGGGGTGAGCCGACATTACGACGAGGCCCTTGCCGGCTTCGGCATCAATGTCGCCCAGTTTTCCCTGTTGCGCCATCTACAGCGGCTCGATCAACCCAGTATCACCAGCCTGGCTGAAGCCATGGGCCTGGATCGCAGTACCCTGGGGCGCAATCTCAAGGTGCTCGAGGCCGACGGCCTGGTGGCTCTGGCCGAGGGGGCAGACCAGCGCAATCGAGTGGTGCTGCTGACCGAGGCTGGTAAAGCACGCTTGCAGGATGCCGGTCCGGCCTGGGAGCGCGCTCAGCTGACGTTGGTCGAGCAGTTGGGTGAAGGGCAGCGCGATGAACTGGTGCGCTTGCTGGAGCGTTTGGCGTGACCGCGTACGATGATAAGCGGGTATATACCCGTATTAACCTTGCGATGTGCTGGAGATAACAACAATGACTTCCGTTTGGCGAACCAGTGGGTGGGTGCTACTGGGGGCGGCGCTGATTTTGGCGTTGTCTCTGGGGGTGCGACATGGCTTCGGGCTGTTCCTGGCGCCGATGAGCGCCGATTTCGGCTGGGGGCGCGAAGTGTTTGCCTTCGCCATTGCCTTGCAGAACCTGATCTGGGGTCTGGCCCAACCGTTCGCCGGCGCGCTGGCTGACCGTTTCGGCGCAGCCAAGGTGGTGGTCATCGGTGGGATTCTCTACACCGCAGGGTTGATCACCATGGGCATGGCCGACTCGGCCTGGTCGCTGTCGCTGAGCGCCGGCTTGCTGATCGGTATTGGCCTGTCCGGAACATCCTTCTCGGTCATCCTCGGGGTGGTTGGGCGCGCGGTGCCAGCGGAAAAACGCAGCATGGCCATGGGCATCGCCAGTGCGGCAGGCTCGTTTGGCCAATTCGCCATGTTGCCGGGCACGCTCGGCCTGATCCAGTGGCTGGGCTGGTCGGCGGCCTTGCTCGTACTGGGCCTGCTGGTGGCGTTGATCGTGCCGTTCGTGGGCCTGCTCAAGGATCGTCCGCTGCCGAGTCATGGCGCTGAACAGACCCTGGGCCAGGCACTGCGTGAAGCGTGTTCGCATTCGGGCTTCTGGCTCTTGGCCCTGGGGTTCTTCGTCTGTGGCTTCCAGGTGGTGTTCATTGGCGTGCACCTGCCGGCCTACCTGGTCGACCAGCACCTGCCGGCGACCATCGGCACCACCGTGCTGGCGCTGGTCGGATTGTTCAATATCGTGGGTACCTACACCGCCGGTTGGCTCGGTGGACGCATGTCCAAGCCGCGCTTGCTGACGGCGCTGTACCTGCTGCGCGCGGTGGTGATCGTGTTGTTCCTGTGGGCACCGGTGACCCAGTTCAGTGCCTATCTGTTCGGCATTGCGATGGGCCTGCTGTGGCTGTCTACAGTGCCGTTGACCAATGGCACGGTGGCCACCTTGTTTGGCGTACGTAACCTGTCGATGCTCGGCGGCATCGTCTTCTTGTTCCATCAGCTGGGCGCCTTCCTCGGCGGTTGGCTGGGTGGGGTGGTATACGACCGCACGGGCAGCTATGACCTGGTCTGGCAGATCTCCATCCTGCTCAGTCTGTTGGCTGCCGCGCTCAACTGGCCGGTGCGTGAGCGTCCGGTCGCCCGCCTGCAGGCGCAAGCGGCATGAACCGCTACCTGGGCGCTAGCCTGCTGGCAGCCGCAGCAATCGTGCTGCTGGCGTTGGCCTGGTGGGGCTGGCACCGGGGAGGCTTGGCGCTGATGCAACTGGGCATGAGCCTTTGTTAGGCGCTACCCTGCAAGTTCAAGGACTGTCTTGCAGGGGATTTACCATGATGCATGCACGCTGGCTGGCGATACCTTTCCTGGCCCTGGCGACGCTGGCCTCAAGCTGGGCCGCAGACTGCCCGGCAGTGTTGCAGGGCAGCCTGCCCGAGCTTAGCGGCAAACAGCAGATCGATTTGTGCGAGCGCTTTGCCGGCAAGCCGCTGGTGGTCGTCAATACTGCCAGCTACTGCGGTTTCGCCCCGCAGTTCGAAGGGCTTGAGGCGCTGTACAAGGAGTTCCAGGGGCAAGGTCTGCAGATGCTTGGCGTACCTTCCAATGACTTCAAGCAGGAAGACCCCGACAGCGCGAAGACCGCCAAGGTCTGCTTTGCCAATTATGGTGTGACCTTCGCCATGACCAAGGCGCAGCATGTGCGCGGCAACGATGCGGTGCCGTTGTTCAGCGAGCTGGCCAGGCAGAGCAGTGCGCCCAAGTGGAATTTCTACAAGTACGTGGTGGATCGTCGCGGCAAGGTGATCGCCAACTTCTCCAGCCTGACCAAGCCTGACGATCCTGAGTTCAAGGCGGCGATCGAAAAAGCCATTGCCTCTGAGCCCTGAGGCTTAGTGGGGGTGCACGGTCAGGGCCACCAGGCGCACGACCACAGGGCGCACCATCAACACGCAGACAAAGGCCACCGGCATTGCCAGCTGGTAGGCCTTGAGCACGTTGGCCAGATAGTCGGGGGTAATCCCGGCATTGGCTGCAGTGATCACAAAGCACATCAGCAAGGCCATGATCGCCGACATATACAACGCGAACACATAAGGCGTGGCACCTGGGCGCAAGCGCCGCCGGCTACGGGTGGGAGACAGTTCGCTCATCGATGACCTCCAGCAGTGGGTGGAGGCGCAGGTTAACAAGCGGGCAAGACGGGCTGTAGACCGTCGCGGCTGAGTTCTTTATAAAGAGATTCTTACGAATCATCAGGGCTCGCCATGGATCTGCTCAACACCATTCGCAGCTTCATCAAGGTGGTCGAGGCGGGCAGTATCGCCGGTGGCGCGCGGCTGCTGGGGATCAGTCCCGCAGCTGTCAGTCAGAACCTGGCCCGGCTTGAGGCGCACTTGCAGGTGCGGCTCGTGTCACGCACTACCCGCAGCATGACCCTGACCCCAGCGGGCAGCCTGTATTACCAGCGGGTCAGGCAAATCGAGCATGACCTCGCTTTGGCCGAGCAAGCGGTGAGCACGCCTGACAGCGAACCGCAGGGGCGCCTGTGCATTGCATCGACCTCGGCATTCGGCCGGCATGTGCTGGCGCCGTTGATCCCCGCCTTCAGTGCACGCTACCCGCAGCTTTCGATAGAGTTGATTACGACTGATCGCAAGGTCAACCATGCGCGCGAGGAGGTCGATGTCAGCCTGCGCATTACCCCGCAGCTCGAAGATCACCTGATCGCCCGGCATATCGCACGCATCCCCTTCATTTGCTGCGCATCGCCCGGCTATCTGGCGAGCGCTGGCCTGCCGCCGACGCCGCAGTCGCTGCGTGACCATCGTTGCCTGGTGTTTCGCTATCCGGTGGATGGGCGTTTCTTGCGCTGGGGCTTTGTGGGGGACGGCGTGCGTTTCGATGCCCAGTTCGGTCAGGTGCTGATCAGCGATGATATCGATGCCCTGACGCAGATGGCGCTCAATGACGGCGGGATTGCCCGGTTGGCCGAGTTCATCGTCCGGCCGTATCTCGACGCTGGTGCGTTGGTGCCCTTGTTCGAGTGCTCCGAGGCTGGTCTGGTCTATGCGCAGACCGAGCCGATGGATGTCTACCTGTGCGTGACTGATCGTTTTGCCATGACGGCTAAGGTGCGGGTATTCATGGATTATCTACAGGAGTGCCTCGGGCAGCGGTGGGGCGTGCAAGCGGATTCGTCTGTTTGGTAGTGGTATGTGGGCTGGAAAGTGCTTACGCAGACCATAAAAAAACCGCCACGAGGGCGGTTTTTATGCAGCGTGGCTTACTCAAGAGCAGCTCAAGAGCGGCTCAGAAGCGGTAGGTCAGCGAAGCACCTACACCGTGAGCGCTGTTCTCGTACTTGGCTTGGTACGAGCCTTTCAGCGCGCCTACAGTTGGTGAGTCCGGCTGATTGTTGACCTTGGTGTCTTCTTCCCACAGGTAGGAATAGGCCACGTCGATGGTCATGTCTTCGGTCGGGCTCCAGCCTGCGCCGACACTGAAGATCTTGCGATCGCCAGTCGGAATGCGTGGCGAGCGGTCATGGTTGTTGGTTGGCGACTGATCGACCGAGAAGCCGGTGCGCAGCGTCCACTCCTTGTTGACCTTATAGGACACGCCAATAGCGTGAGCCCAGGTGTCATGCCAGTTCTGCTCTTCGCTGATGGTGCCGAAGGCGCCGCCAATCGGGTTTGCAGCCAGCGCAGCAGGCAGGTCGTTGTTGACGGTGATGGCCTCCAGACGGCTCCAGCGAGTCCAGGTGCTACCTGCGTAGAGGGTCCACTGATCGTCAAGTTCGTGAGTGATGGAGAAGTCCACCGACTCAGGCGTCTTGATCTTCAGGGTGGCGTCGAACTTGTCGTCGATATTGATGCCCAGGGGCGGTACGGAATAACCGACCTTGGTCTTGCCTTCCAGTTTGTAGTCGACCATCGAGTGGTAAGTCAGGCCCAACCGGGTACGGTCAGTTGCTTGCACCAAAAGGCCGATGTTGTAGCCAACTGCGGTGTCGTCGCCCTTGATCTTGACTTCACCATCCCCACCGCCTGGAACCAGGTTGTGCAGGTTGGAACCCAGCTCACCCTTGATCCGGTTGAAGGTAGGGCCGAAACCGATCGATACCTTGTCGTTGAAGGCATAGCTGACGGTCGGCTGGAAGGTGATGACTTCTACGTGGCTTTTCTTGCCCCAGTAGCGTGCGGCGTCGTCTCCACCGTAGTCGGTAACCAGGCCGAACGGCACGTACACGCCAAAACCTACGCTCCAGTGATCATCGATTGGCTTGACGTAGTAACCCATCGGTACGCCAACCACCGGGACCATGTCACCGTCAGTTTCCCCCCCATAGTTGCTGCCTGGGCCCGAGATGTCGGATTTTGCGATAACGGCGGCGCCACCCACGGTGATCTGTTCACGCTTGAGGCGCGACATACCAGCAGGGTTGCCAAACACGGTGCTGGCATCTTCGGCAGAAGAAGAACGACCCGCGAAACCTGTCCCCATGCCGCTGATGCTTTGCTCGTTAAGCGCAAAGCCGCTGGCCAGCAATTGGCTGGAAGCGAGAGCAACGGCGACGCCGAGGGAGGTTTTGAGCATTACTTTTTTCATTATTGTGAAACTCCTTGGGATCTCCGGGGCGAAAAGCTACCAACAAATCACGCGCCGCGCCATAGCCTCAAATGCAGGAGATAGAGCGGTTTTGTAGGACAATCCGACCAAAATTCCCTTTTTTCCGGTTTTTTGTAGGATGACGCTTAGGAGGCTTCCGACAGGATTGGTTCAATGCAGGTGTGCCAAGCGTGAGTGAAGTCACGCAGGCGTCCCTGAGGCTGGAAGATTTGCCGCCAGATTCGGGCAAGCCCAAGCAGGTCATCGGGGGCGGGGAGGGCGGTGGATTGCTGTTCGATGAGCATCCAGGCGATGGCGGTGGAGTAGCGTAGGTTGACCGTCAGCTCAAGGTGCGGCCCGCCCAGGAAGGCGTGTTGGCTGGCAAGGCCGCGGACCAGGCTGGCCAGGTCCGGATCGCGAGCGAGGTAGTCGTCCCACAGGGCCTGGTGACGTGTCTCACCGATTCGGTAGAGACCGTGTCCGCGTCGGTCGTGCAAGGCTGAACCGAGTGCCGATTGGCTGGCGGCGACACCGAGTAGCAAGGCCTCGGCGCTGGCGCAATGACGGTTCAGGTAGACCAGGGTTGGACGGATCACATACTGACACAATTCATTCGCAGCGATACCCATGATGCCCTCGTTCTATTAAGGGCCGACGGGCGCTGGAGCTTGGCAGCTGGTGAAGGATCAGGCCCGCCGGAAGCGGCTTACACCACTCGAGTTGAAGTGTAGTGTGATAACCACGGCGTAAAGGCCTGTTTTTAAATCGATTGCTGCCTGAGGTTGTTCGCCATATGCCATACAGCAATTAGGCCAAGAACCAACAGGCAGCAGGGAAGTGCGCCGATTCAACCCATGAATGGGCTGGCATTCGCCAATCACGCGGTCAGCGATTGGCGGGTCCGATCGATGACCGCTTGCAGCGGTTCTGCGCGGTTGTACTGCTCGGGATACAGGCGCTCGCTGTGGCAAGCGATACCGTGTTCGTCGACCAGGGTGAAGCTGAAGCTGCCCTTGCGTGGGGCAACGATAAGGCACTTCAGTGGGGCGAAGGCCTGAGAGAGAGTGCCAACGGCACGCTGAAACTGATGATGATTTGTCATTATGTGGAGGTTCCTGCATTAGTCATGGAATACGATCCATGCATCTTAGAAACGTTCCAGTGACGCCTTTATTAAGGAGGCGCTGAACCTGACTGGAACAGGGCAGCCAGAGGTGGCGCATTCAATAGGTAGGCGCTGGGCTGACTGGTAGGTACGTCAAAAGTCGGGCAGGCACACCGAGGCGAAGGTTCAAGGCCTCTGGGTGAAGATCCCGATCAATCTGCGAGGTGATTCGTGCTTGAGCAGCGTTGGCTGCCGAGTGAATCATCGAAAGGGCCGGTCCTGTTTCAGCAGGTGCTGCTCTTGGGGGAGCTGGACGCTGCAGGGACCTTACTGGCCAGAATTGATTTTCAGCTGGGTACTAACGAGACGCACCCTACAGGAAAAAACCAGGGAGTGCAAGCATCGCTGCTTTTTAGCCGCGAAGCCGACCAGTATGTCTGTTCCTGGCCCTCTTGTGAAGTGGGGGAGCAACCAGGGCAATTGGTCGCATGGACTATTTTCGTGCATCCAAATGCGGGGTTTCGGTGCACTTGTACACATTTGAGGCGCAGCTTGTAACGGCACTGCAACAACCGCCGATGGCCTCGCCAATGCCTTGACTGAAAGCTTAAGTCAATGAAAAAAAACACTAATTTTAGCTGGTGAAAAAATCGACAGTTTGACTGTAGGCCCCATTTCATGGGGGTTTGAAAGCAACATGAAGTGGTTGTCCACCGAGTTATCCACAGGATCTGTGGATTGTCCCGAGCGCTTGCTCTAGGACGGGCGTGCCAGCAATATTCATAACTGTCCGACAATCGTCGTGAATCGACTCGGTGATAAATGCCGGTTGGAAAACGTCAAGAAAAGATCATCGAAATTTTTTGAAATTTCATCAAAAAACGCCCAGGCCATCGCGCAAAAAATGGAGTAGAGTGGCGCGCCTCACGAATTGCCTTCGCTGTCAGTCATGAATTTTCGCGGTAAAAACCTCGCTCAACCCCCCGCATCGTCCGAGCCTGTTCCCAAGCGCTTTTCCCTGAAAGTAGCCCTGTGGCTGCTCGACAGCCCGCGCCTGGGTGACAAGCACAGCGTCAAGCACCTGGCTGGGCGCTTGCTCAAGCAGCCGGCGCGCCAGGGTGTGGTGGTGGCACAGAGTCGCCTGGGGCAGATGCTTTGCCGCGACTGCGGTAATGCCCGGGATCGGCGTATTGGCCATGAACTGCTGCGCCAAGCGGCGCGGGCGGGGGATCGCCGGGCGCAACTTGAATATGGCCGCTTGTGCCAGCGCAGCGAGCCGGAGCAGGCGCGCTATTGGCTGGAGCTGGCGGCAGGGCAGGGCTCGCAGGAGGCTGGGCGGTTGCTCAAGCAGATGTCATCTACCTGACGACTGTGGGCCATCGTAAGCACAGTCAGTTGCTACAGGCTCCGCAGTCACTGTAGGCGCTGGCTTGTCTGCGATGGCCCGCAACGCGGGGCCGAGGACCGAACAGCCTGCGTACTGTTAAGCTCCATCCATCGAAATCGAACTAATTGGGGTAGCTATGGCAGTAGATCTGGCCAGCATTCTGCTGGGCATCGTGGCGGCGGCAGTTCCCTGCCTGACCTGGATCCTGCAGAGCCAGCGTCGCCAGTCAGCCCGGCAGAACGCGCTGGCGCTGCTCGAAGAGCGCCTCAGCGCGGCCATGCTCGCCCACGAAGGCCTGCAGGCCCAACTCGACGCCAGCCGCGACGAAATCAGCGACCTCAGCGAAGCCAACGGCGTCAAGCAAGCCAACCTCGCTGCCCTCGGCCGTGAGCTGGAACTGCTCCAGATCGACCGCGACAACGCCCGCGACGCCGCCCATGCCTGGCAACTCGAACGCACCAGTCGTGAAGCCGAATTACGCCGGCTGGAGGCCCAGGCAGCGCGTCTGGAGGCTGAGCTGCACGAGCAACAAGAAAGCCACCAGCAGCGTCTGGAAGACTTGCAGCAAGCCCGTGACACCCTGCGTGCGCAGTTCGCCGAGATGGCCAGCAAGATCTTCGATGAGCGCGAACAGCGCTTCGCCCAGACCAGCCAACAACACCTGGGCCAGTTGCTCGATCCGCTCAAAGAACGCATCCAGGCCTTTGAAAAACGCGTGGAAGAAAGCTACCAGCAAGAGGCCCGCGAGCGGTTCTCCCTGAGCAAAGAACTCGAGCGTCTGCAGCAGCTCAACCTGCGCCTGTCGGATGAAGCGACCAACCTGACCCAGGCCCTCAAGGGGCAGAAAACCCAAGGCAACTGGGGCGAGCTGATCCTGGAGCGAGTGCTCGAGCACGCCGGCTTGGAAAAGGGCCGCGAATACCAGACCCAGGTCAGCCTGAAAAGCGCCGACGGCGAGCGTTATCAGCCCGATGTGCTGATCATGCTGCCCGGCGACAAGCAGGTGGTGGTCGACGCCAAGGTCAGCCTCACCGCCTACCAACAGTTCGTCAGTAACAATGACGAAGCGGCGCTCAAGCAACATGTGCAATCGCTGCGCAGCCACGTAAAAGGCCTGTCCAGCAAGGACTACAGCCGCCTGGAGGGCTTGCACAGCCTGGACTTCGTGCTGCTCTTCGTGCCCATCGAAGCGGCCTTCTCGGCCGCGCTGCAGGCCGAACCCAACTTGTTCCAGGAAGCCTTCGACCGGCAGATCGTCATCGTCAGCCCCACCACCCTGCTGGCGACCCTGCGGGTCATCGACAGCTTGTGGAAGCAAGAGCGCCAAGGCCAGAACGCCCGCGAGATCGCCGAGCGCGCCGGCTGGCTATACGACAAGTTCGTGCTGTTCATCCAGGATTTGGACGAGCTTGGCGCGCGCTTGCAACAAGTCGACAAAGCCTATGCGGCGGCGCGCAACAAACTCTGTGAAGGGCGCGGCAACCTGATCAGTCGTAGCGAGCAGCTCAAGCTGCTCGGCGCGCGCGCCAGCAAGAGCCTGCCGGCCGAGCTGCTCGAGCGCGCCTTGAGCGACGAAGCGCTTACTGAACCAGGCTCAGATGCCGATTGAGCAAGGCGCGTAATGCCGCGGGCTTGACTGGCTTGGCCAGGTAATCGAGGCCAGCGGCATGGACCATGGCGATGGTCTCGTTGCGCCCATCGGCGCTGATCACTACCCCAGGCACCGGCTCACCCAGGCGGGTCCGTAGCCAGGCCATCAGCTCGGTACCGGTGTCGCCATCGTCCAGGTGATAGTCGACCAAGGCCAGGTGTGGGCGCATGCCTTGGGCCAGCAACGCTTCACATTCCTCGCGGTTGCGAGCGGTCCAGACCTGGCAGCCCCAACGG
The DNA here is from genome assembly GCF_043104195.1 of Pseudomonas sp. xss_2. NCBI lineage: Bacteria > Pseudomonadati > Pseudomonadota > Gammaproteobacteria > Pseudomonadales > Pseudomonadaceae > Pseudomonas > Pseudomonas sp. xss_2. The sequence continues at coordinate 76,760 of NZ_JBICKL010000066.1, forward strand.
CTGAGCAGGCTGTTCATGCCGATCAAGATGCTCGCCTCGTTGTCGACGCACAGCACGTGCAGGCCAGCCAGCGGTTGCCCGGGCTGCTGCTCGGCAGGGGCACTAGGCGCGGCTGTGGCGGCGCTGGCGATTGGCACGCTGACGCGGAACACGCTGCCCTTGCCTGGCCATGAGCGCACCTCAAGCGTATGCCCCAGCACGCGGCACAGGCCATCGGCGATCGCCAGGCCCAGGCCCAGGCCTTTCTCGGCGCGGGTCTGGTGGCTATCCAGGCGCTTGAATTCCTGGAAGATCACCTGCAGCTTGTCGTCGGTAATGCCCGGCCCGCGATCCCACACCTCTAGCCACAGGCGCTCGCCCTGGCGGCGTACGCCGAACAGGATCGGGCTCTTGCCATAGCGCAGGGCGTTGGTGAGGAAGTTCTGCAGCACCCGGCGCAGCAGCTTGATGTCGCTGTTGACCCGCAGGCGACTGCCGCGCAGGCGGAACTCCAGGCCTTTTTCCGCCGCCAGCACCTTGAACTCGGCGCCCAGCGTGTCGAACAGGTCGCTGAGGGCGAAGGGCTTGATGTCCGGGGTAATCTTGCCGTTTTCCAGGCGCGAGATGTCCAGCAGGTCGCTGATCAGCTCTTCAGCCGAACGCAGCGAGCTGTCCATGTGCTGGACCAGTTGCTGGGCCTCGTCCGACATCCCTTCGGCCTGCTGCGACAACGCCGCGGAGAACAGCCGGGCGGCGTTGAGCGGTTGCATCAGGTCATGGCTGACCGCCGCCAGGAAGCGGGTCTTGGATTGGCTGACCGCCTCGGCGCGGCTCTTGGCCTCGGTCAGTGCCTGGTTCAACTGAGACAGCTCATGGGTACGCTCGGCGACCCGCTGCTCCAGCCCCTCGTTGGCTTCTTTGAGCGCCTGCTCAGCCTCGCGGAACGGGGTGATGTCGGTGAAGCTCATGACGAAGCCACCGCCCGGCATCGGGTTGCCGATCAGCTCGATGACCCGGCCATTGGGGAACAGTCGCTCGGAGGTGTGCGCCCGGCCCTGGCGCATCCAGTGCAGGCGCCGCGCCACGTGCACCTGGGCCTCGCCCGGGCCGCACAGGCCGCGCTCGGCGTTGTAGCGGATGATGTCGGCAATCGGCCGGCCCACGCTGATCAAGCCGTCCGGGTAGTTGAACAGCTCCAGGTAGCGGCGGTTCCAGGCCACCAGGTGCAAGTTCTGGTCGACTACGCTGATGCCCTGGTTGATGTTCTCGATCGCCCCTTGCAGCAGCGCGCGGTTGAACTGCAGCACCTCGCTGGCCTCGTCGGCGATGCGCACCACGTCTTCGAGCTGCATGTCGCGGCCTTCGATGGCCGCCTTGACCACTGCCCGGGTCGAGGAGGTGCCGAGCACCCCGGCGAGCAGGCGTTCGGTGTGTTCGATCCAGTCGCCGTCGGCATTCTGGTTAGGGTTGAAACCCTTGCCCTGGCGGTAGGCGAAGCGGATGAAGCTCTGCCGCGCCCGCTCCTCGCCGACGAAGCGCGCCGCGAGCTTGAGCAGGTCATCGATCTGCACCGCCAGCAGCGAGCGGCTGTTGGGCCGGGCGCTGGTCTGCTGGCCGATGAAGCGGCCGGCCTGCCAGTGTTCCGACACCCGTGTGCGCGACAGGATCGAAACCCACGCGAACAGGGTGAAGTTACCCGCCAGCGATAGCACCACGCCTTGGGTCAATGGGGTAATCGGCAGGTTCAGAGGGTTGCCATGCAGCCAGGCCAAACCTGGGAACAGTTCCAGCGACCAACCCAGGCTATGCGCGGTAATCGGCAGCACCAGGGTGTAGAACCACAGGAAGATACCGGCGGCCAATCCTGCGAACACCCCGCGGCGGTTGGCCTGCTTCCAGTACAGCGCGCCGAGCATTGCTGGAGTCAACTGGGTGACGGCGGCAAAGGCGATCTGGCCGATGGTTGCCAGGCTTGCTGTGGAGCCGAGCAGGCGGTAGCTGACATAGGCCAGCAGCAGGATGACCACGATAGTCACCCGGCGTACCGAGAGCATCCAGTGGCGGAACGCCTCGAACGGCCGTTCGGCATTCTTGCGCCGCAGCAGCCAGGGCAGCAGCATGTCGTTGGAGACCATGGTCGACAGCGCCACTGCCTCGACGATGACCATGCCGGTGGCGGCCGAAGCGCCGCCGATGAACGCCAGCAGCGCCAGGCTCGGATGGGCTTCAGCCAGCGGCAGGCTGATGACGAAGGAGTCGGAGATCACCGTGCCCGGCAGCAGCATCTGCCCCGCCAGGGCAATGGGCACCACGAACAGCGCCGCCAGCACCAGGTACATCGGGAACACCCAGCGCGCCATGCGCATGTCCTGGGCTTCGATGTTTTCCACCACGGTCACATGGAATTGGCGTGGCAGGCAGATGATCGCCATCATCGCCACGCCGGTCTGGACCACCATCGACGGCCAGTTGATGGTCTCCTGCCAGTAGCTCTCCAGGTGCGCCGACTGGCGCGCCTGGGTGAACAGGTCGTCGAAGCCGTCGTACAGGTTGAACACCACGAACACGCCCACGGCCAGGAACGCCAGCAGCTTGACCAGCGCCTCGAAGGCAATCGCCAGGACCATGCCGCGGTGGTGCTCGGTGACGTCCAGGCTGCGCGTACCAAACACGATCGAGAACAGCGCCAGCACCAGCGACACCACCAAGGCGGTGTCCTGTACGCGGGTGCCGGTGGCGTCGGCGTTGGCGCCAATCAGCAGGTTGACCCCGAGCACGATGCCTTTGAGTTGCAAGGCGATGTAAGGCAGTACCCCAACCAGGCAGATCAGCGCCACCACCACTGCCAGGCTCTGCGATTTGCCATAGCGCGCGGCGATGAAGTCGGCGATCGAGGTGATGTTCTGCTGTTTGCTGATCAGCACCATCTTCTGCACCACTTGCGGCGCGAAGATCAGCAACAGTACCGGCCCCAGATAGATCGGCAAGAACGCCCACAGCTGTTCGGCGGCCTGGCCGACGGCGCCAAAGAAGGTCCAGCTGGTGCAATAAACGGCCAGCGACAGGCTGTATACCCAGGCACGCAGGCGCGGCGGCAACGGCGTGCTGCGGCGATCGCCATAAAAGGCGATGGCGAACATGATGGCCATGTAGGCCAGGGCGACCACGGCGATCAGCCCGCTGGATAACGACATGAAGACTCCGGAGCAAAAAAACCAACGCGGTCCCGATCAACCAGTCTGGCACGCCGTTCGGGCTTCGTCAGCGCCGACCATGGTCGCAGTGGCAGGACGTCGCAGGCCGCTGAACCGATTTCTAGTGCTTTTGTGTGCCCAGGTAATAAAACACTGCCGCCAGTATCACCGACAACACCAGCAGGTAGAAGGCCGCCACCGGCACCCACTGCCCCAAGGCAAAGCCTACGATCACCGGCCCCAGCGCCGCGCCGAGGTTGGACAGGTTCTGCGCGCCATAATAGACCCCGCGCAGATGCTCCGGCGCAATCAGGTCGATGAACATGTATTCGGCCGGAATGACGATGATCTCGCCCAGGGTGAACACCAGCATCGCCAGGCACCAGGCCAGCGCCGAATCAGCCAGGGAGAAGCCCAGCAGCCCGGCGATGAACAGCCCCATCCCGGCCAGCAGCCAGGGCATCAGGCGTTGGCGGCTGATACGCCGGCCGATCAGGTACTGAAGCGCAATCACGGTAACGGCGTTGGTCGTCACCAGGTACCCCACCAGCCGCGCCGCTTCGGCGGGGCTGGCGGTGACCACCAGGTACTGCGACAGGTACGCGGTGAACTGGCCGAACACCACTGCGCCGAGCACCCCGCCCAGGGTAAAGCAGACTAGCCGTCGATCCCGCGCCAGGCGCAGGGCCACCTGGCCAAAGCCGGCGCCTGTTTGTCCCGGACTGCTCGCGCGCAACTGCCGATCGCCCAGGCGCGCATAGCAAAGGCACATGCCCAGGCCGATCGCTGCCGAGACCAGAAACGGCAGCTGATCGTCCAGCTCGATCAGCGCCACGCCTAGCAGTGGGCCGATGGCGTAGCCGATATTGCTCAAGGTGTACTTGATGGCGAACACCTCGGCGCGCTCCTCGACCGGCAGCAGCGCGCAGAAGCCCGTTTTGGCGGCAATGTCGACCACCGCCAGGGCCAGGTTGATCAGCACCAGGCAGACAAAGAACAGCAACGCCGAGCGGCTGGCGATGGCCACGCCGAAGGCCAGCGCGAACAGCAGCGTGGCGCTGATTACCAAGGTGTGGTTGCGCAGGGTGTCGACCAGGTGCCCGCCGTACAGACTCAGCAGCGACGCCAGCATCAACGCGCCGCCGATCAGCAGGCCGATTTGACTGACTGCGAGCTGGAAGTTGTCCGCCAGGTAGACCACCAGGTAGGGCAGGGTGATCGCGCGGGCCAAGGTCAGGACGAAGGTGGTCAGCAGGAGCAGGTTGACCGCAGGGGGATAGCGCTTGAGTGCGGCGAGCATTACCACGTCCTTGTCGTCGAAGTATCGCAGGAAGCCCAGTATAGGTCTGAGTCGACGCCGCCCTCGGCGACGGCTGCATTGCCTACAGGTTCGGCCGGTACGAGAAACCCTGCGCGGCCTGGGCATCGGTAAACGGCGTGATCGGGGACTTCTTGTTCAGCGCGCCATTGACCAGCGAGCCTGGAAACATCTGGATGGTGTTGTTGAAGCGTTCGACCTCACCATTGAAGATGACGATGGCTGCGCCGACGTTTTCCTGCTGTTCGGTAATTTCGCGCATCAGATTGTTCAGCACCTCGGACGCCTTGAGGTCCGGGTAGGCTTCGAAGGCGACCCGCAGCCCGCTCAACAGCGCCTGGGTCGCCTGTTCGGTCTTGGCCAGCGAGTTGCCATCGGCCGCAGCCGGCAACTCGGCAATGGCGCTGCGCAGACGGGTGATCTCGCCAAGCAGGCTCTGCTCGTACCCTTGATACTGGGTGACTTGCTCCTGCAGGGCATCGAGCACCTTGGTCTTCTGCCGTTCATAGGTCAGCACATCGGCCCAGGCGCGTTGCGCGCGGTTGTGCCCACCGATGATCGAGTTGTACAGGCCGATCACCGTCAACGACACGATGACGGCGATGACCAGCCCGATGATGACCGGGATATCCATTGTCAGTTCTCCATATGAGGGGTTGCCTGGCGAGGCAGGTTGAAGTTGTCGTCATGCTGCTCGGCAAGCGTGTGGATCGCTTCGAGCAGTTGGGTAAGCGCGGGCAGTGGCACTCCAGCGTCGATCAACGCGTGAAATTCGCTGGGCGAATGCAGGTCGCACGGCAGCTGGAAGCCAAGCAGGTCGCTGTTGTCGAAGCTGATGCACAAGCCGCCCTGGTTCAGCGAGAACTCAAGGTTCAATTGGCTGAACCTCGGCTTGAGGCCAAGCAGATGCACAACCGTCACCGGCTTGGCGAAGCGCGCGCAAGCCATGGCGCTGGCACCGGTCAGGGTAAAGGCGCGGTTGAAGTCGGTCGAAGAGGTTTGGTGCTTGTGCTCGAAGTCGATGGCGCTCGGCCCGCCCGAGCGCACGGCAATGCCCTCGATCCAGGGGAAGTCCAGCACCAGGCTGAAGCGATCATGATGGTCGTAGACCACGCGGGTTTGCTGGCGGGTGCCGCCTTTGCCGTCCGACACCTCTTCCTGCTCCAGGCGTCTGACCACGTAATGCAACTGGTAGTAGGCGTATTCGAAACTGTGCAGCGGGCCTTGATAGCGCCCCCGTAGCGCACGGGTGATATCGCGGCTGTGGTTGCCGCGTTGATAATCTTCGAAGTGCTCGCCCAGTTGCTCAAGGATCAACCCAGGTGGGCTGTCGATAGGGCTCAGTCCGGCGCTGAACAGGCTAGAGCGTCTGGCCAGGTCAGTGGACAGACCTGACAGCAGGTTGGCCCGCTTGAATATCGCGCGCAGGCTGAGCACGGTCAGGGTCAGCAACCCTGCTATCACGGCCAGCAACAGCAGGTGGGCTTTGTCCGGGGTGACCTTGGCGGCCCACGTGGTTGCCTGCATGGGGTACTGGTAGCAAAGGCCAACGACAACCAGGGTGAGGCCGGCAAGCAGCAGCGTCAGGCACCAGGGCAGGGTATTGTCGAAGCGTAATGGGCCTTTGAAGTCGCGGATCGCCTGCACTGCATGCAGAAGATCTTGTTTGTTTCTGGCGCTTTGCCCAGTCTGGGTGGCTAGTTCAATTACGCCCTTCAATTGAGCGTTGTGCGTGCGATTACCCATCGATCCCTTCTGTCATCCTTGAATAGCGCCCGCTACTTGCGATGGGGCCGGCGTCCAGTGCGCGCAGTTTGCCTCAGCCTCCATTTAGCTGCCAGCGTTGCGCGCTACGGATATCAAGCCCGAAGCTGTCGGGCAACTGCAAACCTGACGGCGCAGGTGCAGGGCAATGCTAGCGTGAGGCTTTCAGTAACTCGAAACGGGCATGCTCGAGGTGCTGCGAGTCCAGGCCGATCATCACGTCGAACTCGCCAGGCTCGGTGATCCATTGCAGGTCCTGGTTGTAGAAGCCCAGCGCGGTCTGGTCGACAGTGAAGGTGATCAGGCGAGATTCACCTGGGGCGAGCAATACCTTCCTGAAACCCTTGAGCTCCTTGATCGGCCGGCTGACTGAGGCTACCCGGTCGCGTAGATACAGTTGCACCACTGTCTCGCCGCTGCGCGAGCCCTGGTTCTTGACGGTGATACTCGCTTGCAGTGACCGACCTGGGGGCAGCTGGTGCGTGGAGAGGCGTAGGATGGACAAACTGAAGGTGGTGTAGCTCAAACCATAGCCGAACGGGTACAGCGGGGTGGGGTCCAGGTCGAAGTAGCGCGACTTGTATTTGCTCGGTCGCTCCTTGATGAACGGCCGACCGGTGTTGAGGGTGTTGTAATGCACAGGCAACTGACCGACCGTGCGCGGAAAGCTGATCGGCAACTTGCCGGAGGGGTTGTAGTCGCCCAGCAGGACATCGGCGATGGCGTTGCCGCCCTCGCTGCCACTGAACCAGGTTTCCAGCACCGCATCGGCCCACTGGCTTTCCTCGACGATGGACAGCGGGCGGCCGTTCATCAACACCAACACCAACGGCTTGCCGGTCATTTTCAAGGCGCGCAGCAGTTCACGCTGCTGCTGGGGCAGGTCGAGGGTGGTTTTGCTGGCGCCTTCATGCGACATCCCCCGCGGCTCGCCGAGTGCGGCGATCACCACGTCAGCTTGCCTGGCAATTGCCAGCGCTTCTGCCAGCAGGGCCGATGGCGGTCGTGGGTCGAGCACTACCTGGTTGTCGGCCAAAAGGTCGAATGCGGGTGGATTGTCATGGATGTTTGCCCCCAAGGCATACAGCAGCTGTGCACGATCACCCAGTGCCGTACGCAGACCCTGGTAGAGACTGACTGCCTGGCTGGGCTGGCCGTTGGCCGGCCAACTGCCGAGGATATCTCGCGAATTGTCAGCCAGCGGGCCGATCAGTGCAACGGTGCCCTGGCGTTTGAGTGGCAGGGTAGCGTCGTCGTTCTTCAGCAGTACCAGCGAGCGTCGTGCAATAGCCCGTGCCTCGCTGCGATACAGCGGATGGCTGAACTGGACAGGTGCAGGCTGCGCGCCTTGCAATCGGCGAAACGGATCCTCGAACAGCCCCATGTCGTATTTCACTGAAAGCACCCGGCTCACCGCCTCATCCAATTGGCTGCGGGCTTGCGCGCTGTGTTCGGTGAGCGTCGGCAGTGCTTGCAGGTAGTAACGGTCGGACATGCTGATCTCGGTACCGGCATCGAGCGCGCGCTGCGCGGCCTGGGCGCCGTCGCCGGCAACCCCGTGGCTGATCAGTTCTTCGACTGCGCCGTGGTCGCTGATGACCAACCCGGTGAAACTCCAGTGCTGGCGCAGCAGGGTTCGCAGCAGCCAGCGGTTGGCCGTCGCTGGCACGCCATTGAGGCTGGTCAGCGCCGTCATCATCGCCCCAGCGCCGGCATCGACAGCAGCTTGGTAGGGCGGTAGATAATCCTGATACAAGCGCTGCGCACTGAGGTCGGTGGTGTTGTAGTCACGGCCTCCTTCAACTGCGCCATAGGCGGCAAAATGCTTGACGCAGGCCATCAGGCTGTCGACTGCGCCGGGCTGCCCTTGAAAGCCGCGGACCATTGTCGCGGCGATGCGCGAGGTCAGGTATGGGTCTTCGCCAAAGCCCTCGGAAATTCGCCCCCAGCGTGGATCGCGGCTGATATCCACCATCGGCGCGAAGGTCATGTCCAGGCCATTGTCAGTGGCTTCGCGCGCGGCCACCCGGGCACTCACGCTAATGGCGTCAAGGTCCCAGCTTGAGGCCAGGCCCAGGCCGATCGGGAAGATCGTGTGGTGACCGTGGACCACGTCGCCCGCGAAAAACAGCGGAATGCCGAGACGGCTGTGCGTCACGGCGTACTCCTGGAAACTGCGCAGCTGTGCCTGTGTCGCCGCAGGGTGGGTGAACATGCTCCCTACGCGCCCTTCGGCCACTGCCTGTAGCGCAGTTGGCGGCGGCAGGTCAGCCCCGGCAAAGCTCATGCGCAACTGGCCAACCTTCTCTGTCACGCTCATGCGTGCCAGCAGGTTGTCGATGAAGGTTGATTTAGCCATGGTGGGTAAAGTGCTGGCTTCGCAGCACGAGGGACTTGCCAGCGCCAGATACAGACTCATCGCCCACGCCAGGAACCTTGTCCCTGTGGCGCCGATCCGTGCCAATCGTCCATCCATCCCTGGGTTTCCAGTCACTGCCCGCAGTCTGCCACAGCTTGGCTAATGCACCTTTGCGCTGCCACTGGTAAAAATCGCAGTTGACAAGCTGGATGTGGCTTTCAACCCTATGCACGCATTCTAATAAGGCATAAGCCCTCCGCGGCTCTATTCAGGGATACGATTGATGAGTCACCCCTCGCAATTCACCTTGCTCGGCAAGCGGCGCTTTCTGCCGTTCTTCATCACCCAGTCGCTGGGCGCCTTCAATGACAACCTGTTCAAGCAGTCGCTGATCCTGGCGATCCTGTACAAGCTGAGCCTGGAAGGTGATCGCTCGATCCTGGTCAACTTGTGCGCGTTGCTGTTCATTTTGCCGTTCTTCCTGTTCTCGGCGCTGGCCGGGCAGTTTGGCGAGAAGTTCGCCAAGGACGCGCTGATCCGCATGATCAAGCTGGCGGAGATCGTCATCATGGCCATCGGCGCGGTCGGTTTTGTCAGCAATCACCTGGTGCTGATGCTGCTGGCGCTGTTCGCCATGGGTACCCATTCGGCGCTGTTCGGCCCGGTGAAGTATTCGATCCTGCCGCAGGCCCTGCGTGAAGAAGAGCTGGTCGGTGGCAATGGCCTGGTGGAAATGGGCACCTTCCTGGCGATCCTGGCCGGGACCATCGGCGCCGGGGTGATGATGTCGTCGAGCAACTACGCCACGGTGGTGGCTGGCGGCATCGTCGGCACCGCGGTGCTGGGCTACCTGGCCAGCCGCTGGATCCCCCGCGCGGCAGCGGCGGCGCCAGAGATGAAACTGGACTGGAACATCTTCAAGCAGTCCTGGGTCACCTTGCGCCTGGGCCTGGGGCAGACGCCGGCGGTGTCGCGTTCGATCGTCGGCAACTCCTGGTTCTGGTTCGTCGGTGCGATCTACCTGACGCAGATTCCGGCCTATGCCAAAGACTGGCTGCACGGCGATGAAACCGTGGTGACCTTGGTGCTGACCCTGTTCTCGGTTGGCATCGCCGTGGGTTCGCTGCTCTGTGAACGGCTCAGCGGGCGCAAGGTGGAAATCGGCCTGGTACCGTTTGGCTCGTTCGGCCTGACCCTGTTCGGCTTGCTCTGGTGGTGGCATTCGGGCGACGTGCCGAGCGGCGCCGTCGCGCACGACTGGCTGGCCTTACTAGGCATGCACCAAGCCTGGTGGATCCTGGTCTCTATCGTTGGCCTGGGGGTGTTCGGCGGCTTCTATATCGTGCCGCTGTATGCTCTGATCCAGGCGCGCACTGCCGAGGGCGAGCGGGCGCGGGTGATCGCTGCCAACAACATTCTCAATGCGCTGTTCATGGTGGTCTCGGCGATCCTTACCATCGTCTTGTTGAGCCTGGCCGAGCTGACCATCCCGCAGCTGTTCCTGGTGGTATCGCTGCTCAATATCGCGGTCAACACCTACATCTTCCGCATCGTGCCTGAGTTCACCATGCGCTTCTTGATCTGGCTGCTCAGCCACTCGATGTACCGCGTCGAGCACCGTGATCTGCAGCGCATTCCCGATGAAGGCGCGGCGCTGTTGGTGTGCAACCACGTGTCGTTCGTCGATGCGCTGCTGATCGGCGGCGCGATCCGGCGGCCGGTGCGCTTCGTCATGTACTACAAGATCTACAACTTGCCGGTGCTCAACTTCGTCTTCCGCACCGCTGGGGCGATTCCGATTGCCGGGCGTGGTGAAGATGAAGCGACGTACGAGCGAGCCTTCGCGCGGATCGCCCAGTACCTGGCGGCGGGCGAGGTGGTGTGCATCTTCCCCGAGGGCAAGCTGACCGCCGATGGCGAGATCGATGTGTTCAAAGGTGGGGTCAATCGGATTTTGCAGGAGACCCCGGTACCGGTGATCCCCCTGGCGTTGCAGGGCTTGTGGGGCAGCTTCTTCAGTCGCGATCCGGGCAAGGGCTTGTTCAAGCGACTGTGGTCGCGGGTGACCCTGGTGGCGGGCGCCGCCATCCCGGTGGAGGCGGCGCAGCCGGAAGCGCTACGCGAGCAGGTCAGTGCTCTGCGCGGCGATCTGCGTTAACAGATAGTAGGAGGGGAGGTCAGCTGGAGCTGACCTTTAGGCCGACCAGGCCGGTGATGATCAGGGCAACGCTAAGCAGGCGGACCAGGGCCATGGATTCACCGAACAGGATGATCCCGGCAATTACCGTACCGACTGCACCGACTCCGGTCCAGATGGCATAGGCGGTACCCAGTGGCAGTTCTTTCATGGCCAGGCCCAACAAGCCAAGGCTGATCACCATGGCGCCGACCGTGAGCACGGTTGGCAGTGGCCGGGTGAAGCCGTCGGTGTATTTCAGGCCTACCGCCCAGCCTACTTCGAACAGGCCGGCGAAAAACAGAATGATCCAGGACATGAGTGTGTCTCCATCGTTTGAATGATGGGGCCGTCCCCTGATTGGTCACGCGGTGCGTCGTGAGGTCGTCCTCACAGTGCGCAGTATATTGCCCAATTGAGTGGGGGATGTCCATAGCGTCCTCATCGCGGGGCTCGTGGAGCGGGCCCGCGATGAGGCCACTAACGTCATCAAGGGTTGGCGGGTCTAGCCTCGGCTTCTACTGTTACAGGCTCTTGCATGCGCCGGAACCAGGTCGATAGCAACGCCCCAGAGATATTGTGCCAAACGCTGAACAGCGCACTGGGCACCGCCGCCAATGGCGAGAAATGCGCCGCTGCCAACGCCGCGCCCAGCCCCGAGTTCTGCATGCCCACCTCCAGCGCCAGCGACTTGCGCTGGGCCAGCGGCAGCTTGCACAGCTTGCCGGTCAGATAGCCCAGCAGATAACCAAAGCTGTTGTGCAGCACTACCACCGCCATGATCAGCAGGCCAGACTCGGCGATCTTCGCCTGACTCGCCGCGACCACCGCACAGACGATCATCACGATACTCACCACCGACACCAGCGGCAGCACCTGCACCGCCAGTTGCACCCGCTCGCCCAGCAGTTTCTGCGCCACGACACCGAGCACGATCGGCAGCATCACCAGCTGCAGGATCGACCAGAACATGTCCATGAAGGACACCGGCAACCAGGCCGAGGCCAGGAACCAGATCAGCGTAGGCGTTAGCAGTGGCGCCAACAGCGTGGTCACTGCGGCAATCGCCACGGCCAGCGCCAGGTCGCCCTTGGACAACCAGACCATCACGTTGGACGCCGTGCCGCTCGGGCAGCAGCCGACCAGGATCACGCCGACGGCGATCTCCGGCGGCAGGTGAAACAGCTGGCACAACAACCAGGCCATGCCCGGCATGATCACGAAGTGCGCCACTACACCCAGTGCCACGCGCCAGGGTTGGCGGGCGAGGGCGGCGAAGTCGTCGAGTTTGAGGGTAAGGCCCATGCCGAACATCACCAGGCCGAGCAGCGGCACGATGGCCACTTTCAGGGCGATGAACCATTGCGGCTGAAGGAAGGCCAGGCAGGCGAACAGCAGCACCCAGATGGCGAAGGTGTTGCCGACGAAGCGGCTGAAAGCGGCGAGGGCACGCATTAGGCAGATCCTTCTTTATAGTTGGATTTATTCAATCGCGAGGTTGATGTTTTTGCCTGGCC
>NZ_JBICKL010000067.1:0-5911 GCF_043104195.1 Pseudomonas sp. xss_2
GCCCACTCCCACGCCAATCGTCCTTACAGCGGCGTGGGAGCGGGCTTGCCCCGCGATAGCTTCGCCACCGCCTACGCTCAGTAGAACAATCGATACCCAACTAACCCCACCGCCTCATTGAGCAACTGCCCGCTCTGCCAAACCGCCCGGCTATCAGGCAGCAGCCCAGCAAACGGCCGCGCATGATCCTGGCCCAGGAACCCCACCGGCGCCGCCACCACCTCAAACCCCGCCCGCTCGAAGCTCCAACGCGAACGCTGCATGTGCCAGGCCTGGGTCACTACCACCACCCGGCGAATACCCAGCGGCTGCAACACTTGCGCGCTCATTTGGGCGTTTTCCCAGGTAGTGCGGCTGCCCTCTTCCTTCCACTTGACCTGCACGCCAAAGTCATCGCGCAGCCGATCGGCCATCAACTGCGCCTCACTCGGCGGCGTACCATAATGCAGCCCGCCACTGATCAGCACCGGTAGGCCCGAAGCCTTGGCCAATTGCGCGGCATAGCGCATGCGTTCCAGCGCGGTGCCGGTGGGCTGGTCCTGCCCCCCCCAAGCCGGATCACCGCGCTCACGCCCCGCCCCGAGCACCACGATCGCATCGGCGCGTGCGGCCAGCCCGGACCACTGCTCAAGGCTCAACGCCTGTTCGGTTTCCAACTGCCGCGCAGCGTGCTCCACCACCCACGGCAAGCTCATCGACCACAAACCGCCCAGGCCCAGAACGAAACAGGCCAACGCCAGGCGCGGCCGCCGCTTGCGCAGCCACCAGGCAGCCAGCAGCAACAGGAACAATAATCCTGGGGGCAACAACCATTGTTTGATGAAGTAACGAATCGGCACGGCGCACACCTCCTGTGAAGGCGTGCAGCCTAAGAGGATCGGCGCCGGGCAACAAGTACGCATCCGGCGCCGATCATGTGGTATGTGTTGGAAAAAGAACCGGCGCGTGACCCTCTGCGCCTGGAATCCTGAACGACTATCGGAATGGCAGCGTCCTGGATCTCGCCGTGGTGGCGGGGCGTTTCTTGTCCTTGAGCCAGACGATCTTTGCTGACGACGGCTCCGGCTGCTGGTGGGCAGCGGCACTGGCAAAACGGCTTTCCGGGAGGGATTCCAGGTAGGCCTTGATCACTTCGAACTCTGCATGGCTGAGGCCGCGCAACTCCAGTTCTGCTGGCATTTCGTCGCGTAATCTCACCGATGTCCTGGCCACTTCCAGCGCCAGTCCCAAACGGTCGATCAAGCGTTCGTAAAGCTCCGGTTTGCTTGCGGGTAGCTGCGATTCTCCCATCCGTTCACCTCATTGAAGATAAAGATATCTCCCCCCACACCTGAGCTTAGCGTCACTGCAAAAAGCAGCCGCTTGCAGCGACAAACGGCCCGCAAGGCCGCTCGGCGCAATAGGGTTTCCCACGACGCGCAGCGCTCATGTATGCTACGGCGTTCACTCTTACCGACACCGGAGTGCCGGACGCAGCGAGGTTCCGCTGCCGGGAACAAGGTCTCTTCTCTCTCAGCCAAAAGTAGCCATGCACGAACAATACACGCCCCGTGAAGTAGAAGCCGCCGCCCAGAAATCCTGGGACGAGCAACAATCGTTCGCTGTTACCGAACAGCCAGGCAAAGACACCTACTATTGCCTATCGATGTTCCCGTACCCGAGCGGCAAGCTACACATGGGCCACGTGCGCAACTACACCATTGGCGACGTGATCGCCCGTTACCAGCGCATGCTCGGCAAAAACGTCCTGCAGCCAATGGGCTGGGACGCCTTCGGTATGCCTGCGGAAAACGCGGCGATGAAAAACAACGTCGCCCCGGCCAAGTGGACCTACGAAAACATCGACTACATGAAGACCCAGCTCAAGAGCCTGGGCCTGGCCATCGACTGGTCGCGTGAAGTCACCACCTGCAAGCCTGACTACTACCGTTGGGAGCAGTGGCTGTTCACCCGCCTGTTTGAAAAAGGCGTCATCTACCGCAAGAACGGCACCGTCAACTGGGACCCTGCCGATCAGACCGTACTGGCCAACGAACAGGTCATCGACGGCCGCGGCTGGCGTTCCGGCGCGCTGATCGAAAAGCGCGAAATCCCGATGTACTACTTCCGTATCACCGACTACGCCGACGAGCTGCTGGAAAGCCTCGACGAGCTGCCGGGCTGGCCTGAGCAGGTCAAGACCATGCAGCGCAACTGGATCGGCAAGTCGCGCGGCATGGAAGTGCAGTTCCCCTATGACCAGGCCAGCATCGGTCATGAGGGCACGCTGAAGGTCTTCACTACACGTCCTGACACCCTGATGGGCGCCACCTACGTCGCAGTCGCCGCCGAGCACCCGCTGGCCACCCAGGCCGCCCAGGGCAACCCGGCGTTGCAGGCGTTCATCGACGAATGCAAGAGCGGCAGTGTCGCCGAGGCCGACATGGCCACCCAGGAGAAGAAGGGCATGCCCACTTCCCTGTTCGTCGAGCACCCGCTGACTGGCGAGAAGTTGCCAGTGTGGGTCGCCAACTACGTGCTGATGCACTACGGCGACGGCGCGGTCATGGCAGTACCTGCCCACGATGAGCGTGATTTCGAGTTCGCCCACAAGTACAACCTGCCGGTCAAGGCTGTGGTCCGTACCAGCGCCGGTGACGAAGTGTCCAGCGAATGGCAAGCCGCCTACGGCGAGCATGGCCAGCTGATCAACTCCGGCGAGTTCGACGGCCTGGACTTCCAGGGCGCCTTCGATGCCATCGAAGCCGCGCTGATCCGCAAAGAGCTGGGCAAATCGCGCACTCAGTTCCGCCTGCGCGACTGGGGTATCAGCCGCCAGCGCTACTGGGGCTGCCCGATCCCGATCATCCACTGCCCGTCCTGCGGCGACGTACCGGTGCCGGAAGATCAACTGCCGGTGACCCTGCCGGAGAACGTGGTACCGGACGGCGCCGGTTCGCCGCTGGCGCGCATGCCTGAGTTCTACGAGTGCAGCTGCCCGAAATGCGGCACTGCGGCCAAGCGCGAAACCGACACCATGGACACCTTCGTCGAGTCGTCCTGGTACTTCGCCCGCTACGCCTCGCCGAACTACGACCAGGGCCTGGTCGATCCGAAAGCGGCCAACCACTGGCTGCCGGTCGATCAGTACATCGGCGGTATCGAACACGCCATCCTGCACCTGCTGTACGCGCGTTTCTTCCACAAGCTGATGCGCGACGAAGGCCTGGTCACCTCGAACGAGCCGTTCAAGAACCTGCTGACCCAGGGCATGGTGGTCGCCGAGACCTACTACCGCGTTGCCAGCAACGGCGGCAAGGACTGGTTCAACCCGGCCGACGTGGAAATCGAGCGTGATGCCAAGGCCAAGATCATTGGCGCGCGCCTGAAGACCGACGGCCTGCCGGTAGAAATCGGCGGCACCGAGAAGATGTCCAAGTCGAAGAACAACGGCGTCGACCCGCAGTCGATGATCGATGCCTACGGCGCCGACACTTGCCGTCTGTTCATGATGTTCGCCTCGCCGCCCGACATGAGCCTGGAGTGGTCCGACTCCGGCGTCGAAGGTGCCAGCCGCTTCCTGCGTCGCGTTTGGCGCTTGGCCCAGGCACACGTTAGCCAAGGCCTGCCGGGCCAGCTCGACATCGCCGCCCTGGATGACGCGCAAAAAGGCATTCGCCGCTCGATCCACGCAGCCATCAAGCAGGCCAGCACCGATGTCGGCCAATACCACAAGTTCAACACCGCCATCGCCCAGGTGATGACCGTGATGAACGTGCTGGAGAAGGCTCCACAAGCCACCGCGCAGGACCGTGCCCTGCTCCAGGAAGGTCTGGAAGCGGTCACCCTGCTGCTGGCGCCGATCACCCCGCACATCAGCCACGAGCTGTGGAAAGGGCTGGGTCACAGCCAGTCGGTGATCGATGCCGCCTGGCCGAGCGTCGACGAAGCCGCCCTGGTACAAGACACCGTGACCCTGGTGGTCCAGGTCAACGGCAAGCTGCGTGGTCAGGTTGAAATGCCTGCCGCCGCCAGCCGCGAGGAAGTCGAGGCAGCCGCCCGCAACAACGAAAACGTCCTGCGCTTCACCGACGGCCTGACAATCCGCAAGGTCATCGTGGTTCCGGGCAAGCTGGTCAACATCGTCGCCAACTGATGGCAACGCCCGCCCGCAGCCACTGCGGGCGGGCGGAACAGGCCCACAAGGGAGCTTCAACATGATCAAACGCAATCTGCTGGTAATGGGCCTGGCTGTCATGCTCAGCGCCTGTGGTTTCCAGCTGCGCGGCACTGGCACCAGCGAACTGGCGATCAAAGAGCTGGACGTCAGTGCCCGCAACGCCTACGGCGAAACCGTCACTCAACTGCGCCAGGTGCTGCAGCGTAGCGGCGTCGACGTGCACACCGGCGCTCCTTACCGCCTGGTGCTGACCGATGAGAAAGAAACTCAGCGCGCCGCCACCTACAGCGGCGGCAACCGTTCGGCCGAGTACGAGCTGACCACCGTGCTCGACTACAGCATTCTTGGCCTGAACAACGTGCCGCTGCTCAGCGACAAGCTGGAAGTGCGCAAGATCTACGTGCATGACGGCGACAACATCACCGGTTCCGACCAGGAAGGCATCCAGACCCGCGAAGAACTGCGTCGCGATCTGGTGCAAGGCATGGTCGTGCGCCTGCAGATGCTGACCCCTGCCCAACTTGACCAGTTGCAGCAGGAGGCCGACGAGCGCGCCAAGGCTGAAGCCGAAGCCGCCGCTGCCGCCCAGCGCTATCGCGATGAAACACCGCAACAGTCCCCTCTGGAAATCCCGGGCACTTAAGCCCGTACGGGGCACCCCGGGGTGCCCCGCCTTGTGCTCATGAAGCTCGCCCCCGCCCAACTCAACAAACACCTGCAAGGTGCCTTGGCCCCGGTCTATGTGGTCAGCGGCGACGATCCGCTGCTGTGCCAGGAAGCCGCCGATGCCATTCGCTCGGCTGCTCGCCAGCAAGGCTTCGACGAACGCCAGGTATTCAGTGCCGACGCCAACTTCGACTGGGGCAGCCTGCTCCTGGCGGGTGCCAGCCTTTCACTGTTTGCCGAGCGCCGCCTGCTGGAACTGCGCTTGCCCTCGGGTAAGCCCGGCGACAAAGGCGCGGCGGCCTTGATGGAATACTGCGCCAACCCCGCCGAAGACACCCTGCTGCTGATCAGCCTGCCCAAGCTCGATGGCAGCGCGCAGAAGACCAAGTGGGGCAAGGCGCTGGTCGAAGGTGCGCACTGCCAGTTCATCCAGATCTGGCCGGTGGACGCCCAGCAGTTACCGCAATGGATCAACCAGCGCTTGTCCCAGGCAGGCTTGTCGGCGCAGCGCGATGCGGTGGACCTGATCGCCGCTCGGGTCGAAGGCAACCTGCTGGCCGCCGCGCAAGAGATCGAAAAGCTCAAGCTGCTGGCCGACGGCAACCAGATCACGGTGGAAACCGTGCAGGCGGCGGTGGCCGACAGTGCCAGGTTTGATGTGTTTGGCCTGGTCGATGCGATCCTCAAGGGTGAGGCGGCGCATGCGCTGCGTATGCTCGAGGGGTTGCGCGGCGAGGGTGTAGAGCCGCCGGTGATTCTCTGGGCGCTGGCTCGCGAGTTGCGCTTACTGGCGGGTATTGCCCAGCAATTCAGCCAGGGCGTGCCGTTGGACAAGGCGTTCAGCCAGGCCCGGCCACCGGTGTGGGACAAGCGCCGGCCCCTGGTCAGCAAGGCCCTGCAACGCCTCTCGGCGCAACGCTGGGCGCAGTTGCTGCAGGATGCCCAACGCATCGATGCGCAGATCAAGGGCCAGGCCGAGGGCTCGCCCTGGACCAGCCTGGCGCGGTTGTCGCTGTTGATGGCTGGGCAGCGGTTGAGCTTGCCTTCTCAGTAAATATGAGATTTTTGGGGCCGCTTTGCGGCCCA
>NZ_JBICKL010000068.1:0-6643 GCF_043104195.1 Pseudomonas sp. xss_2
GCCCCGCGATAGCGTCGTTGAACCCACTTTGAGCTATCGCGGGGCAAGCCCGCTCCCACGAGTCGATCACGAGTCGATGTCTTTCCAGGCTGATTCAGAGGGTCTTGTTCGCCCCAGGCCCGATCATCCGCGCCAACCCCAGGTTCTTCAGCGCCAGCTGCAGCGAGCTGTGGATAACTTGCGGGTTGTCATGGCTCATGGCATCGGCGAGCAATTCCTTGGCCTTGCTCATGTTGACCTGGCGCAGCATCCACTTCACCTTCGGCAGGTTGGTGGCGTTCATCGACAGGCTGTCGAAGCCCATCGCCATCAGCAGGATCGCCGCCGCCGGATCACCGGCCATCTCGCCGCAGATACTCACCGGCTTGCCTTCGGCATGGGCATCGCGGACCACGGTCTGCACCGCCTGCAACACCGCTGGGTGCAGGTAGTCATACAAATCGGCAACCCGCGGGTTGTTGCGGTCGACCGCCAGCAGGTACTGGGTCAGGTCGTTCGAGCCCACGGAGAGGAAATCCACCTGCCGCGCCAGCTCCTTGGTCTGGTACACCGCAGCCGGAATCTCGACCATCACCCCCACCGGTGGCATCGGCACGTCGGTGCCCTCGTCGCGCACCTCGCCCCAGGCCCGGTGGATCAGGTGCAGCGCCTCTTCCAGCTCATGAATGCCGGAAATCATCGGCAGCAGGATGCGCAGGTTGTTCAGGCCTTCGCTGGCCTTGAGCATGGCGCGGGTCTGCACCAGGAAGATTTCCGGGTGGTCCAGCGTCACGCGGATACCGCGCCAACCGAGGAAGGGGTTTTCTTCCTTGATCGGGAAATACGACAGCGATTTGTCGCCGCCGATATCCAGGGTACGCATGGTCACCGGCAGCGGATGGAACGCCGCCAGTTGTTCGCGGTAGATCGCTAGCTGTTCTTTCTCGCTGGGGAAGCGCTGGTTGATCATGAACGGCACTTCGGTGCGGTACAGGCCGACGCCTTCGGCGCCGCGCTGCTGGGCGCGGGCGACATCGGCGAGCAAGCCAGTGTTGACCCACAGCGGCATGCGATGGCCGTCCGGGGTCACGCAAGGCAGCTCGCGCAGCGCGTCCAGGCCCTGGGCCAGCTGGCGCTCCTCCTCGACGACGTCGCTGTACTGCTTGCGCAGCACGTCGCTGGGGTTGGTGAACACCTCCCCCTTGTAGCCGTCGACGATCATCTCGATGCCGTCGACCTTCGAATACGGCAGGTCGACCAGGCCCATGACCGTCGGGATACCCATCGCCCGGGCCAGAATCGCCACGTGCGAGTTACCCGAACCCAGTACGGACACCAGGCCCGCCAGCTTGCCTTCCGGCACTTCGCCGAGCATCGCCGGGGTCAGCTCTTCGCTGACCAGGATGGTGTTTTCGGCGTACACCAGAGACTGCGAGCGGGCCTCTTGCAGGTAGGCCAGCAGGCGCCGGCCGAGGTCTTTGACGTCCGAGGCGCGCTCACGCAGGTAGTCGTCGTCCATCAGTTCGAAGCGATTGACGTGCTCGCCCACCACTTGGCGCAGGGCGCCCTGGGCCCATTGGCCAGTCTTGATGACTTCGACCACTTCGCCACCCAGGGCGGCGTCTTCGAGCATCATCAGGTACACGTCGAACAACGCCCGCTCTTCCGGGCGCAGCTGGGTGGCGAGCTTGGCCGACAGCTTGCGCATATCGGCGCGCACGCCTTCCAGGGCGTTGTTGAACAGTTTCAATTCGGCGTCGATGTCATCGACGGTTTTGTCGGGCACCACTTCCAGGTCGGCCGGCGGCAACATGACCACGGCGCGGCCGACCGCAGCGCCGGGCGAACCCGGCACGCCGACGAAGCGTGCCTCCTGGATGCCCTTGCCCTGGCGGCCCAGGCCACGAATCGAGCCGGTCGCCTCGGCATGGGCGATGACCCCGGCGAGCTGAGCGCTCATGGTGACTAGAAACGCTTCTTCACCTTCATCGAACTGGCGGCGCTCTTTCTGCTGGATGACCAATACCCCGACCACTCGCCGGTGGTGGATGATCGGTGCGCCGAGGAAGGAGGCGAAGCGCTCTTCGCCGGTTTCGGCAAAGTACCGGTAACGCGGGTGATCGGCGGCGTTTTCCAGGTTCAGCGGCTCTTCGCGGGTACCGACCAGGCCGACCAGACCCTCGTTGGGCGCCATGCTGACCTTGCCGATCGAGCGCTTGTTCAGACCCTCGGTGGCCATCAGCACGAAGCGGTTGCTTTCCGGGTCGAGCAGGTAGACCGAGCAGACCTGGCTGCCCATGGCCTCCTTGACGCGCAAGACAATGATCCCCAACGCCGTCTTGAGATCTTTGGCGGAGTTCACTTCCTGGACGATCTTGCGCAGCGTATTGAGCATGGCTCGGGGTCGAACTCCGTCGTCAGTCGCGCGTCAGCAGGCGCGGTGCTAGCTCTTTCAGGGCGCGACGGTAGACCTCGCGCTTGAATGTCACCACCTGGCCCAGCGGATACCAATAGCTGACCCAGCGCCAGCCGTCGAATTCCGGTTTACCGGTCAGGTCCATCCGTACCCGCTGCTCATTGGTGACCAGGCGCAGCAGGAACCATTTCTGTTTCTGGCCAATGCACAACGGCTGGCTGTGGGTCCGCACCAGACGCTGGGGTAAACGATAACGCAACCAGCCACGGGTGCAGGCAAGAATTTCCACATCGTCGCGCTCAAGGCCGACTTCTTCATTCAGCTCGCGGTACAGGGCGTCCTCTGGCGTCTCGTCGGGGTTGATGCCCCCCTGGGGAAACTGCCAGGCATCCTGGTTGATCCGCCGAGCCCATAGCACCTGCCCGGCATCATTGGTCAGAATGATGCCGACATTAGGGCGAAAACCATCCGGGTCGATCACGGCAGCAACCTCGCAAACGCATGTCACCGCATTGTTCCACAAAGCTCACAAGCGCAGCAACGCGCCCGCCACGCTTATGTGCAGCGAGGTGAAAACTCCGTATTCTGCGGGGCCACCCTGTGCCTTAAGCGAGTGACCTTGATGCGCCTGGCTTTATTCGACCTGGACAATACCCTCCTCGGCGGCGACAGCGATCACGCCTGGGGTGACTACCTGTGCGAACGGGGCATTCTTGACCCTGTCGCCTATAAGCAGCGCAACGATGCGTTCTACCAGGATTACCTCAACGGCACCCTGGACCTGCAGGCCTACCTGGCCTTCTCGATGGAAATCTTCGCCGCCACCGAACCGACCCAGCTCGATCAATGGCACCGCGAATTCATGCGCGACTGCATCGAGCCGATCATCCTGCCCAAGGCCCTGGCCCTGCTGCGCCAGCACCGCGAGGCGGGCGACAAACTGGTCATCATCACCGCGACCAACCGCTTCGTGACCGCCCCCATTGCCCGGCGCCTGGGTGTGCGCACCCTGCTGGCCACCGAGTGCGAACGCGAGGGCGAGCGCTACACCGGGCGTAGTACCGATATACCGTGCTTTCGTGAAGGCAAAGTGACGCGACTCAAGCGCTGGATGCTGGAGAACGGCTATGACCTGGAGGGCAGCTACTTCTATAGCGACTCGATCAACGATGTGCCGCTACTGGAGCAGGTGACGCATGCAGTGGCGGTAGACCCAGACCCAAAGCTGCGCGCCCATGCCCAGCAGCGTGGCTGGCAGGTTATTTCCCTGCGCGATTGATCACAGCTATCGCGGGGCAAGCCCACTGCTACGCTGGTTGCGTGGGAGAGGGCTTGCCCCGCGATCGGCTACACCCTCAGACCGGCTTGGCGCCCATCAGCCCCGCGATGGACAAAAAACACACACCACTGAACACCGCCAACGCCAGGGTAAAGCGCAGCCCAGTAGGCTCAGCCCGACGCAGCCGGTTCAGCCGCACCAGCAACCACCAGGCACTGAACGCGCCAAAGGTATAGAGGACGCTGGAGGCCAACACCCAGGTCTGCCCCAGCGGCCAACCGATCAGGTGCACCAGCCACCAGCCGGTAAACGGCATGCTCAGCAGGCACACGCCCATCAATAGCCAGACGAACAGCAGCGGGCGGCGCAGCAGTTGGCTGTAGACCGTGGCGTCACCGCGCCGACGCGCACGCCAAGTCCAGATCGCCAGGCCCAGGGCGCTGGCGAGCAGCAGCACGGTGGCGATGATGTGGGCGGCCTTGAGGGTAGTCAGGTATTCCATTTTCGAGTCCTTGGTTGGGCTTGCGGGCCTCATCGCGGGGCAAGCCCGCTCCCACGATAGCGCTCCCGTTAAACAGGCTTGGCGTGGGAGCGGGCTTGCCCCGCGATGAGGCCTTTGAAGCCTAGCTTAGCCCTTTAGCCCAAAAACAACCGGTAAGCCGGGTTCTCGGTCTCATCCCAATACGGATAGCCAATCTTGGCCAATGCCGCTGGCACCAGGTGACGCTCGTCTTCCGGCACTTGCAGCCCCGCCACCACCCGGCCATCGGCAGCGCCATGGTTGCGGTAATGGAACATCGAGATATTCCAGCGCCCACCGAGCTTGTTGAGGAAGTTGAACAATGCCCCCGGCCGCTCGGGAAACTCGAAGCGCAGCACGATCTCATCACTGGCGCCCGCCGAATGCCCACCGACCATGTGGCGAATGTGCAATTTGGCCAGTTCGTTGTCGGTCAGGTCGGTAACCGGGAAGCCTTGCTCGATCAACTGCTGAACCAACATAGCCCGAGGGTCGTTCTCCGGATGGGTCTGCACGCCGACGAAGATATGCGCCTCGTCCGAGGTGTGCTTGCGGTAGTTGAACTCAGTGATCTGGCGTTTGCCGATGGCTTCGCAGAAGGCCTTGAAGCTGCCTGGACGTTCTGGGATGGTCACGGCGATGATCGCTTCGCGCTTTTCGCCCAACTCGGCGCGCTCAGCGACGTGGCGCAGGCGGTCGAAGTTGACGTTGGCGCCCGAGTCGATAGCCACCAGGGTATGCCCGGTCACGCCGGTCATCTCAACGTACTTCTTGATCCCAGCAACGCCCAAGGCGCCAGCAGGTTCGGTGATCGAGCGGGTATCGTCGTAGATATCTTTGATTGCCGCACAGATCTCGTCAGTGCTAACGGTGACCACTTCATCGACGTGGAGCTTGCAGATATCAAAGGTATGCTGGCCGATCTGCGCCACTGCCACGCCATCGGCGAACAGCCCGACTTGCGGCAGGACCACCCGTTCACCAGCGGCCATAGCCGCTTGCAGGCAGTTGGAATCATCTGGCTCGACGCCGATTACCTTGATTTCCGGGCGCAGGTATTTGACGTAGGCAGCGATACCGGCGATCAGCCCACCGCCGCCGACCGGGACGAAGATCGCGTCCAGCCGGCCTGGGTGCTGACGCAGGATTTCCATGGCCACGGTGCCCTGCCCGGCGATGGTGTGCGGGTCATCGTAGGGGTGGATGTAGACGAAGCCTTTTTCCTCGACCAACTTCAACGAATAGGCCAGTGCCTCGGGGAACGAGTCGCCATGCAGCACGACCTTGCCGCCGCGCGAGCGCACCCCTTCGATCTTGATCTCGGGGGTGGTCTTGGGCATCACGATGGTGGCCTTGATGCCCAGCTCGCGGGCCGCCAGGGCAACGCCCTGGGCATGGTTGCCGGCCGAAGCAGTGACCACGCCACGGGCCAGTTCTTCCGGGCTCAGCTGGGCCAGCTTGTTGTACGCCCCGCGGATCTTGAACGAGAACACCGGCTGCAGGTCTTCGCGCTTGAGCAGGACCTGGTTGCCAAGGCGTTTGCTCAGCTGGCTGGCGCTGTGCAGCGGGGTTTCGACGGCGACGTCGTAGACGCGCGAGGTGAGGATCTTCTTGACGTACTGTTCGAGCATCGGGAAAGCATCACTGGGCCGCGGGACAAGGCCTGCGAGTCTACCCCAGCGCTACGTCGGCGGACCACAGCAAAGCCGAGGTTTTGCCGGCGCTTGCCGCTATACTATGCGCCTCTCGAAACTCCCCAGCCCCACTCGGAGCCCGCATGACCCAGGACCAACTCAAACAGGCCGTCGCCCAGGCCGCTGTCGATTTCATTCTGCCCAAGCTGGATGATAAAAGCGTTGTCGGCGTCGGCACCGGTTCGACCGCCAACTTCTTCATCGACGCCCTGGCTCAGCACAAGACGGCGTTTGACGGCGCGGTCGCCAGCTCCGAAGCCACTGCCCAGCGCCTGAAGGGCCATGGCATTCCGGTGTACGAGCTGAACACGGTCAGCGAACTGGAGTTCTACGTCGATGGCGCCGACGAGAGCGACGCGCACCTGAACCTGATCAAGGGCGGTGGCGCGGCCCTGACCCGCGAGAAGATCGTTGCGGCCGTGGCCAAGACCTTCATCTGCATCGCTGACGGCAGCAAGCTGGTGCCGGTGCTCGGCGCCTTCCCGCTGCCAGTCGAGGTGATCCCGATGGCGCGCAGCCATGTCGCCCGTCAGTTGGTCAAACTCGGTGGGGATCCGGTGTACCGCGAGGGTGTGGTAACCGACAACGGTAACGTGATCCTGGATGTGTATAACCTGCAGATCACCAACCCGGTTGAGCTGGAAAGCCAGATCAATGCGATCGTGGGCGTGGTGACCAATGGCCTGTTCGCGGCGCGTCCGGCGGATTTGCTGTTGCTGGGGACTGCTGAAGGCGTGAAGAGCCTCAAGGCCGAG
>NZ_JBICKL010000069.1:0-31011 GCF_043104195.1 Pseudomonas sp. xss_2
GCCCCGCGATGAGACCAGTACAGGCAGCACCATCCAGGCATAAAAAAACGCGAGCCAAGGCTCGCGTTTTCTATTGCTGCTTTCGCCTTACTTCTCGACGAAAGCACGCTCGATCAGGTAGTCACCCGGCTCACGCATACGCGCCGAAATCTTCAGGCCGAAGCTGTCGAGCACTTCGCTGGTTTCGTCGAGCATGCTCGGGCTACCGCAGATCATGGCGCGGTCGTCCTGCGGGTTGATCGGTGGCAGGCCGATGTCGCTGAACAGTTTGCCGCTGCGCATCAGGTCGGTCAGACGGCCTTGGTTCTCGAACGGCTCACGGGTCACGGTTGGGTAGTAGATCAGCTTGTCACGCACCGCCTCGCCGAAGAACTCGTTCTGCGGCAGGTGCTCGGTGATGAACTCGCGGTACGCCACTTCGTTGACGTAGCGTACGCCGTGAACCAGGATCACCTTTTCGAAACGCTCGTAGGTTTCTGGGTCCTGGATGACGCTCATGAACGGCGCCAGGCCAGTGCCGGTGCTCAGCAGGTACAGGTGCTTGCCCGGGTTCAGGTCATCAAGAACCAGCGTGCCGGTAGGCTTCTTGCTGATGATGATCTCGTCGCCTTCCTTCAGGTGCTGCAGCTGGGAGGTCAGTGGACCGTCTGGCACCTTGATGCTGAAGAATTCCAGATGCTCTTCCCAGTTCGGCGAAGCGATGGAGTAGGCGCGCATGAGCGGACGACCGGTCTCCTGCTGCAGGCCGATCATCACGAACTGACCGTTCTCAAAGCGCAGGCCCGGATCACGGGTGCACTTGAAGCTGAACAGGGTGTCGTTCCAGTGGTGAACACTGAGGACACGTTCGTGGTTCATGTTGCTCATCTAAGGTGACTCCTGAAGAAATACGCAGCGCGGACCAAGCGCACAGTTGCGCGATAGTTTAGGGGCAGCGACAATATCTGTTAAATGGATTATCAAGATATGTCTTATCGGTTATATAGATATGCGATTCACCTTACGCCAGCTTCAAGTGTTCGTCGCCGTGGCTCAGCATCAAAGCGTGTCAAAAGCCGCCGGTGTGCTGGCGTTGTCGCAATCGGCCGCTAGTACCTCGATTACCGAACTGGAGCGCCAGTCCAGCTGCCAGCTGTTCGACCGCGCCGGTAAACGCCTGAGCCTCAACGCCCTGGGCCATCAGTTGCTGCCCCAGGCCGTTGCCCTGCTCGACCAGGCCAAGGAGATCGAAGACCTGCTCAATGGCAAGTCCGGCTTTGGCTCACTCTCGGTCGGCGCCACCCTGACCATCGGCAACTACCTCGCTACCCTGCTGATCGGCAGCTTCATGCAGGTGCACCCAGAAAGCCAGGTCAAGCTGCATGTGCAGAACACTGCGCACATTGTGCAACAGGTAGCCCACTACGAAATTGATTTGGGTCTGATCGAAGGCGATTGCAACCACCCCGATCTTGAAGTGCAGCCCTGGGTCGAGGACGAGCTGGTGGTGTTCTGTGCGCCGCAGCATCCCTTGGCCAAGCTCGGCCGGGCAGATATCGAAACGCTGTCCCAGGAAGCGTGGATCCTGCGCGAGCAGGGCTCCGGCACTCGCCTGACCTTCGACCAGGAAATGCGCCACCAGCGCGCCAACCTCAACATTCGCCTGGAGCTGGAGCACACCGAGGCGATCAAGCGCGCCGTCGAGTCGGGCCTGGGTATCGGCTGCATCTCGCGCCTGGCCCTGCGCGATGCGTTCCGCCGCGGCAGCCTGGTGCCGGTGGAAACGCCTGAGCTGGACCTGTCGCGCCAGTTCTACTTCATCTGGCACAAGCAGAAGTACCAGACTTCCGCCATGCGCGAGTTCCTGGAACTGTGCCGCAGCTTCACCGCCGGGGTAAGGCGCAGTGACGAGATCGTATTGCCGCCAATCGCCTAGAGCAGGATCACGCCCCAGACCAGCGCCACCATGACCAGTGACACCAGCTGCGCAGCGCTACCCATGTCCTTGGCATTCTTCGACAGTGGGTGGCGCTCCAGCGAGATGCGGTCGATAGCAGCCTCAACCGCCGAGTTGAACAACTCGACGACCAAGCCCAGCATGCACACGGCGATCATGATGGCTCGCTCGGCGCGGCTGACCGGCAGCCAGAACGCGGTCGGAATCAGCAACACGTTGAGCAGGACCAACTGGCGGAAAGCGGCTTCGCCCTTGAAGGCAGCGCGCAGGCCGTCCAGCGAATAGCCGGCGGCATTGAAGATACGTTTGAGGCCGGTCTGGCCCTTGAATGGCGACATGTGCGTCACTTCACCGATGAAAGGCCAGCAGGCTATAGGAATACGGGTCAAAAAAGCGTGAAGCTCGCGCGCTTTAGCTGCTGGCAACTGATTCAAGCTGTTGCAAGAGCAGCGCGGCCTGGGTCCGGGTACGTACGCCAAGCTTGCGGAAGATCGCCGTCACGTGGGCCTTGATGGTCGCCTCCGAGACGCTCAGTTCATAAGCGATCTGCTTGTTCAGCAAACCTTCGCAGACCATGGTCAGCACGCGGAACTGCTGCGGAGTCAGGCTGGCCAGGCCCTCGCTGGCGGCCTTGGCTTCAGCCGAGACATCGACCTTGTCAAAGGCCTGCGGCGGCCACCACACCTCGCCGTCGAGCACCTTTTGCACGGCGTCCTGGATCACCTCCAGCGGGCTCGACTTGGGAATGAAGCCGCTGGCGCCGAACTCGCGCGACTTGACCACCACCGCGGCCTCTTCCTGAGCCGACACCATCACCACCGGAATCTGCGGGTACTGCCCGCGCAGCAGGACCAGCCCGGAGAAGCCATAGGCCCCCGGCATGTTCAAGTCGAGCAGGACCAGGTCCCAGTCGGACTTTTCGGTCAGGCGGGTTTCCAGCTCGGCGATGCTCGCCACTTCTACCAGGCGTACATCCGGGCCAAGGCCGAGGGTAACGGCTTGGCGCAGAGCGCTGCGAAACAGCGGGTGGTCATCGGCAATCAGGATTTCGTAAGTGGCCATCGATCTGTTGATCCTGTTCTGTGCCAGGCGCGTGAGGGATAGGGGCGCCGCCTGACAGGCAACTCAAGGCGCGAACGGCAGGGCCGCCGGCCGGTAAGGCACGGCGAAGTCCGGGGTAACAGCAGCTTCGTCGTGCCCGAAACGGCGCCAAGAATGCCGAGCACGGTCCGGGTGGTCAAGCCCGCCGTACCCGCCCACCCTGGCTGCCAGCGTGGTCATTATGAACCAATATGCCATCCCTGCCCCTTGGACTATAGGAAGGTATGCAAACGTTGATGGGGGTCATCCTGCATGTCCAGCGGCAAATGGCGCTTGGCACTCAAGTAATGCAGGCTGAACACATCCAGGTAGGCATCCAGGGCTTGCGAGGCCTGGCCATCACCTGCCAGATCCAGGCACATCGCCGCCACTTCCGCGGTGCAGAAGTGGTCATCGCGCTTGGAACGGCGCAGGCGGTAGCGCGACATCTGCTCGGCCTCAAGGCTAAGCACCGGGAAGCGATCCAGGTAGGGGCTTTTGCGAAACATCTTGCGCGCCTCGGTCCAGGTCGCGTCGAGCAAGATGAACAGCGGCCGTTTGCCCGGCGCCAAGCTGACTTCACTGACCACACGCTCCGGGGCGACGAACTCGCCAGGGAAGACGATGTAGGGCTGCCACTGCGGCTGATCGAGCAGCGCCAGCAAGCCTGGGTCGACCGCCGTGCGCTGCCAGCCAAAGGCCGAGGTGTCTTCGACCAGGTCGGCAATCAACCAACCGGTGTTAGTCGGCTTCAGTGGCTCGGTGTCATGCATCAGCAGGCATACGCCAGCATTGGCATCGACCTTGGGCTTCAAGGCGCACAGGCAATGGCTGGCAATCACTCGGCAATCGTTGCAGCGTACCGCTCGCGAACCACGCGCTACGAAGGGTTTGATGCTGCGCGCCAGACGCTCGGCGCGCAGGCGCGCGACCGCGTGACTCATGACGGCAAGCCTGGGGACAGGGAAGGAATGGACACTTCGACAACTCGGGGCGAATAAAGCGACAGTCTACCAGAGCGCAGGTCATTTGCCGTGCAGGTGTGCCAGCGGCTCCCTTATAATTGGCGCTTTGGCGGCCTGGATTAACCCCGCGCACGCGAGGTTTGATGGAACGCCGCCCGCCGGCGCAGGTCAAAGCGCCAGTCATCGAACCAGGAGAGATTCATGCTGCGTCTTATCGTCCCGACCCTGAGCCTTCTGCTCACCCTGCCCCTGGCGGCCCAGGCGGCTTCCAAGCAGGACTACGAGCTGAACCAGTTGCTGCAGAAGGTCGCCAAGGAAAGCAGCGTTGGCACCCCGCGTGCGATCAACGAAGACATCCTCGATCAAGGCTACACCGTTGAAGGCAAGGCGCTGGTCAATCACCTGAGCGTGCGTCAGGAACATGCCGAGCGCATGCAGTCTAACCCGCAACAGGTGCGCAGCCAGCTCGGCGACAGCGTGTGCAGGAACAACGGCTATCGCAACCTGCTGTCCAAAGGCGCGGTGCTGGTCTATCGCTTTACCGTGTACAAGAGCAACAGCCCGGTTATGGATCAAGCGTTCGATGCCGCCAGCTGCGCGGCTGGCAGTAAAAAGAAGTGATCCAGGCCATCTGATCGCTTCACTTGGCGCGCCGCTGCTCTTCCTCGGCGCGCAACTCAGCCAACAAGGCCTGAAGGTAGCGCGAATGTACTTCGCCGCTACCCAACCTGCGCCGGCATTCTGCTTCAAGGCTCAGGTGGTGAGCCCGGGCCGCGTTCTCCAGCAGCTTGTACAACTGCTGATCCACTTCGATGACCAAACGATGCATGTGGCCACCTCCCGCATCGAGCCCTCTGCCCCCAGTTAACCAAAGCCGCACAGCGGTTGGAGGCCATCCGACCAGCGGCGATCATCCAGCCATTCGGCACGATCACGCGCCAGCGTCTAGATTGATAACCAACACCTGCGAATTTCCGGCGAGCATGGCCGGGCACGCGGCGTTGCGTTACTTGCAGTACAACAACGAGATGGACTTACCACCACTGCATCATGGCCTTGAAGGCCTACTGCAACGCTCGGGGGGCACACTCGAGCCACAGCAGCCAGCGACACACGCAGTGTCGCGGCCGGGCATCACCATCGGCCCGGTCAGAGGTTTTGCTGCAGAAGGAGACGTTGAATGCCTTACCAACCCAATGAGCTTCTGTTCAAACACTTCAGGGACAACGGGATCGACCTGAGCAAGATCGACGAGCAACTACAACTGGTTGCACCTACCAGCGCCAACCTGCCGCTGTACCGCGACATGATGCTGACCATCCTGCGCATGGCCCATGACGACAGCAATCGCTGGAACGCCAAGATCACCCTGCAGGCCCTGCGCGAGCTGGATCATTCTTTCCGCATGCTCGAACGCTACCGCGGGCGGCGCAAAGTCACCGTGTTCGGCTCTGCCCGTACCCCTATTGAACATCCGATGTACGCCTTGGCACGCGAGCTGGGGGCAACCTTGGCCCGTTCGGATTTGATGGTGATTACCGGTGCCGGCGGCGGCATCATGGCCGCCGCCCACGAGGGGGCTGGCAGCGAGCACAGTCTGGGGTTCAACATCACCCTGCCCTTCGAGCAACACGCCAACCCGACGGTGGATGGCACCGACAAGCTGCTGCCGTTCCACTTCTTCTTTATCCGCAAGTTGTTCTTCGTCAAAGAGGCCGATGGCTTGGTACTGTGTCCGGGCGGCTTCGGTACGCTCGATGAGGCGCTGGAAGTGCTGACCCTGATTCAGACCGGCAAGAGCCCGCTGGTGCCAGTGGTATTGCTCGATTCCCCAGGTGGCAGCTTCTGGCAAGACTGTCTGAACTTCATCAGCCGACAACTGGAGGAGAACCGCTACATCCTTCCCACCGACCTCAAGCTGGTGCGCCTGGTGCACAGTGCCGATGAGGCAGTGGAAGAGATCAACCAGTTCTACAGCAACTATCACTCAAGCCGCTGGCTGAAAAATCAGTTCGTGGTCCGCATGCACCATCCGCTCAGCGAAGCGGCGCTGTACGACATTCAGGAGGGATTCGCTGACCTGCGCCTGAGTGGCAAATACCACCAACAGCCAGATACCAACGTGGAACATGAGGTGGGCAACTACAGCCATTTGACTCGGCTCACGTTCGCCTTCAACGGCCGTGATCAAGGTCGCCTACGGGAGCTGGTGGACTTCATCAACCTGCCAGAGAACTGGGCCAAACCGCAGCCGATGCATACCACCCAGAGGGCGCGGGAAGCGCTTAAAGTCAGCCAAGCAGCAAACTAGTAGTCATCCAAATCTCGGCCGCTCAACAGGCGGCCGATCATCTCCATGGAAAACCCACGGTAGGCGAGAAAGCGTGTCTGCTGGGCACGACTGCGCGGATCGACGGGACGCTGCCCGGCAAACTTGCGCTGCCAGACATCCTGCAAGCGGGCCGCCCAGTCCACTCCGCTTTCGCGCAGGGCCTGTTCAACATCGCCTCGATCCAGACCACGCTGGCCAAGCTCCTCACGAATACGTGCGGGGCCATAACCGGCGTTGGAGCGATAGGAAATGAAACTCTCGAGATAACGGGCTTCACTGAGCAGCCCTTCTTCGGCGAGCCGATCGAGCGCGGGCTCGATCAACTCATCCGAAGCGCCGCGCTGACGCAGTTTGCGCGTCAGTTCGACCCGACCATGCTCGCGACGTGCGAGCAGGTCCATGGCTGTCCGTCGGACGGCGACGGGGGTGTCGAGTACGACGGACATAACGGTAGATCAATAACCCGCTTCGGCGTCAGCCAGGTCATCCGCACCGGCATCAGCGGCAGCAGCCTTGCCTGCTGCGGCAACGGCACCGACGTTGAGCAGCTTGTCGCGGATCTGCTTCTCGAGTTCGGCACCGATGGCCGGGTTCTCTTGCAGGTACTTGGCCGCGTTCGCCTTGCCTTGGCCAATCTTGTTGCCTTGGTAGCTGTACCAGGCGCCGGATTTCTCCACGAAGCCGTGAGCAACACCCAGGTCGATGATCTCGCCGTTGCGGTAGATGCCCTTGCCGTAGAGGATCTGGAACTCAGCTTGGCGGAATGGCGGCGAGACCTTGTTCTTGACGATCTTCACGCGGGTTTCGCTACCCACCACTTCGTCACCTTCCTTGACGGCGCCGGTGCGGCGGATGTCCAGGCGCACCGAGGCGTAGAACTTCAGGGCGTTACCACCGGTGGTGGTTTCCGGGCTGCCGAACATCACGCCGATCTTCATACGGATCTGGTTGATGAAGATGACCAGGCAGTTGGCGTTCTTGATGTTACCGGTGATTTTACGCAGCGCCTGGGACATCAGACGGGCCTGCAGGCCCACGTGCATGTCACCCATTTCGCCTTCGATCTCGGCCTTGGGTACCAGGGCAGCCACGGAGTCGACGATGATCACGTCAACCGCGTTGGAGCGCACCAGCATGTCGGTGATTTCCAGGGCTTGCTCGCCGGTGTCCGGCTGCGAGACCAGCAAGTCGTCGACATTGACGCCCAGCTTGCCGGCGTATTCAGGATCGAGGGCATGCTCGGCGTCGACGAAGGCACAGGTCGCGCCATTTTTCTGGGCTTCGGCAATGACCGACAGGGTCAGCGTGGTTTTACCCGAAGACTCCGGGCCGTAGATCTCGACGATACGGCCTTTTGGCAGACCGCCAATGCCCAGGGCGATGTCCAGCCCCAGCGAGCCAGTGGAGATAGCCGGGATACCGGTACGTTCCTGATCGCCCATGCGCATGACTGCGCCTTTGCCGAATTGGCGTTCGATCTGACCCAGGGCCGCAGCCAAGGCGCGCTTCTTGTTGTCGTCCATTGAAATCCTCACGTGATCGACTGGCCCTGTATGGCCGGAATAACTGTATAAGTAGCCAGTATTATTCCACAGGGATGCATTTCCGCAAACCCCTGTTGTCGAATTACTCGGCACCAAGCTGTAACAAGCCGTCTAACGCGGCGATCACCGTTTGTCGGCGCACCGCTTCGCGGTCGCCGTCGAAGTGGCGGCACTCGCTGCACACACGTCTGCCGTCGGCCCAGGCCAGCCATACGGTGCCTACCGGTTTGGCCGGTGAGCCGCCGTCGGGCCCGGCCACGCCGCTGACCGCCACGGCAAAGCGTGCCCCGCTGGCGGCCTGGGCGCCACGCACCATGGCCTCGACCACTTCCTGGCTGACCGCCCCAACCTGACCGAACAACACCTCGGGCACGCCCAGCTGGCGGGTTTTCTGTCGATTGGAATAGGTCACATAACCTGCTTCGAACCAGGCCGAACTGCCAGAGACACGCGTGATGGCCTCGGCGATGCCACCGCCCGTGCACGACTCAGCCGTGCTCACCTGGGCATTGAAGCGGCGCATGTGCTCGCCAAGACGGGCGGAAAGAACAGTGATCGGGTCCATGACGGGCTCCTGTGAAGATTGGCCACTACCCTAGCAGACAGTTTCCGGGCTGGTTACTGCCAGGTCTTGCCCAGACGCTGCGCCAGCCAGCGGGCCGGAAAATGAATGAAAAGCAGGTAACTGATTAACAGCAAGTACTCGAGCGCCAGCAACATGCTCGAGGCAAACACCGCGAACAGCAGCGGGTGGCGACCAAACAGACGGAACTTGGCGCGATGCTGGGCGAAGTCGACATAGGTGAAGTAGTTGTAGTGGATCATGAAGCCGACCAGCAATGCCCACCCCACGTAGATCAGCAGGTAGCGATGCCACGCCAGGACGGGCAGCCGGGCCGGCAATGCGCCAACGGATCGACACAACAGCAGTGCCAGAACGACGGCAATCAGCGGTGCGGCGAGCGCGATGTAATTGCCGATGGCCATGGCTTGGAGCGGAAAGTTGGACGACCAAGGCCCCACCCGGCCCAGCAGGTGTTGCTCCAGAACCTGTTGCAGCACCAGCGCCAGCTCGCCCTGGGCGTGGGCCTGGGTCGGCAAGCACAGCGCAATCGCATAGACAGGCAAGGCGCTGGTGACAATGATCAGCCACTGGGCGCGATTGAGCGATACAGCCTGGGTGTTGGGCTTCATGACATCCTGTTCATTACACGCAAACCAAGCGACGCGCGCACAGCGTATTTACGCGAACGTCATTAGGGCGCGCCATGGTATCGCCCGCCGAGGCCTTGTCAATTGAAGCGCAAGGATGAAGCCCCCAGGCGCGTGCCAATGTTCGACGCGCAAGACTGATCAGTGCTGCAAGCCCCGAATGTAGTCCTGACAGGCGCGCAGGGCGATCAGTCCGCGATCACCGTCGTCGCTGATGGCGATAATTCGTCGAGCATGCGCCGGGTCAAGTCGGGCGCGTACGGGGCCATGATCCATGCCGCCGGGGGCGGCGGTGGCAGGCACGCCGGCACAGGCGGCGTCGCGCTCGACCAGGACCGACAAGCGCAGATCGGCAGTAGCAAGGCGATCACGCAGGCGTACTTGAGTCTGCTGTACATCGGCAAGCTCCTGGAAATGTCTCGATTCACTGTCATGCAGGCGTTGTTCAAGCCCCAGGCGCTGGTCACGCTCGGCCAGCAACTGGCGATTGATCAGCAGCGCCTGCTCGCGCAGCTGCTGCTCATGCCGCTGGGCCTGCTGCGCCAGTTGCCCGCCATAACGCCAGGCCTGGACTTGCCAGGCCAGCGTCACGCTCAGCACAACCAGCAGCGCGTACAGCCCGAACTGCACACGGTTCAACACAGCACCTCGCGGGCACGCGCCCACAGCTTGAGGCGGTCATCCAGGCCATTGAGGCCGCCGTTGATGTGGCGGGTAATGCGGTTGAATTCACCGCGATCGGCCAGCGCATTGAGCCCGCGTGAATGCCAGAACCAGGCCGCCGACTCACAGGCCCAGCGTGGCTGCTCGAGCATCTGCGGTTGCGCCAGCAAGCGCTCGTCGCCGAACAGGGCTCGGCTGCAGGCTTGGTAATTGTTGCGCCCGGTGACCTGGATCAGACCACGGCCGCAATACAGCTGGCCATCGCCATGGGCCTGGGGCGTATTGCCCAGGCGCAGGGCCAGGCTGCCGGTGTCATAGCGTGCCAGATAGCGATCGCTCCCCAGCTCTTTTACATAACGCAGTTGGCCGGACTCATGGCCAACCTGGGCGAGAAACGCGGCAATTCGCTTGGGATGATTGATCTCCCAACGAGCCATGGCCTCGTTGAGCGGTGCGAGAAACGCGCCGACTCGTTGGCCGGCGAGAGGATAAATCTGCTTGAGTTGGCTCTCCGTGAGCATGGGGTACCTCCTGGTTTAGTTCGAACTCCAGTTGAAGCCTAGAGCCTTCATGTGACCCTAAGTGCTCGACAATAGAGAGCAGTGGCTTCTTCGGGCACAGGGAAACCCGTACTGGGGATAAATGATGAGAACCACTTAACCTAAAACGAAAAAGCCCAGACGAGGCCTGGGCAAAAGTTGCGACTTGAACTTTCAGGCGCCTTAACTGCATTATCCGATGTAAGAACCTGAACTTAGCACGCATTATTCCTACATCACGCGCAGAAATCACCTACAAACAACAAACATCAATAAACCAACAACTCAACACCAAAAATATGCAAGCCGCAACTCATTAACTATCGGCCTCTAGAGCGCCATGCGACCAGGGCAGCAAAAACAAAGCAGGGTATTGCCACGACAATACAGAAAATCGCTAATCGTGTAGACTGCTCATTGTACAAGGTAACGATTTGACGATTCATTCGATCATCGAACAAGATTCGCCCTTGCTGGGTAGCCATTTGGCGAATTGTAACACCCTGCTCTGTGTCTTCTACGGTCAGCCTTACTTTGTAACCTATTCGCAGCCCCAATTGATCGAAGGCGTCTTTGTACGCAAACATGGCCTTACCGTACAGCACACCTTGTAGCCTGTAGGACACGCCAAACTGCAACAGCGACTTATCAACTCTCCATTCATCAGCGTATCCACTAACCCATCCATCCAAAGTAATCTGACTAAGGGGATCTGGCGCTATGTAAGTTTTTTTGTCGTAGCAATAAAATGTAGCAAAGACCATCATCGTCACACCTACACATAGCAGGTAGACTATCTGCATTCGTGTCGTCTTCGGCGGGGGATTTTCGCAGGAATACTCCATTGGCTTACTTTAAGCTTCCGTAAAATTAATGTGTCCTTAGCATGAAGAAATCAGTGATAGCGATCAATACCCCCGAAGCTCCATTGCAAGCCAGGATGTTCGAAGGGTCCGATATCTATGTTCCAGCCACGAGAAATGGGGAGAGGAAAAATCATCGGAAGCGAATCAACCTCGACATAACCTGCGCCGCCACTACTAGCACGCGTGTCTACGTAGTGAACAACCTCATCGCTGGCAAGCACTACAGCCTTGCTAGCAGGGTTCCAACGAGTGACTGCGATACGGCTCTTGTATTTGGCTTTAATCTGCGCCAACGAGACGAGCTTCAGGTCAGGCGCGATCCAATACTGCGGGTAGACCGCATTTGAATTGGCCCTCAGGTGCTTCTCCCAAACCGGCTTCACCAAGGACTGATACACATTACGTGCAACGTCAGATGTAATAATTCCCGCAACCCCAGCGCCTACACCTATAGCGGTTAAGGGCACAGACAAGCTCGAAGCTCCGGCGAGAATGGTTACACTGCCCAACACCCCAGCTACATTTCCTACCAAGCTGATAACATCCCCCACTTGGAAAGTGCCATGATTACGGTACTCTGCGGTAATTTTCAGAAAGACCGTAGTGCCCGCCAGCAGATTGGTTTTAATGTTGAGAAAGGGCGTGAATCCTGCGGTCAATTTGACGATCGAAGTCACTCCCGCCACTGCGGCGCCAGCCTGTGCAGCCTGATTGACCAAAGCAAAGCCACGTTTATCACTATTGTACTGGTCAACCAGCGACGTCCCCGCGACGCCAACACCAATGGGTTTATCGACATACCCAAGGATGATTTCCACTTTCTTTCCCATGCCCTATCGCTCCTTGATAATGGTCTTGAACGCCACACTCATGCGCAGCCGGTTACAGCTTGCCGCTGGCGCCCTAGCAGCGTGCGGTACTTCACCATTCATGACGACAACGCGCCTTGGCTTGGGCTGAACCGTCATGACGATGCTGTCCTTGTCATCGTCGTAGAACACTAGCTCGCCACCCCAGCAGCTTGCCCAGTGGTCATTACAAAATACGATGACGCTTTGTCCCGGCTCCTCGGGAGTGTTGTCCCGGTGAATTGGTCCGTCCTGCGCACTGGTCTGACCATTGGCATAGACACCTAAAAGAGTAGCGTTGGGCATATGCGCCGCTTTGATACGCGCCCAGAAGTCGGCAAGAAAACCCCAGCCGGGCCGCTCGCGTAACTCCTGCTCACAATCCTCCAGTTCGTTTCGCCGTGAGCCTGCAATGAAACTGTGCCAGGAGGGCCGCTCAAGTGGTCCATACGGATAGGGCCAGCCATATCGCCAGATAGACTCACTCAGTTTTTGATGGAGCTGGGCGTGATCTTCTGCACTAATACCTTCATCGATCACGCAGATATCCCTATAAGCAATTACACCACTCATTCTTCGACTCTCCTTTGTCGTCAGATTCCTGGTACGGGATCTGACAATAGAGAGCATTGCTTTCAAGGGGCATAGGGAAACCTCACCAGAAGTTGGGTGTTCCTTCCCTATGCCTGGATAAAATCAGCATGCTCAGGTGCCCTACCCTTGGCCTGCGCCTTGCCCGCTTTGCCGCCATTGCACTGCACCGTGGTGCGCCAGCCGGAGCTGGTGAACACCTGCTCCACCGACTCGATCAGGTACAGGCCATCGAGCCCGGCGATAAAGCCCGTGGCCTCGATGCTGCGCTCGGCAAACAAGTCGGTGCGCCCGGGCATGTCCAGGCGCACGCTGGCAGTGGCGCGATTGAAGCTGGCCAGGCGTGCCTTGGCGGCCTGCTCGGCAGCGTTGCGGTTGGGGTAGACATGGCGATCGGTGTGCACCGGCTGATCACCCGGCGGCACCTCGCTGTTGTTCAGCTCGACCACTTGCAGGGCGCCGCTGGCACTGTCCTGGTGACGGGTGCGCACCGCTTTGTGGGCGTGCTTGTTATCCAGCCTGAACTGCCACTGGCTGACTGCGCTGCGCTCAAGGGTAACCACCCCCAGTGGCTTGCCACTGGCGCTCTGCCCGGCTTGGCGGGGAAGCACCAGCAGTTGGCCGTTGGCAAGCTTGGCGGTGCAGTCGTACAGCCGTGCCAGGCGGGTGATGAAATTGAGATCCGACTCACTGTATTGATCGACCCGATCAACGTGGCTGAGCACCGGACACACTGCCTGCCAGCCATTGCGCGCGGCGATCTGGGCGACGATCTGTTGCACTGAGACGAACTCCCAGCTGCCGCTGCGAATGGTCTTGCCGCTGCCGCACAGGTCACTCGCCTTGCCACGGATCACCAGGGTGTCGGGCGGGCCTGACAGTTCTACCTCGTCGACCGTGTAGCGGCCCAGGCGAGTCAGTGGCTGTCCGGCGTACCCCAACTGCACCTCGATCGAGGCTCCCCGCGCAGGCAGGGCCACGGCGCCATCACGGGCATCGATGCGCAACTCGAAATCATCCGACTCCATGCCCGGTTTATCCGTGGTGCGCAGCAGGAGCAGGCGGTCGTTGATCAGTGCGGTGATGTCGTGCCCGTCGGCGACGATGCGAAAGATCGGTTGCATGACAAGACTCCTCTATCAGTCCCACAGCAGCAGCGTGCCGCTGGTTTGCACCGCCAGGGCTGGCAGCAGGATGAGCACACCAGCGCGAAACGGTTGGGCCTCGTCCGCCAGGCCCTGATTGGCGGCCAGCACGGCCTCCAGCGTGCCATTGAGATGGCCGTAGTAGTGGTGGCAGAGGCTATCGAGCAGATCGCCCTCAGACGTCATGCAGGTCTTGGCCATAGCTGACGAACTCCAGTGAGAATCCTTGTTTGCGTGGAATACCGCCGGCCAGCAAGCTGGCCTGGTCTTCCTCGATACTGGTCAAGCACCAGGTGCCAAGCACCTCGCCGTAGCCGGTGATCAACCACAGCGGCAGCAACTGGCGGCCAATACCGCGCAAGGTTTGCAGCTGGCCCAGGCCACCTTTGAAACCAGGGAAGATCGCACCACGAATGCTGATGGTCTCCTCGCCGCGGCTGACCGCCTGCTGCGCGTTGTCGCGGCTCAGGCGCTCCTGGCCGGCCCAGCGAAAACGCGTCTGCCGGCGTAGTTGATCGAACGCGGCGGTATCGAGGTTGAAGTAGTACGGTACAGCGCCAGGCTTGAGTGGTTGCAGCACCAGCAGGTGGGGAAACGGTTTGATCGCCTGCGCCGCGGGTGTGGTGTCAGGCGCAAAGCCCAAGGTCGACAGCGCGTCACTGACCGTCGTACGTACCTCGCCCACCACCCGACGAATCGCCGCTCCCGCCTTGCCCGCATGTTCGGCAAAGGTATCGATGCGCTCACGCACCTGGCGTACTACGCCCAGCGTTTGGTCGTATTTGCCAATCGCCTTGTCGACCCTGGCCTGGGCTGCGGAGATCGCACGCAAGGTGCGCTGCAGCCGCAGTCCAATAGCCGGCCCGACTACCGGCAGGCCTTCAAGATCTGAGGCCGCACTCTGCACGTGGTCGATGGCCTGGTTGAGCGGGTCAAGCATGGCATCGGCACGCTGGCGCCCAGCCTCCCCCGCCTTGACCAAGGCATATAGCCCGGTTTGTAGCTGTTGCAGGTAAGTCATGAAGCGTCCTCAGGCAACGTGGGGGGTGTCGGCCAACTGCACCGACTGCGCCCGCTCCATCAACTCGCTCAGGGTGCGCCGGGCAATTGCCTCCATTTGCTGGAGCACCGAGGGGTCATCGAGGGAGGTGTTCAACGTCAGGGGCATGTTGGCGGTGAAGGTGAACTGCTGATTGATCGGCGGGCGGGGGCTGGTTGCTGGAGTCGGCACTGTCGAAGCGGGTATCGATGGCTGCTCAGTGGCGGTATCCAGCCTGCGCGCCGCTTCACCCACGGAGGTAGGTGCCTTGCGCTGCTCGCTGACAGTGGCTGGTGGATTTTGGCTGGAACCCATGGACACGTTTCTGGCCAGCCAGCCGCCGACGCTTTCTCCGCCCATGCTGCCCAGCGCCCCACCGATCAGGCCCCCGATCGCCGTACCAATGACCGGCACTACCGAGCCGATGGCGGCGCCAGCTGCGGCGCCGGCCAGGGTGCCACCCAGCCCACCCACGGCAGTGCCGTAACCTTCGAGCTTTTCTTGCGAGCTGCCTTCACTGCTGAAGGTTTGGGCAATCTGCAGACCGGCATCCACCAGAGCGCCACCTGGGACACGCTTGAGCAATCCTTTTGCCAAGGGGCTCGCGCCACTGACCGCCTTGAACATCGATGACTGGCCTGACACAGGAGATTGGCTGCCTGCACCAGGGTTCCTGGACGCATGGGTTTGTTTCATAGATTGCGCCGGGATGATGTCGCCAGCGGCAGTATCGCTGCCCATCTGCGCAAGCCGGTTTGGCGCAGCAGAGCCAAGCCGTGGGGTGCTTGAAGCGTTGTTTCGGTTAGCCTCACCGGTAGGGGTAGCATCTGCGAAGACGCTTACTGGCGGTTGAGCAAGCGCGGTGATCGAAGTGGAGTTCTGCGCCCGTTGCTGCTCTTGGCCGCCCTCTTGGTCTTCGAACTCTTCCTCCTCTTCCTCTTCTTCTATTGCCAGTCCGGGTGCATCCGTTTGCTGTCCTCCAGCACCCCGGGAAAGCGTTGTCGGCACTTTTCCTGGGCCTGGCGCTGGCTCTGGCGAATCCTTGCCAGCAAACAATCCGTAGAGACTTTCACCGGCCATGCCACCGAGCTTCTCCCCGACGTAGCCACCGACCAACTCGCCGATGTCGTCAGCCTTTTTCTTGCCAATCACGCCACCCAGTGCGGCGCCTAGCAGGCTGCCGCCCAACTCACCCAGTGCGCCGCCAACCCCCTTGGCGGTCTCTTTGCCGTTTTCAGCAAAGGCCAACGAGTCAACGACCTTCAAGCTTGCCGAAGCCGCAGCCATGTTGCGCCTGCTTTTTACCGCTTCTGTGGCTCGCTGTTGTTGATCAGGTGAAAGCTGCTGGTAAGCCTCGTACCCTCCCCAACCAGCGGCGACTGCGGCGCCCGTGGCAGCAGACAAGGTCAGTCCGGTCTTGAGGGCTTCGAAGCTTGACCCCACCAGGGGCTGCTCCGTGCGCTTGGCAGTCGTCGCAGTGCCATCCTTCGGCGCTGAGGCGGGAGCAGACGTTGCAGCATGTGCTGCCTTGGCCTGGGTCGCTACAGACAGCGGCATGGGGATCTGCCACGGGCCAGGCGCAATCAGCGCCTGGCGTGCCAAGATCTGGTAGCGGCGCTGCAAGCGCTCGACGGCAGCGGCCTCCCGCTCGAGCCTGTCGATCTGCGCCTCGTGCGTTTGTGCCTGATCAATCGCTAGCGCCCCCTCCACTTGACCGGTCTTGTCCAGTTCAAGCCCCAGGCGAAACACCTCTGAGCTGATTCGCCCTAGGCGGATGCTGTCCGCTTGCTTGCGCAGCGGCGCCAGCCGTTGGCGCAGCAGGTCAAAGGTGATGCCCAAAGTCTGAGCAAGCGTGACGGCGGTGCCGAGCGCGGATACTTGTGTATCGGCCATCCGTTCCTCCTTTTACTCCGAAAGCCACCAGACCATGTCGCTGTGCGACATGGTCATGATTTCGCTCGCGGAAAAGTTCAGCTCCTTGGCCAGCCGCTTGGCAGCGGCTTTCTGCCGGGCCGGGTCAAAGCTCGTCGTCCTGCACCAGGCGAAAGTAGCCGCTCTGCAAGCGGCTGTAGTCTTTCAGGGCCAGGCCTTCGAGGTCCTTGACGCCGACCTCGGCCAGCGAGGCGAACAGGTTCAGTTCACGCTGCTCGTCATCGCCCGCGCCACCCGCTTGGGCATTGCGGATGTCACGCACAGTCGGCGCACGCAGCGACAGGCTGTCGACCTGTACGCCGTTGGCTTCGCTGGCACGAGACAAGCGCACCGTCACCCGCTCAGCGTTCAGGGTCAGCCATTGCGGAAGCTTTTTCGCTTGAGCCATGTCGGTTCTCCTTACAGGCCAAGGGCTGCACGTTGCGCGGCCAGTTGGTCGACGCCGTCGATCACCCGCTTCATGCCCAGGGCATCGATCTCGTAGACCAGGCGGCCATCGACTTCGAGTTTGTAGTAGGTGACGGCAACACTGTGCTTGATCTCGGCTTTGTCGCCGGATTTCCAGTCGCCCATGTCGACTTCCTTGAGCGCGCCACGCAGGGTGACCACTACTGGATTGATCTTGCCCTTGAGGCCCTTGAAGGCGCCGCGGAAGGTGCCGTTGAAGGCACTGGCATCGGCCAGGCCGAAGAATTTCAGGGCTTCACGGCGCACACCGGTCGTGGTGAACGCGGCTTCCTGTTTCTCCATGCCCTGGTCCATCTCGACCGGCATGTCCATGCCGCCGGGGCGGTGCTCTTCCATCTTCAGGGTGAGTTTGGGCAGGGTCAGGCTGGGTACATCGCCCTGGAAGCTGACGCCGTCGACGAACAGGTTCAGGTTGGCCAGGGTTTCGGGAATCATTGCCATGTAGATGCGCTCCTTAAGCGGCGGAATCGAGGACTTCGGTCAGCCACTGGTTGGTGACTTCGACGCGGAAATTGGGGTTTTCGGCAGGCGGGACATCGGTGAACCGGATGTTCCAGTACACCTTGCCCTGCTCCAGTTGGCTGGCGGTGTTCAGTTCAGGG
The DNA here is from genome assembly GCF_043104195.1 of Pseudomonas sp. xss_2. NCBI lineage: Bacteria > Pseudomonadati > Pseudomonadota > Gammaproteobacteria > Pseudomonadales > Pseudomonadaceae > Pseudomonas > Pseudomonas sp. xss_2. The sequence goes on from NZ_JBICKL010000069.1 coordinate 17,763, forward strand.
TCGGCGTAGACCTCGAAGTTGATGATCGCGCCCTGGTTCTTCAGGTCGCGCATGAAGGCCTGAAGGCCCTCGGTGACGTCCTTGACGTAGGTGGCGGTGATCGCCCGGTCGACTGCCCATTTGTGGCCGTAGAGAATCGCGTCCATGACGATGTCCATGGTCCGCACACGAGTGACGAAGGCCCATTTCGGATCGCTGGACAGGGTGCGGTTACCCCACAGGCGGAAACCGTCGTCGCGAATGATGGTGGCGATGTTGGCGTTGTTCAGCAGGTTGGCGCGGCAGCTGTCGTCGCCATCGAGGAACTCCACCGGACGGCGGGTACCCGTGATACCGACGAACTCCTTGTTCGACGGCGAGGCCCAGAAGCCGTATTCGCTGTCAGTCCAGGCGAACAGGCCGGCGACCCAGGCCGAACCTGGTGCATCGATGGTGGCCTCGGCGTCGTTGTCCCAGTAACGCACGCCTGGGTCGACCAAGAAGGCTCGCTTGGCGCCAAAGTTGCCAGCGTAGGCGATGGCCGCCTCGTCGGTGGTGTTCGGCCCATCGATGATGGCGATGGCGCGCAGTTTGTCGGCCAGGGCGACCAGCGCGGTGCCGACGGCCTCGACGGCACTGTGCTGGGGCGCCACTAGCAGGCGTGGCTGGGCGTTGAAGCGGCTCTTGCCGTCGAGTAGCGCTTGCAGGCCGGTGCGTTTGCCATCCGCTTGAACCGCGCCGATGATGGCTGCGGTCTGCTCGGCTGCGTCTTCGACCTTGGCTACGCCACAGGCGACGATGACGGCCTTGGCGCGGCTGTAGATTGCCCGGCAGGCCTTGGTGATGGCGGCGTCCTGGCCGAACGCCGCGACCGCTTCGCGCTCACTGGTGATCAGCACCAGCTCGTTGGCCATGGCGCTGATGCCAGCGCCTTCGCTGAAGGTGTCGACCAGGCCGATGATCGACGAAGAAGGCAGCGCAATGCTGCGCGCGCCGGTATCGACATTAGTAACGGTGACGCCGTGGAAGAATCCACTCATGTGTTAGTACTCCAGATATGAAAAGACCCCGCGATGCGGGGTCTGGATGGGGTGCAGAAAAACGAACCTTCTACCCAGGCAGAAAGTTATTGAGGGGGGTTGGTGGTGGAGGCAATCGCCTGGTCAGGACTGACCGGCCAGCGAATGGCCAAGGGGTAATCGGCTTGCTGGTTCACTCGGTTGAGCTCGATGCGATAGCGCTTCCAGGCAAGCAGTGCGGCAAGCTCCTGCTCACTCGCTTCGCCAACATCGGCGGCATCTTCCAGTGGCACGATACGGATCGCTGCCTCAGCCAGCTTGCTGTCGCGCAAAGCCAGCGCCAGGGCCACGGCCTTGTCACGTTGTGCATCGACATCGGCCACCCAGGCACTGCCATTCCAAGTGTGCAGCGGGCCTGGGAAGGGCTCGCGGGTCAGCGTGTCTGGCAGCGGTCCCAACAGCAGATACTCCTGGGCATCACCAGTGGCAGTGCTATAGACGGTGCCACGATTGTCTTGAACCAACTCCCAGGTGTCTGTTTGCCTGTTGCGCACTATCGCAAAGCCGGGGCTGGAGGCTGGCGGGGAGTCGGCGAAGGCGAGTGCGGGCACCAGCCAGTTGCCCTCCTCCAGCGGATCGGGATCAGCCAGGCCTTGGCCAATGTACTCCAGGGTTTCAGGATGAGCGTTATAGGTCGTAGGTGCGTCCATGTTTACCTCGTCAGTATTTGATGCATGCGAGCAGCGCGATGTTGCGCGGACGTGCTTCATTGCCACCGCTAGCACCGATCGTCACCACGTGGCTGTGGTCACCGGCACTGGCAGCGGTGCCGGAAATAGTGTGGGTATGGGCACCGGCCGGGTTGGTGGCTGCGGTCGTGCCGTTCTGCAAGTTGGCGGTGGTGAAGTTGGGCGAGCCACCACCGACGTTGTTGTTCTGCGCACGAGGCGCGGTATGGCTATGCTCGCCGGCGGCCAGGGCGGTACCGCTGATGGCGTGGGTATGCGCACCTGCCGCCGCGGCAGAACCTGTGTGGGTATGGCTGAGGTTCTGCCCAGCCTGTACCGAACCCAGGACTCGACCGGCGTCCAGCCCGCGCCCGTCATCGACGCCTCGTATGAACTCGCCGCGCAAGTCCGGCAGATTGAACGTGGTACTGCCATCACCTGCGCCGAACGTCGTACCGATCTGGGCGAACAACCCGGCATAGAGCACTCGACCCACCGCAGCACCATTGGCCTTGATGTAGCCAACCGGCGGCGTATTGCCTGCCACATGGATGATGCTGCCTGGGGGGACACCGTTGTCGAGCCTGGCCCAGGCAGTCCATTGGTTGTTGTATTGGCTACGGGCATACACTGCACTGCCACCGGAATACTGAATCGCCAGCTGGCTGCGGTTGGAAGTCGAAGCAATCGTCGAGTAGAAGGTTGTCGTTATGTGCCAGTACCAGACTGGGTCCGGCGTATTGGCATGATTACTGAGGATGACCTGGTTGACCGCAAGATTAGGGTCCTGGTTTGTCGCTCCTTGGGCTAAACCACTGGCGGCATTCACCGCAGCGGCCAAGCCGACCACTTCACTGATGGCATGTGTGTGTGTTGTTGGCGCTGCGCCCAAGGTAGTACGCGCCGCCTGCGCATTGGCGTCATCGAGCAAGGTGCGGCTGAACGCCGACAACGGCGCCATGGCGAACGTGTCGGCCGCCGTGCTGTAGATCAGTTGGTCAGCGGCTGAGCTCAAGCCGGCAAGGGCGGTCAGCGTTGCATCCAAAGGCTGTTTGCCCGCCAGGGCATTGGTCATGGTGGTAGCAAAGTTCGGATCGTTGGCCAATGACGCAGCCAGCTCCTTGAGCGTATCGAGGGTGCCGGGAGCCGAGTCGACCAGGCCCGCAATCGCTCCCTGGACGAAAGCGGTGGTTGCCAGCTGCTGGGTATTGGTGCCTTTCACCGCTGTCGGCGCCGTTGGCGCGCCGCGCAAGGCGGGCGAATCGGTGATGCTCAATTCCGCCCAGGCCGACCAGACATTGGAGTAGCACGAGCGGCTGTAGACCCGGCCGCTGTTGTAGGTGGTGTAGAGCTGACTGCAAATCGCCGGGCTGGCACATTGCACCAACAGGGTGCCGGCGACTGCCTCGGGATAATTCAGGGCCAGGGTCGCGTTGGCATTGGCCGTCTGCCCGTAGGAACCTGGGGTAGTCATGCTGTTGAGATTGGATCCAGCAGGTAGATTGCTGCCGGATACTCCTACACTGCCCCAACCCAAAGAGCCCAGTAACTGTTGCGTGAACTGGGTAGTGGCAATACTCGTGTCGTTGCTAGCGATCGCCGCTGTCGGGGCTTTCGGTGCACCGCTCAAGATGGGAGAGGCAAGGTCGGCCTTGAGTGCCAAGGACGCGTCGACCTGCGCCTTGGTATAGACGTCTGTGAGCCCGTAACCTGCGACCGTAGTCGGGTTGCTGGCCGCCACCACGCGGCCATACTTGTCCACCGTGACGCCACGATAAGTACCTGCTGCGACGCCGCTCCGGCCGTAGGCCATTTCGAACGCTAGCGCGGTTACGCCTACGGAAATAAGGCCGTCAGTTACCAGTTGCCAAGCGCTATCGGCATTGACGCTGCCTTGTTCGACATGCACCAGTAGCCCCGGAGTGACCTTGGTGGAACTGTCAGCATCGCTGCAGCGTGTCCAGGCGCCGCTAGCGGCGAGGTACAGGCCATTGTCCTTCGCGGCAGCCTGGTTCTTCACCAGAACCCGCGCGCCAGCTGGCAGCGCAACCCCGTCGATACCCTGCAATCCGCTTAAGGTAATAGCCGCAGTGGTCGCGGCCAGCACCGAACGCTTGAAGTCCTGCCTGGCCAACTCTTCTGTCACCCATTCACGGGTGGCCAGCACCACGCTGGGATCAATTTTCAGTTGCACATTGCTGGCACTGCTGACGACCAAGTTCATCCGCACGATCTGGGTACGACCCGATCCCTGGCTCAACAGTGGCTTGAAAGTCGGTGCGCAATTGGCCACGGCGATCATGTCGCCATCGGCGTCATACAGCGCGATCTCGCGGATCCAGCGGCCACCGACATCGGCAGGAATAACCTGCTCGGCGATGATGATGGCGCTGTTCTTGTCGTCGACCTTGAGCTGGTTCAGCGGCGCCCGGCGCCATTCGTTGAGCAGTTTGGTCTGGTTGGCACTTGGCGTCGGATCGGTGCCGTTGGCGTCGCCGACGCCCATCTGGGTGATTTTCCACGCGATGCCCAAGGCATCCGCGTTGGCCTGCTTCGCCGCCCCCACGTTGGTGAGAATGGCGTAGAACTGTGAATTCTGGTCAACCATGTGCAATGTCCAAGGTATCGATTGAATGTTCGCGGCCACCGCGACCGATGACGCCGATAACGTCTATGTCACGTGCCGCCAAGGGGTAGATGTCCAGCTCGTCGCCTTCTTGGCATGCGCAGCCGACATGAAAAGCGCCGCGGCTTTCGAGGCTGATGACCAGGCCGGTCAAGTGTCGACTGACGGGCCTGGCGTCATCGATCAGCGACGACAGCTGCTGATAGGTTTGTTCGTTGATGCCTGCGTCGGACACACCGATCTTCAAGGCGAAGGTTCCGGGCAGTGCTGCGGGTTCGGCCTGCCACCACTCCTCTACCTCGATCAGATAGCCGAATGGCTCGACCACCCGCCTGAGTGCGCCGAGGGTGCCTTTGTGGGCGTGGACGAAGAACGCCGAGCGGATCACCGAACGCTTGATGGTGTCGCTCCAGCTATCGTCCCAGCGGTCGACCGACCAGGCCCAGGCCAGCTGATAGAGCAGGTGTGATGGGCAGTTATCGGGGTTGTAGAGCAAACGCAGGTCGACCTTGAGGTCTTCATCCCCGGCCACCTCGATGGCCCGCTCCAGGGGCGTACGATTGAGCGGTAGAAGGCTATGCATATCAGCCTCCGCGCTTGAGCGAAAAACCCGTGCACCAGGCGGCCTGGGCCTTGCTCGGACGGATGTCGGTCCAGTTGCCCAGTTCGACCCGGCTGACACCGCCGATATGCAACTGGGCATCGATACCGGAGCGGGCAACTTCCAAGCCCAGGCGTCGTCGTGGGTTGATCCAGGCCTGCAAGCGGCGCTGGCATTCGGCAAGAATCGCCTCTGATTCCGGGCCGTTGTCAGCCATGTACAGCAATGCATCGATGCGATACGCCAGCACCTCGGCGCTGCGCACATTAACCCGGTCAGCCACGGGGCGAATGTCGTCGTCGTTCAAGTAGGCCGCAACATCTGCCAGCAATTCAGGGCTGGCGACACCGTTGCCATCCAGGCTCAGCACCGTGACGTCGACGACAGCCGGCGACGGGCTCTCGGCGGTCGCGTCAGCGACCAGCCCCGACGCGTTGCGGGCATGCAGGATGTAGCTGTTGCGCGGCCCTGCCGTGGTCAGCCCTTCGTAGACCAGTTGCACCCGCTCGCGCAGGGCATCGTCGGACTCAAGCTGCGCCTCTACAGGCGGCACACGGGTCGGGTCTGCCGCCTGGATCACCAGGCGCTGCAAACTGACATTAGCGGCCAGCTGGTCCAGATCACTGCCTTGCGCATAGGCCAGCAGCAACGCCTTGGCCGCATCGTTGATACGCGCCCGGTTGAGCAGCTTGCGATAAGCGCCGACCTCCAGCAGCTTGGTGACCGGATCGCTTTCGAGCTGCGCCGTCCAGTCATCCCCCAGGTGGGCGCGGAAGGTCTCTAGGTCGGCTTGGTAAAGGTCTTCGTAGTTAAGGTCCTCGAGTAGCTGCGGTGCGGGCAGGCGGGAGAGGTCTACCTGGCTCATACGCTCACCTCCAGCAGGGCCTCGTCGCCCAGGTAGCGGCCACTCAGGAGCAGGCTGACTTGGCCATCGAGTACCGCTACCACCTTGACCCGCTCAAGCTTCAGGCGCGGTTCCCAGCGGCCCAGGGCGCGAGCGACCTCGGCTTGCACGGCGCTCTTCCAGCCTTCGTTGACCGGCATGTCGACATAGCGACGCAGTTGGCTGCCGTATTCGGGGCGCATGCGGCGGCTGCCAAGCGGGGTGGTGAGAATGTCGTCGATCGATTGGCGAAGGTGAGCGATGCCGGCCAAGGGCTGGCCGCTGCGGCGGTCCATGCCGATCATGGGGCACCTCCTGCCGCAGACCAGCCCGCACAGGCAGGCGCATGCTGATGGAGTTTCATAGTTGCCTCCTGATATGAAAAAGCCCGCAGCAGCGGGCTTTGTTCAATGTTTGTGATTGGCCGTATTCCCGGCCGTATCGATGATCCGGCCGCCGCCGTGGATATCGCCGCTAACCTGCAGCGGGCCGTTGATCGCGACGCTACCGGTGAGGGTGATGGCTGCGGCATCGAGCGTGATGGCGCCATCGCTGACCTGTACGGTGCTGGCGCCGACTGTGACCGTGGCGTTACCACTGGCAGGTGGATGTCGTAGCGACGCGCTTGCCAGTCATAGGCCAGCGAGCCGCCATCGTCGAAATACCACGCCGCGACGTGATCGCGGTTATCCGGCGCGCTGCCGGCATTGCCATACAGGCCTGGCACGAAGGTACCCTGGGCCGGCTCCCCGCTGGGGCTGACCAGTACGCCCTGCTCGCCCAGGCTCGGCGCCCGCCAATGCCGAGCCTTGCCGGCGGCGAGGGAATGCCAGCGCAGCCAAGCGCTGGTCCAGCCACTGCCGTCGGCAACCCGCACTCGCGCTGCCGCCAGGTCGACCGCTACTACCCGGCATGGGATCAGCAAGCTGGCAAGCATGCGATCGTGCATGGCACTGGCGTAACTCATGCCAGGTCCTCCGGGGCGAAATAGCGGCTCTGATTACCAGGCCCGGTATCTGGATCGATGCCCAGCAGCAAGCTACCTGCGGGTTGATCCGGCCAGGGCCATTGGGGCTCGCCGAGCAGCACCGGCTGATCCCAGCGCACTTTCCAATCGCCCGCTTCGAACTGTGCTTGCACATTGCGGCTGGCTTCGACGAAATCCAGCCCCCAGAACTGTTGGCGCAACAGGTCCATCAATTGCGCCGCCAGCAGGCTGCCTTGCAGGCGAGCCTCAGGGTTGAGGGTGTCGGCGGTAATGTCAGCCTCGAAACTGGCGATCAGCACCGAGCGTCCATCGCGCGGCGCAGCGTCAGCTGTCATGCGCACGATGCCATGGCGCAGCGCCGGCAAAGCGGGGGTATTGCCTAGGGTTGAATGTGCATCGACTGACGCCAGCTCGGGCATCGCCTCACGGATCGTGGCGGTCAACGCCGCATATAAAGTGGTCAATTCGCTCATGCCATGCGCTCCTACCGCTCGTCCGTGGGGGATGCGTCGCGCAGCCCAAGTCGCTTCGCTGCCCAGCGCTCGTAAAGGCCGATGGCGACATCGGCGCCAGCCATGGCGGTCAAGCAGCCAAAGGCGCTAGCCGTCCAGATCGACATGCCGGTGGCATACAGCAGCATCACGGTGGATACCCCACATACCATGCATGCCCCAGAGCGCAGCGCCAGCCGCCGCACCAGCGACCAGCCGCGGGCGCCAGCTTTGTCGGCGCGCCACATTTCGCCAGAAATACCCCCCAGCAATGCCAGGACGATTACCAGCCAGAGCGGCATCTCCAGCAACGCTTGTTGCTCGTTCGTCACTGTCCTGTCTCCTGTGTGATGCCCGCCGGCAACTGCCGGCGGATCGATTACCGTTGATCGCGGCATTCCAAAAAGCCCGGCCCGCCAGGCTTTTCAGTAATGCGTTGGCAAACCGCCGGCCACGACTGGTGACGCCGCACGGTTACGCTTCAAATTGGTGACTCCGACCGCGGCCGCCTGCCCGCCGGATAACTGTTCGTGGTGCTTTACGCTGCACACCCGGGCCAGTTGCCAACCCTCTGAACAGTTGAGGCCTGTTCATCGCTGCCTGTGTAACAACCGGTTGCTGACCGGCTTGAGACACAGGTTATGCATTGATGCATATGCAGTCAATGCATTTCTTCAAATTTCTATGCATTGGAATTTGCTGATATGCATCCAAGCTATGCGCCGCGCAGGTTGTAGGAGTTTTCACAAGACGAAAAAAAACCCGCCGAGGCGGGTTTTCTGTCGAGCAGGTTATTTAGCGGGCGTACATACCCCACCAGAACACATGGCCGAGCAGGCTGATCTGCTCCTCCTGCATTTGCTGGAAGCTGTAGTCTTCGTCGGGATGCTCATCGCGGTTGAAGCTGCGCAGCCGAATCCCGGTGGGCAGGCGGTAGACCTGCTTCACCCGCAGTTGGCCGTTATGGTTGATGGCATAAAGGTCGCCGTCGACGATGTCACCGATTGAGCACTTGCCAGTATTGACCCCCACCGTGGCGCCATCGCGAAGCACTGGCAGCATGCTGTTGCCGCGCACTGTCACGCACTTGGCATTATCGAACTGCACGCCGTTGTGGCGTAGGCTGCGCTTGCCGAAACGCAGGCGCGCGCGCTCGCTTTCCTCGATGACGAATCTTCCTGATCCTGCTGCCAATTCGACCTCACGAAGAAAAGGTACCGACACCTCGTCATCCTCGACGGGGGTTTCATCGTCCCACAGGCTGATGTCACTGAGCTCGGCATGCCCATGGGCCGGTTGCGCCGCTTCACGCGACTCGCCCAGCTCGACACGGCCACGCAACTGATCGGTGCTCACGCCAAAATACTCGGCGATCCTCGACACGTGCTTGTCCGAAGGATCGACGATCTTCTCGCTGAGGATCCGCGACAGGGTGGATTGGGGAACGCCCGTGCGCCGGTACAGCTCCGTCGGGGACAGGCCGTGGCGGTCGAGCAAGGTTCTGAGTACGGAGGCTACGTTGCGTTTTTGCATAACATGCATAATGCAGCCAGCGCAATTGAAATGCAATCGATGCTGATGGGCAAAAAACTTGCATCCCTCCCTCGCCACTCGCTAACGTCGCGTCCGAGCTGAAACGCAGACAGGAGCGCCCGCGTTGAACATGCATAAAGTGCATAGATGGCTAGGAACCGCCATCAAATTGATTCTGGTTACCCTGGTGTGCTGGATGATCAGCCCACAAGTTTTCGATGACTACTCATCGAACCATCCACGTCGGGTATTCAGCCCGGGATTCATCATGCTGTGCACGCTAGTGGTGGTGTTCGAACTGCTCCTGCTCCAGCACCTCTATGGCCATCGCAGCTAATCATTGCCTGCGCAGATTTGCCCTATCCCAACCTCCTGCAGCGCTGGAAAAAAGCCTGTACCATTGCCGGTTTGAAAATCGCCAACCGAATCACCCGCTGTAAGGCCCCGAATGTCTGATCTCTCCGCACACACACCGATGATGCAGCAGTACTGGAAGCTGAAGAATCAGCATCCGGACCAGCTGATGTTCTACCGCATGGGCGATTTCTACGAGATCTTCTACGAAGACGCGAAGAAAGCCGCCAAACTGCTGGACATCACCCTGACCGCACGCGGTCAGTCGGCCGGCCAGTCGATCCCGATGTGCGGGATTCCATTCCATTCGGCGGAAGGTTACCTGGCCAAGCTGGTCAAGCTCGGCGAGTCGGTGGTGATCTGCGAGCAGATCGGCGATCCGGCTACCAGCAAAGGCCCAGTCGAGCGTCAGGTAGTGCGCATCATCACCCCGGGTACGGTGAGTGACGAAGCGCTGCTCGACGAGCGCCGCGACAACCTGATCGCTGCCTTGCTCGGTGACGAGCGACTGTTCGGCCTGGCGGTGCTGGACATCACCAGCGGCAACTTCACCGTGCAGGAGATCAAAGGCTGGGAAAACCTGCTGGCCGAACTTGAGCGGATCAACCCGGTCGAGCTGCTGATCCCCGATGACTGGCCGCGCGATCTGCCGGCCGAGAAGCGCCCAGGCTGCCGCCGTCGTGCACCGTGGGACTTCGACCGTGATTCGGCACGTAAAAGCCTCTGCCAGCAGTTCGCGACCAAGGACCTCAAAGGCTTTGGCTGCGACAAGCTGACCCTGGCCATTGGCGCGGCTGGCTGCCTGCTGAGCTACGCCAAGGAAACCCAGCGCACCACCCTGCCCCATCTGCGCAGCCTGCGCCACGAGCGCATGGACGACACGGTCGTGCTCGACGGTGCCAGCCGGCGTAACCTGGAACTGGACATCAACCTGGCCGGTGGTCGCGACAACACCCTGCAGTCGGTCATCGACCGCTGCCAGACCGCCATGGCCAGCCGTTTACTGAGCCGCTGGCTGAACCGCCCGCTACGCGACCTGAAAGTGCTGCAGGCGCGTCAGGATTCGATCCGTTGCCTGCTCGATGGCTACCGCTACGAGAAACTGCAGCCGCAGCTCAAGGAAATCGGTGACCTGGAACGGATCCTCGCCCGGATCGGCCTACGCAACGCACGTCCTCGTGACCTTGCCCGCCTGCGCGATGCCCTTGGCGCGTTGCCCGAGCTGCAAAACGCCATGGCAGAGTTGGAGGCGCCGCACCTGGCCCGCCTGGCCGCGATCACTGGCACCTACCCGGAACTTGCCAGCCTGCTGGAACGAGCGATCGTCGACAATCCGCCAGCGGTGATCCGTGACGGTGGCGTGCTCAAGACCGGCTACGACAGCGAGCTTGATGAGCTGTTGGCCATGAGCGAGAACGCCGGCCAGTTCCTGATCGACCTGGAAGCACGTGAGAAAGCCCGCACGGGCCTGGCCAACCTCAAGGTCGGCTACAACCGCGTGCACGGCTACTTCATCGAACTGCCGACCAAGCAGGCCGAGCAAGCCCCTGGGGACTACATTCGCCGCCAGACCCTCAAGGGCGCCGAGCGCTTCATCACCCCAGAGCTCAAAGCGTTTGAAGACAAGGCACTGTCGGCCAAGAGCCGTGCCCTGGCGCGCGAGAAGATGCTCTACGACGCGCTGATGGAAACCCTGATCGGCCACCTGGCGCCGTTGCAGGACAGCGCCGCGGCACTGGCCGAGCTGGACGTCTTGAGCAACCTGGCCGAGCGCGCCCTGACCCTGGACCTGAACTGCCCAAGCTTCGTCGACGAGCCATGCCTGCGCATCGAGCAAGGCCGCCACCCGGTGGTCGAGCAAGTCTTGACCACCCCGTTCGTGGCCAACGACCTGGGCCTGGACAATGGCACGCGGATGCTGATCATCACCGGCCCGAACATGGGCGGTAAATCGACCTACATGCGTCAGACCGCGCTGATCGTGCTGATGGCGCACATCGGCAGCTTCGTCCCGGCGGCGCGCTGCGAGCTGTCGCTGGTCGATCGCATCTTCACCCGTATCGGCTCCAGCGACGACCTGGCCGGCGGGCGCTCGACGTTCATGGTCGAAATGAGCGAAACCGCCAACATTCTGCATAACGCCACCGACCGCAGCCTGGTGCTGATGGATGAAGTCGGTCGCGGCACCAGTACCTTCGATGGCCTGTCGCTGGCCTGGGCCGCTGCCGAGCGCCTGGCGCAGCTGCGTGCCTATACGCTGTTCGCCACGCACTACTTCGAGCTGACCGTACTGCCGGAGAATGAGCCGCTGGTGGCCAACGTGCACCTGAACGCCACTGAGCACAATGAGCGCATCGTGTTCCTGCACCATGTGCTGCCTGGCCCTGCCAGCCAGAGTTACGGCCTGGCCGTGGCGCAGCTGGCCGGTGTCCCGGCGCCAGTGATCCAGCGTGCCCGCGAGCACCTGGGCCGCCTGGAAACGACCAGCCTGCCGCATGAGGCGCCGGTGACCAAGGCTGCCAAGGGCGAGCCGCAAGCGCCGCACCAAAGCGATCTGTTCGCCAGCCTGCCTCACCCAGCCATCGAGAAGCTGGGCAAGCTCGACCTGGACGACATGACGCCGCGCCAAGCTATCGAAATGCTATATCAACTGAAGAACCTGTTATAACGGCCGCCTGCGCAAGCTGGTAGAATCCCGCGCGGTTTGCTGGTGCTGCAGGTTATTAGCCTGGCCTGCAGCCACATACCTGTGAACCGCGCTGCCCTGCAAGGAAGGGCACGCTGCCGTTGCCTGAGGAGAAAATTAGAAATGACCTTCGTCGTCACCGACAACTGCATCAAGTGCAAGTACACCGACTGTGTTGAAGTCTGTCCGGTGGACTGCTTCTATGAAGGCCCGAACTTCCTGGTCATCCACCCGGACGAGTGCATCGACTGTGCACTGTGCGAGCCTGAGTGCCCGGCTCAAGCCATTTTCTCGGAAGACGAAGTGCCTGCGGGCATGGAGAACTTCATCGAGATCAACGCCGAGCTGGCGGAGATCTGGCCGAACATCACCGAGAAGAAAGACGCGCTGCCGGATGCTGAAGAGTGGGATGGCAAGACCGGTAAGATTGCTGATCTGGAACGCTGATACGCTTGGCGTTTCGGTTCAAGGAAGGTGGCCTTAGGGTCGCCTTTTTTATTGCCTGGGATTTGATCAGCAACGAAAACGCCCAAGGCTGAGCTTGGGCGTTTTCTGGAAGCTGGGTGAGGATTGCTCTGGCACTGAACGGCAGGCAAAAAAAAGGGGCGGTTTGACCCGCCCACATTTTTTCCGTAGTCCCTGTTTGTCCCAAACATCGTCCTGATGAATCGCTTTCCTGCGATGTCCTTGGCCTTCTTCCTGAGGGCCTGCGCCTGTCCGTCGGCACAGTTCGAATACTAGCGATTTCATTTTGGGAGACAAGCGCTGCGGCTTTCAAAACGTTACTACGGAAACACTTCTTCATATTTAATAAATCGTTAACTTTCAATTGGTTAAGAAACGGATAGGTTTGAAAACGACAATAATTTACTGATCCGTAGGTCGATGACTTACAGCATGTGTGAGCAATTTCTTACACGGGATGCAACTGGGGTAGCAGTCGACACATTCCTTTACTTGCAAATGGGGATGCTTTGGGGGCTTTGGGCTTTGGTATTGCGGGCTTATCCATTCTTGGTGGCGATGCCACTGGCCCCTTCCGCCTTTACGGCGGCTTACTTTTCTCTTGGGAAAAGTAAGCAAAACCGCTCGCTCCTGCATACGGCCCTACGCTGCGCTTCGGGTTCCCTCACTCCGGGCTTGCTCCCGTGAGGACCGCGCTGTACGGCCCCTCCTGGGCCGCAGCGCTTGACGGCCATCCATGGCCGTCACCTCACTCCGCAAACCCTCCGCTCGGCCTCCTGACGTCGCGAATCTGTAGCGTCTGAACCTGCGCGCACTAAGATCAAAAGCAGGCGAATCGCTACGCTCTCGCAGAAACCAAAACCAAAGCCAAAGCCAAAGCCAAAGCCAAAGCCAAA
>NZ_JBICKL010000006.1:0-24438 GCF_043104195.1 Pseudomonas sp. xss_2
AAGCCCGCTCCCACGCAGCCGCGTTCACGTAGTCGCGTTCACGTAGTCACCTTCACGTAGTCGCGTTCACGTAGTCGCGTTCACGGAGTCCCACGCAGTCGCCTTGATCGCTACAGATCAGATATCCAGCACCTGCGATGCAATCCCGAAGTAGATCAACACCCCCACCGCATCGGCAATCGATGTCACCAGCGGTCCACTGGCCGTTGCCGGATCGAGCTTGAGCCGGGTGAACATGAACGGCAGGCTCATGCCAATCAAGCTGCCGATCAACACGATCACCAACATGCTGCTGGCCACGATCAGCGCGATCTCTGGTCCGCCGCGCAGTACCCCCAGCGATGCCACCGCCACGGCCATGGTCGCACCCAGCGCCAACGCCACACCGCACTCACGCCCGAGCATGCGCAACCAGTCGCGCATCATCACCTCGCCCGTAGCGATCCCACGCACCATCAGCGTCGCCGACTGCGCGCCGGCATTGCCGCCGCTATCGACCAGCAGCGGCAAGAAGAACACCAGTGCGATATGGGCTGAGATGGTTTCCTCGAACGCCGCGATGCCTGCACCCGAGAACAGGTTGCCGAACACCAGCAACACCAGCCACAACACCCGCTTGCGATAAAGCAGACCGACGGTGGCATCACGCAAATTGCCAACATGGGTGGTGATCAACGCGCCTTTATGAAAGTCTTCGGTCGCCTCTTCCACCACCACATCCAACGCATCGTCGCAGGTGACGATACCCACCAGCCGCGCCAGTTCATCGAGCACCGGCACAGCCAGCAGGTCATGCTCACGAATCAGCCGGGCGACTTGCTCCTGGGCGGTACCGGTGGCCACGCAGATGACCCTGCGCTGCATGATCTGCTCGATGGGTTGGTCTGGGGCGGCAAGAATCAGCTCACGCAGCGAAACCGTGCCCAGCACGTTGCGCCGCTCATCGAGCACATACGACTGATAGATGGTTTCGGCATCGGCCGCCTCGCGACGCAGCATGTCGATTGCCTGACTGGCGCTCAGGCCATTGTCCAGGCTCGAATATTCGCTGGTCATCAAGGCCCCGGCGGTGCCTTCGTTATACAGCCCAGCCTGCAACAGACCGTCTCGCCGAGCCTGGGCGGCCTGGCGCAGGTGGGCGTGTGCAGCGAGAAAATCAGATGAATAGTGCATAAGGTTCTCCAGGCGCCGACGCAGGCGCCCGCAAACCTCAGCCGCGTGGGCTCAAGCCTTCGGATGCCCTGGCGACAGCGCGCTCAGTGCCAGCGTGCAAGTTCGTGATGAACTGAAAACTGGGAAGGTCCATTGAGGATGTATCTCGTCAAGCCGCACATGCGGCGCGGGGATAATAGGCAGCGCGGGGGCAGGCGTCAGCAGGAAAAACGCGCCAACGAGGTATTTGGGAAGCGTCCTACGACAATTCGGCCATGCCAGGCTTACATCCCACCGGGCACATCAGCATTCCCTCGCGGCGCCAGCGGTGTAGAATCGGCGTATTCATCGCCAGACATCCCCCGGCGGGTTTATGAGCTCTGGTCGAGCCTGCGGCGATCCCGCAGTGTGTTCGACCTCATCCGTGCCAGCGGCAACCGGCCTAGGGCATAAGGACAAGAGAAGCTCACTTCCCTATTTGTTACTGACCTGATTCAGCCGCCAGGAGTGCTTCATGCCTGATTATCGTTCCAAGACTTCCACCCACGGCCGCAACATGGCCGGTGCCCGAGCCCTGTGGCGCGCTACCGGGATGAAGGACGACGACTTCAAGAAACCGATCATCGCCATCGCCAACTCGTTCACCCAGTTCGTCCCAGGTCACGTGCACCTGAAGGACCTGGGCCAACTGGTTGCCCGCGAGATCGAACGCGCCGGTGGCGTGGCCAAGGAATTCAACACCATCGCGGTCGACGACGGCATCGCCATGGGCCACGACGGCATGCTCTACTCGCTGCCAAGCCGCGAGATCATCGCCGACGCCGTGGAATACATGGTCAACGCCCACTGTGCTGACGCCATCGTGTGCATCTCCAACTGCGACAAGATCACCCCCGGCATGCTGATGGCCGCCCTGCGCCTGAACATCCCGGTGATCTTCGTTTCTGGCGGCCCGATGGAAGCCGGCAAGACCAAACTGGCCAGTCACGGCCTGGACCTGGTCGACGCCATGGTCATCGCTGCCGACTCGTCGGCCTCCGACGAGAAAGTCGCCGAATACGAGCGCAGCGCCTGCCCGACCTGCGGTTCGTGCTCCGGCATGTTCACCGCCAACTCGATGAACTGCCTGACCGAAGCCCTGGGCCTGGCCCTGCCGGGCAACGGCTCGACCCTGGCCACCCACTCCGACCGCGAGCAGCTGTTCCTCACCGCTGGGCGGACCATCGTCGAGCTGTGCAAGCGCTACTACGGCGAAAACGACGAATCGGTGCTGCCGCGCAACATCGCCAACTTCAAGGCGTTCGAAAACGCCATGATGCTCGACATCGCCATGGGCGGTTCGACCAACACCATCCTGCACCTGCTGGCCGCTGCCCAGGAAGCCGAGGTCGACTTCGACCTGCGCGACATCGATCGCCTGTCGCGCAAAGTGCCGCAGCTGTGCAAGGTTGCGCCGAACATCCAGAAGTACCACATGGAAGACGTCCACCGCGCTGGCGGCATCTTCAGCATCCTCGGCTCGCTGGCCCGTGGCGGCCTGCTGCACACCGACCTGCCGACCGTGCACAGCGCCAGCATGGAAGAAGCCATCGCCAAGTGGGACATCACCCAGACCGACGATGAAGCGGTGCACACCTTCTTCAAGGCTGGCCCCGCCGGTATCCCGACCCAGACGGCCTTCAGCCAGTCGACCCGTTGGCAAACCCTCGATGACGACCGCGCCGAAGGCTGCATCCGCAGCGTCGAGCACGCCTATTCGCAAGAAGGCGGCCTGGCGGTGCTGTACGGCAACATCGCCTTGGATGGCTGCGTGGTGAAAACCGCTGGCGTCGACGAGTCGATCCACGTGTTCGAAGGCAACGCCAAGATCTTCGAGAGCCAGGACAGCGCCGTGCGCGGCATCCTCGCCGACGAAGTGAAGGCCGGCGACATCGTCATCATCCGCTACGAAGGTCCGAAAGGCGGCCCGGGCATGCAAGAGATGCTCTACCCGACCTCGTACCTGAAGTCCAAAGGCCTGGGCAAGGCCTGCGCCTTGCTCACCGATGGCCGTTTCTCAGGTGGTACCTCGGGCCTGTCGATTGGCCATGCCTCGCCGGAGGCCGCAGCGGGTGGTGCCATCGGCCTGGTGCGCGATGGCGACAAGATCCTGATCGACATTCCCAACCGTTCTATCAATCTGTTGGTCAGCGACGAAGAGCTGGCGCAGCGTCGGGTTGAGCAGGACCAGAAAGGTTGGAAGCCGGTTGAAGTGCGTCCGCGCAAGGTCACCACCGCGCTGAAGGCCTATGCCCTGTTGGCGACCAGTGCTGATAAAGGTGCTGTGCGTAACAAAGCGATGCTCGATGGGCTGTAAGGCTTAGCGAGAGATAGAAAACGGCGCCTGGTGCGCCGTTTTTTATGCCTGGGGCGACCTCATCGCGGGGCAAGCCCGCTCCCACGCAAGCCGCGACTGGCCGCGCCGTTGAGCAATCACCCACGCCCTCGTGGGAGCGGGCTTGCCCCGCGATTGACCCTTACTGAATCTGCTCAGGGGTAACGATCACCCAGTTCTTGTCGGCCGTCACCGGCAAGCCTTCCTTGGCCTGAGCCGCCGCATGCTTGGCGATCATGCCGTTAAGCTGATCCAGGTACTTGGCCTTGCGATTTATCCACAGGTGAATCCCGCCCTTGCCGACATCGACCCCATGGAACTGCATGTAGCCATCGCTGGTAGGGGTATCGCCCCCCACCAGCACCGGTTTCTTCCATTCATCGATATAGGTCAGGATCGCCGCCTGCTTGCCGGCCATCCAGGTCGCCGGGGTCCACAGATAAGGGGTCAGCTCCAGCGACTCATTGGCCTTGGGATCATAGTGCCCCGCCGAGATCTGCTTACGTGCCGTGGTCAGCTGGCCGCTGTTGCGATCCTTGAGCAGCAAACTGACGCCAATGACGTTCTCGGGCTTCACGTTGTAGCCGTACCTGGGATCGGCAGCGACCATGCGCACCAGCTCTTCGGAGGCGGCGGAAATCACATAGACCTCGATACCGTTCTCCATCAACTTGTTGAACAGCTCGGTCTGGCCAGTGAACACCTTGGGCGGCTGCACCTCGATCGCCTTGACCTGATCCCCCTCAAAATAGGTGCTAGGCACCGGCTTGCCCGAGGCCATCAGCGCATCGACCTGCACCTTCAGCTCCTTGAGGGTAAAGCCCGCGAACACCTGGGCGACCCAGGGGTAGCAGACCATGTCGTCGATCTCACAGAGCCGGTAGTAATAGCTGAACAAGCTCTCCTTGTGCTCGGCGGTATCTTTGAACGGCATCAGCTTCAACGAAGGGTCGAGCTTGTCCCGACTGAGCAGGCCTTTGTTCTCCATGAACGGCAGCAAAGCTTCTTCGAGGTCGAAGCGGTAGCTGGTGTTGTCCATGTCGAACACCGCGTAATTACCCTTGTGGGCATTGGCGGCGATCATGCTGTCCAGTTGCTTGGCGGCCTCAGTGGGCCAGTGCTTGAGCTCGGTGGCCCAGGTGTCGAGGCTCAGGACCAGGGCCAGGCCTGCCGCGAGCATCTTCGCAGCGTTCGTCATGTGCAGCGCTCCTGAAAGGTTGGCCCAACAACGCTAGCCAACAATCCGCGCAGGGGATGGCCCACAACGACCTCAATACAGCTCGAAGCGCCGCCTTGATTGCTCAATAGCGACAGCGCGTTATTCCAATAACGACTAAGCACATTCCATTTGAATATAAATTCGTTTGTTTTCAGGCTGTTAGCATTTGCGTTCGCAATCGCGCACAGACGCGACGCCTTGTATTCGATTCTGGAGCTTCAATGAACCTGCCGCTGTCACTCAATCTGCTGGCATTGCTGGCCCTGTTGCTGGGCCTGGCACAAACCCGCCGCACCCAGTGGAGCCTGGCCAAGAAAGTCTTGCTCGGTCTGGTGCTGGGCGTGGTGTTCGGCCTGGTCCTGCACACGATCTATGGCGCCGGCCATCCTGTGCTCAAGGCCACCATCAGCTGGCTCGACTTGATCGGCAACGGCTATGTCGGCCTGTTGCAGATGATCGTCATGCCGCTGATCTTCGCCTCGATCCTCAGCGCCGTCGCCCGTCTGCACAACGCCTCCTCGCTAGGCCGGATCAGCGTTCTGAGCATTGGCACCCTGCTGCTGACCACCGCCATTGCCGCGCTGATCGGTATCGTCCTGACCAACCTGTTCGGCCTCAGCGCCGAAGGGCTGGTAGCGGGCGTACCGGAAGCGGCGCGCCTGCAAGCGATCCAGAGCGACTACGCCGGCAAGGTCGCCGACCTCAATATCCCGCAGCTGCTGCTGTCGTTCATCCCCAGCAACCCGGTAGCGGATCTGGCCCGGGCCAAACCGACCTCGATCATCAGCGTGGTGATCTTCGCCGTGTTCATGGGCCTGGCCGCGCTGCAGTTGATCAAGGACGACAAAGACAAGGGCGAGCGCGCCCTGTCGGCCATCGACACCCTGCAAGCCTGGGTGATGCGCCTGGTGCGCCTGGTGATGACGCTCACCCCTTACGGTGTGCTGGCCTTGATGACCAAGGTGGTCGCCAGCTCCAACCTGGACGACATCCTCAAGCTGGGCAGTTTCGTGCTGGTGTCCTACCTCGGCCTGGGGCTGATGTTCGTGGTTCACGGGGTGATCCTGGCCGCTACCGGCGTCAGCCCGCTGCGCTTCTTCCGTAAGGTCTGGCCAGTGCTGACGTTCGCCTTCACCAGCCGCTCCAGTGCGGCGAGCATTCCCCTGAACATCGAAGCGCAAACCCGCCGCCTGGGTGTGCCGCAGTCGATTGCCAGCTTCAGCGCCTCGTTTGGCACCACCATCGGCCAGAACGGCTGCGCCGGTCTGTACCCGGCCATGTTGGCGGTGATGGTTGCCCCAGCGGTGGGCATCAACACCTTCGACCCGCTGTGGATCGCCACGCTGGTGGCCATCGTCACCCTGAGCTCGGCAGGGGTCGCCGGGGTTGGCGGGGGTGCGACCTTCGCTGCGCTGATCGTGCTGCCGGCGATGGGGCTGCCGGTTGAACTGGTGGCGCTGTTGATCTCGGTAGAACCGCTGATCGACATGGGCCGCACGGCGTTGAACGTGAGTGGGTCGATGACCGCGGGCGTGGTGACGAGCCAGTTGCTCAAGCAGACCGATCATCACGTGCTGGGTGATGATCAGCATGCGCAGCTGAGTCATTCCTGAGCATTTTGGGGCCGCTTTGCGGCCCCCTGTCTCAACGCTTGTCCCACACCTCGAAATGATAAGCCGGCTTGTCGCCTTCGCTTGCCTGCGCCTGGCTGGAGGCCAGCGCCCACTGCGCCTGGTCGAACTCAGGGAACCAGGCATCACCTTCTGGCGACAGCTCGACCCGCGTCAGGTACATGCGGCTGACCAACCCCTGCTCCAGCGCCAGCGCGTACAGCTGCGCGCCGCCAATCAGCATCAGCTCATCGACGCCCTGCTCCTGGGCCCACTGCTCGGCGCGTTGCAGCGCCTGCTCCAGCGACGCGAACACTTCAGCGCCTTCAAGCTGCAACCCCGGCTGACGGCTGACGACGATGTTCAGCCGGCCTGGCAGTGGCCGGCCCAGCGAATCCCAAGTCTTGCGGCCCATGATGATCGGCTTGCCCAAGGTGGTGGCCTTGAAGTACTTGAAATCCCCCGGCAGGTGCCAGGGCATGGAATTGTCGATGCCAATCACGCGGTTCTCGGCGCACGCCGCGATCAGGCTGAGGGGGAGTGATGTATTCATGTCGGCGAGGATAGCAAACCAAGCCTGGGTTAAGCTTGTGCCCTGACCTGTGCAATGGAAGACCTTGTGACTGCACCGACTCCACTCGACAAGCGCTGGCTCACCGAAGCGGTGCGCCTGCGCGAGGAACACGCCGGGCCCCTGGAAGACCAGGAAGCCAACCGCCGTGCCCGCCAGCTGGGCGGCGACCTGGCGGCACGCATCGAGACCCGCGCCCTGTGGCTGGCCGAGCGCGATGGCATGGCCGAGGCCCTGCGCCACTGGAAACAGGGCGCGCGCCTGGCCTTGCTGGCGCTGCTGCTGTTTGCCCTGTTCAGCGGCGCAGGCCTTGCCCTGGCGGCTTTGGGCGATGGCCAACGACCGGTGAATGTGTTCTGGGCGCTGGGCAGCCTGCTTGGGCTGAACCTGCTGATGCTGATCGGCTGGGCCGTCAGTTTCATCACCGCAGGTGAACAAGGCGCAGTGCTGGGCCGCCTGTGGTTATGGCTCAGCGAGCGCTTTGCCCGCGATGCCAAGGCCGCACAACTGGCGCCGGCGTTACTGATTCTGCTGCAGCGCCAGCGCCTCAACCGCTGGCTACTGGGCGCGCTGGTCCATGGCTTGTGGCTGTTGGCGATGATCGCCGCATTGCTGATGCTATTGGCGTTGCTGGCGACTCGGCGCTATGGCTTCGTCTGGGAAACCACCCTGCTCGCCGCCGAGCCCTTCATCAGCCTCACGCATGCCCTCGGCGCCCTGCCCTCGCTGCTGGGCTTTGCCGTGCCCGATGAAGCCATAATCCGCGCCAGCGGCGACACGCTGCCGGCCCTCGACCTGGCGCGTCAGGCCTGGGCCAGTTGGCTGCTCGGGGTAGTGCTGGTGTACGGCCTGCTGCCGCGCTTGCTACTGGCGCTGCTGTGCCTGTGGCGCTGGCGCCAAGGTCGCGAGCGCTTGACGTTGGACTTGAGCCTGCCCGGCTATGCCCAACTGCGCGATGCATTGATGCCGCGCAGCGAACGCCTTGGCGTACAAGATGCGGCGCCAGATGCCCTGCCGCATTTCCAGCCGGGACAACTGGAGTCAGATGCCAGCGGCGCGTTGCTGGTAGGGCTTGAACTGGACGACCAGCGCCCCTGGCCGCCGAAACTTGCCCAAGGCGTATCCAACGCCGGCATCCTCGACAGCCGCGAGTCTCGCAACAAGCTGCTCGAACAACTGAGCCGCTTTCCACCAGCGCGCCTGGCCATCGCCTGCGACCCACGCCGCTCACCGGACCGCGGCAGCCTGGCGCTGCTCGCCGAGCTTGCCCGCAATGCCGGCGCCACGCGTATCTGGCTGCTCCAGGCGCTTCCCGGCCAAGCACTGGATGCGGCGCGCCTGGGTGACTGGCACGAAGCCCTCGACCGCCTCGGCCTGCCTCACGCCGATACCTCGCCCCTGACCTGGTTGGAGCATGGCCATGACTGAGCCGCTGAAACTGGCCGTGGTCGGCCACACCAACGTCGGCAAGACCTCGCTGCTGCGTACCCTGACCCGTGACGTCGGTTTCGGCGAGGTGTCGCACCGCCCCAGCACCACCCGCCATGTCGAAGGCGCACGGCTGTCGGTGGACGGCGAGCCGTTGCTGGAGTTGTACGATACACCGGGGCTGGAAGACGCCATCGCCCTGCTCGATTACCTGGAACGGCTGGAGCGCCCTGGTGAGCGGTTGGACGGGCCGGCGCGTCTACAGCGCTTTCTTCAGGGCAGTGAGGCGCGCCAGCGCTTCGAGCAGGAAGCCAAGGTGCTGCGCCAGCTGCTGGCGAGCAATGCCGGGCTGTATGTGATCGATGCCCGTGAACCGGTGCTGGCCAAATACCGCGATGAACTGCAAGTGCTGGCCAGTTGTGGCAAGCCGCTGCTGCCGGTGCTCAACTTCGTCGCCAGCAGCCAACACCGCGAGCCCGAATGGCGCGAAGCCCTCGCCCGCCTTGGCCTGCACGCGCTGGTGCGATTCGACAGCGTTGCCCCTCCTGAAGACGGTGAGCGGCGGCTGTATGAAAGCCTGGCCCTGTTGCTGGAGGACGCGCGCCCCTCGCTCCAACGCCTGATCGACGATCAGCAGACACAGCGCCTGGCCCGCCAGCACAGCGGCAAACGCCTGATCGCCGAATTGTTGCTCGACTGCGCCGCCTGCCGACGCAGTGTCGAGGCCGAGCCTGCGGCTGAAGCCAAGGCCATCGAAGCGCTGCGCCAGGATGTGCGTCAGCGTGAGCAGCGCTGTGTCGAAGCATTGCTCAAGCTGTATGCGTTTCGCCGCGAAGACGCCAATGCCGGCGACCTGCCGCTGCTGGACGGGCGCTGGGGAGATGATCTGTTCAACCCGGAAACCCTCAAGCTGTTGGGCGTGCGCCTGGGCAGCGGAGTTGCCGCAGGTGCTGCGGCCGGCGCCGGTGTGGATCTGTTGGTCGGCGGCCTGACCCTTGGCGCTGCAGCGCTGGCCGGGGCCATCGCTGGCGGCGCATTGCAGACCGCGCGCAACTATGGCTCAAGGTTGATGGGCAAGTTGAAGGGCCAGCGCGAGCTGACCGTGGATGACAGTGTCTTGCGCCTGTTGGCGTTGCGCCAGCAGCAGTTGGTGCAAGCCTTGGAAAGCCGTGGGCATGCGGCGCAGGACAGCATTCGCCTGGGCGCTGCGGATGAAAAAGCCTGGCGCGAAGGCAAGCTGCCTGAGGCCCTGAACAAGGCCCGGGCGCATCCGCAGTGGTCGACGCTCAATCCTGGGGCGCGGGTCAACCAGGCGGAGCGCCAGGAGCAGTTAGAGGTGTTGCTCAGCCAGTTGTGATGGCGTCTTCTATGCCGGCCCCATCGCGGGCTCGTGGGAGCGGGCTTGCCCCGCGATAGGGCCGGCACAGCCCCCGACCCCTTTCACAGCAGCGCCAACGCCTTGCCCTTCAACACCTGCAAATCGATCACCGGCACGCCCACCTCCTTGGCCTGCTCATCCCACAGCACAGCGCCGACGACTACATCGGCGAGGCCCTCACTCAGCTCGAACATTCTCCTGGGCAATTGGTTATTGGGGCCGCTTTGCGGCCCCAGGCACCTTTACTGCTGGGCCACTTTCTCCGACTTGCCGTCATAGCGCTTGCGCCATTCAGCCAGGATCTGGTCGCGGTTCTTTGAAGCCCAGGCAAAGTCATTCTTGATCAAGCGCTGCTCGTAGTCCGCAGGCAGCTCGGTCTGTGGCTTGGCGATTCCTGGCGCAGCCAGCACTGCGAAGTTTTCTTTGTACAGCTCCATTGCCGCGGGGCTTGCGGAGAAGTCAGCCAGACGCTTGGCCGCCTCTGCCTTCGGCGTGCCCTTGATCACTGCAGTCGCCTCGATTTCCCAGCCTAGACCTTCTTTGGGCAGGATGATGTCCAGCGGCGCCCCTTGGCGCTTGAGCTGCACCGCCGGGTACTCGAAGGAAATACCAATCGGGAATTCACCCGAGGCTGCCAGCTTGCAGGGCTTGGAGCCGGAATGCACATACTGGCCGATGTTCTGGTGCAGCCCGTCCATGTAGGCCCAACCCTGCGGCTCGCCAAAGGTTTGCAGCCAGGCGCTGACGTCCAGGAAGCCGGTGCCGGAGGAGGCCGGGTTGGGCATGACGATCTTGCCTTTGTACTCAGGTTTGGTCAGGTCCTGCCAGCTGACGGGCTTGCTCAGGCCCTGCTTTTCGGCCTCGACGGTGTTGAAGCAGATAGTCGCGGCCCACACGTCCATGCCCACCCAGGCTGGCGGGTTGGCGGCGTCGCGGTAGTTTTTGGAGATCTTCTCCAGGTCTTTTGGCGCATAGGCTTCAAGCATCTGGTGCTGGTCGAGAATGGCCAGGCTGGAGGCCGCCAGCCCCCACACGGCGTCGGCCTGCGGGCGGTCTTTTTCCGCCAGCAGCTTGGCGGTGATGATGCCGGTGGAATCGCGCACCCACTTGATCTCGATGTCGGGGTTGGCCTTTTCGAAAGCCTGCTTGTAGCTCTTGAGCTGCTCGGCCTCCAGGGCGGTGTAGACCGTCAGCTGGGTCCCGGCGGCCGTAGCCTGCAGGCTGAATACAGCGGATACGGCAGCGGCAAGTGCAAAGGGCTTGAACATGTTGCGGTTCCTTTCAGGGTTGGCAGTCGGTCAATGGCCGGGGGCGCGTTGGCGCCAGGCCTGGGAGCGGCGCAGCAGGCCGCGAGAAGCTGCGGCTAGCAGCAATGAGGCGGTCGCACTCGTTAGCAGAATCAGGGTCGACATGGCAGCAGCGCCGCCGACGTTGCCGGCGTCGTCCATGTTCAGCACGGCGACGGCCGCGAGGATGGTGTCGGGGCTGTAGAGGAAGATCGCCGCCGACACCGTGATCATCGCCGAGACGAACAGGTAGCGGATGATGTCCAGCAGCGCTGGCAGGCAGATCGGCACGGTCACCCGCAAGAAATGCCGATACAGCGGCGCCTTGAGCGACAGCGCTGCCGCCTCGAACTCGCCGTCGAGCTGGCGCAAGGCGGTGGTCGCGGTCATCTGCGCGGTGGTCAGGTAGTGGGCGATGGTGCACACCACCAGCAGCGCCATGCTGCCGTAGAACACATGCAGTGGGTTGCCATTGAGATTGAAGAAGAACACGTAGCCCAGGCCCAGGACCAAGCCCGGCACCGCCATCGGAATGAAGCTCAGCAGCCGCAGCGATTGGTTGAGCAGGCGCTGGCCTTGGGTCTTCTCCATCAAGTAGGCGCCAGCGAAGATCACCACGCTGCCGATCAACGCCGTGCACAAGGCCATGGTCACGCTGTTGCGGTAGGCCAGCCAACCGCCGCCAGCGGTGTCCTCGAACCTGTAGTGCTTGAGCGACAGCGACAGGTTGTACGGCCAGAATTTGACCAGCGACGAGTACACCGCCATGCCGACGACCGCCAGCAGCACCGCACAGATCAGCAGCACGATGGCCAGGAACACGCCGTCACGCAGCCGCGATGGCTTGGGCTCGAACACCTGCGCACGGCCACTCAGCGCCTCGCCCTGGCGCCGACGCAACCAGGCATCGACGGCAAAGCTCAGCAGCGCTGGCACCAGCAGGACCATCCCAATCAACGCGCCACGGCCGAACTGTTGTTGGCCGACCACCGCCTTGTAGGCCTCCAGCGCCAGCACCTGATAATCGCCGCCAACGACGACTGGCACGCCAAAGTCGGTGATAGTCAGGGTAAACACCAGGCAGAACGCGGCGAACACCGCCTGACGCGTGGCCGGCCAGGTGATGCTGAAAAACGCCCGCACCGGGCCTGCGCCCATGCTCGATGCTGCATCGAACAAACGCGCATCAGCCAGTGACAGCGCCGACAGCAGAATCATCAGGGCATGCGGGAAGGTGTAGATGGCCTCACCCAGGACGATGCCCCAGAAGCCATAGATATTGTCGCTAAGCAGCCCGCGCAGCAGGCCTTGGTTACCGAACAGATAGACCAGGGCGATGGCCGGCAGCATCGACGGCGCCAGCAGCGGCAGCAGGGAAACCCCTCGCCACAGGCCTTTGCCGGGGATCAGCGTGCGCTGCAAGGCGTAGGCGAACAGATAGGCCAGCGGGATGACGATGACCGCCACCGTGAATGCCACTGACAAACTGTTGCCGAGCAGCCAGTGGAAGTTGTCGCTGGCAAACAGCTCGCGCGCCGCCAGCAGGCCGCCGCCTTGGCCTGCGTCAGCGCTCAAACCTCGCCAGAAGATCGCCAGCAGCGGCATCAGTACCGCCAGTACGAGCAGAACCAGCAGCAGGCTCTTGCCGCCGACCACGAACAACCGGTCACCCAAGGCGACGCCATTGCCCGGCGCCGCCTTGGCTTGCTTGAGCGGCAAGGAGATTGGCGCGGCCATCTTAGGCAAACACCTGCAGGCTCTGTGGTGGCAGGGCCACCCAGATGTCTTGCGAACCCAGGCGCGGCATGGCTTCTGGGGCAATTTCCGCGAGCAGGGTATGCCCTGGTAGGGTTTTCAGCTCGAAGCTCATTCGGCAGCGGTTGCCGAGGAAGGTGATCTCCTGGACCTTGGCCGCGAACAGGTTTTCCTCATGCACCAGCGGGTTGACCGTGATCGCCTCCGGGCGGCAGAACAGCCGACCGCTGCTGGCGCGGGCCGCGTTTGGCCCCAGGCGCATGTTCATCCCGCCAACCTGGGCGTGGCTGTCGCCGCTGCGCTGGAACGGCAGCCAGTTGCCCTGGCCGACGAACTCGGCAACGAACGGCGTCGCGGGTTTGTCGTAGATTTCTTGCGGCGTGGCGTACTGCTCGACCTGGCCGTTGTTCATCACGGCGATGCGGTCGGCCATCAGCATGGCCTCGTCCTGGTTGTGGGTAACCATCAAGGTGGTAATGCCGAGCTGGCGCTGCAACTGGCGTAGCTCAGTGCACAGATGCTCGCGAACGCGCGCATCCAGCGCCGACATCGGCTCGTCGAGCAGCAGCAACGACGGTGCCGGAGCCAGGGCGCGGGCCAGGGCCACGCGCTGCTGTTGGCCACCGGAAAGCTGCCCGGGGTATTTCTTCTCGCTGCCCAGCAGGCCAACCAGTTCGAGCATCTCGGCCACGCGCTGGCGGGCTTGCTCACGGCTGGAGCCGGTCAGGCCGTAGGCGATGTTGGCTTCGACCGTGAGGTTGGGGAACAACGCGTAGGACTGGAACAGGATGCCGTAGTCACGCGCCTGCGGTGGCAGCTCGGAGATGTCCCGATCACCGATGTACAGCGCCCCACGGTCCTGCCGTTCGAGGCCGGCGATGCAGCGCAGCAGGGTGGTCTTGCCACAGCCCGACGGGCCGAGCAGGCAGACCAGCTCGCCAGCGGCGATATCGAGGGAGACATCGTTGAGCGCGGTAAACGCGCCGAAGCGCTTGTGGATACCGCGCACTTTCATCTGTGCGCCTGGGGTGGCGATGGCGTGGGTCATGACAGGGCCTCGTTGAAGAGATGCAGGCCATGCTAGGAACCCAATGCGAAGCTTATGTGGCTTTAGGGCAAAAGCCGGTGATAGTGGTATTGGTGGATTTTGTAGTGGCCAAGTTCAGTGTCGACTGCAGGCGCGATTGCGTGGGAGCGGGCTTGCCCCGCGATGGCGATGGTGAGCACAAGGACGTTATCGCGGGGCAAGCCCGCTCCCACGAGGCCCGTGTGTAGCTCGCAGACGCCCCGATGGCGCGGCATCGCCTACAGCCCCGCCACCTCTTGCGCCACCCCGAGGAACGCCGCCGGCAACCTGGCCTGGCGCCGCTCCTTCAAGCAGTACAGGTACTCATGCATCACCGGCGCATTCTCCAGCACCAGCATCCGCAGTTCAGGGTTATGCGGCACCTCATGGCGAGCAATGATGCTGATGCCGATGTTGCGCAACACCGCCTCGCGAATCGACTCGCGGCTGCCAATTTCCAGCAACGCACCGATCTTGACCCCGGAATCGGCGAGCATCTGCTCGGTCAGCTTGCGGGTGGTCGAGCCCTGCTCGCGCATCAGCAGGCAATGCCCGGCCAAGGCGTCGATGGCCACCACCTGGCGATTGGCCAATGGATGATTGCGGTGCACCGCTACCACCAGCGGATCAGTGCCGAGCACGCGGCGAATCAGGCGCGCATCTTCGAGCAGCTGCGATGACGCAGCAATGTCCACCCGATAGTCTTCGAGCATCTCCAGCACCTGCTGCGAGTTGCCGATCTCCACCGCCACGTCCACTTGCGGCAGGCGCTCGCGGAAGATCTTCACCAGGTCAAGGATGTAGTACGGCGCCGTCGCGGCAATGCGCAAACTGCCCTGGGCCTGGCCACTGTTGCGCAGCTCGAATTCGATGTCGGCTTCCTGCTGCAGCAAGGCCTTGACCATCGGCAACAGCCGCGCGCCCTCCTCGCTCAACACCAGGCGCCGACCGCCGCGGTAGAACAGCTCCACCGCATACTGGCTTTCCAGGTTGCGAATCTGCGTGGTCACCGTCGGCTGGCTGAGCCCGAGCTTCTTCGCCGCCAAGGTAATGCTGCCCAGGCGGGCCACCATGTAGAAGGCTTTGAGCTCGGCACTCAGCATGCAGGTTCCTTATTTGCGCAAAAGGCGCAGGCCGTTGAACACCACCAACAGGCTGACGCCCATGTCGGCGAACACCGCCATCCACATAGTGGCCATGCCGGCAAAGGTGATCGCCAGGAAAATCGCCTTGATCCCCAACGCCAACACGATGTTCTGGGTGAGGATCGCCGCACTTTGCCGCGACAGCCTGACGAAGGCCGGGATTTTGCGCAAGTCATCGTCCATCAGCGCCACATCGGCGGTCTCGATCGCAGTGTCGGTGCCCGCCGCAGCCATGGCAAAGCCAATTTCGGCGCGCGCCAGGGCCGGCGCATCGTTGATCCCGTCGCCGACCATGCCGACCCGGTGTCCTTCGGCGTACAGCGCCTCGATGGTGTTGAGCTTGTCACTGGGCAGCAAATTGCCTTCAGCTCGGTCGATACCGACCTGGGCGGCAATCGCCTGGGCGGTGTGCGGATTGTCGCCGGTGAGCATGACCGTCTTGATGCCCAGCTCATGCAACTCGGCGATGGCCTGACGGCTGCTGTCCTTGACCGTGTCGGCGACGGCGAACAACGCCAACGGGCCGCTGCGGTCGAGCAGCAAGACCACGGTTTTACCCTGGCGCTCCAATGCATCGAGCTCGGCTTCCAGTTCAGGCGAGCACAACCCCAGCTCCTCGACCAGGCGATGGTTGCCCAGGTGATACAGCTCCCCGTCGATCTCGCCACGCACGCCACGCCCAGCCAATGCGGCGAACGCGCTGACCTCGCTCAGCGCCGTACCCTGTTCCTTGCCGAACTGGGCAATGGCACGGGAAACCGGGTGATCAGAACGCTCGCCGAGGCTTGCCGCCAGCGCCTGGGCACGGCCTTCGAAAAGCGGCTCAAGCAGCTTGAAGTCGGTCTGGACCGGCTTGCCATAGGTGATCGTGCCGGTCTTGTCCAGGGCAAGGAAGTCCAGCTTGCGCCCCCCTTCGAGGTACACGCCGCCCTTGATCAGAATGCCCTTGCGCGCAGCGGCGGCCAGGCCACTGACGATGGTCACCGGCGTGGAGATCACCAAGGCGCATGGGCAGGCCACCACCAGCAGGACCAGGGCGCGGTAGATCCAGTCGAACCAGGCACCCGCCATGAACAGTGGCGGGATAATCGCCACAGCCAGCGCAACGGCGAACACCACCGGGGTGTAGATGCGCGAGAAGCGATCAACGAAGCGCTGGGTCGGAGCGCGCGCGCCCTGGGCCTCTTCCACGGCCTTGATGATGCGCGCCAGGGTCGATTGCCCGGCTGCAGCGCTCACCTGATACTCCAGCGCCCCCTCCTGGTTGATGGTGCCAGCGAACAACTTATCGCCTTTGTTTTTCTCCACAGGCAGGCTTTCGCCGGTGATCGGCGCCTGATCGACGCTGGACTGGCCATTGACCACCTCACCATCCAGACCGATCCGCTCGCCGGGACGTACCCGCACCAACGCACCGAGGGTCACCTCACGGACATCGACCTCACGCCACTGGCCGTCCGCCTGCTGCACGGTGGCCATGTCCGGGCTGAGCTGCATCAGGCCACTGATCGCGTTACGGGCGCGGTCCAGCGAGCGCGCTTCGATCAGCTCGGCAACGGTGAACAGCACCATGACCATGGCCGCTTCTGGCCATTGGCCGATCAGCACGGCGCCGGTCACGGCGATGCTCATCAGCGCATTGATGTTGAGATTGCGATTTTTCAGGGCGATCCAGCCCTTTTTGTAAGTGCCCAGGCCACAGCCAAGGATCGCCGCCAGCGCCAGCGCAGCGACCAGCCAACCAGGCGCAAGCGCGGTGAAATGCACCACCTCGGCAGCGATCGCCGCCACCCCGGACAGCGCCAGTGGCCACCAACGGGTCTTGGCTGCGGGGGCTGGGGCGCCTTCCTCGGCATCGGTCAGCGGTTCGGCCTGCATGCCAAGGCTAGCGATGGCTTGCTCGATTGCGTGGGTACCGCTCAAGGTGTGACGCACACCGAGCACCCGGTTGATCAGGTTGAACTCCAGCTGCTCGACGCCGGCCATCTTGCCCAGCTTGTCCTGGATCAGGGTCTGCTCGGTAGGGCAGTCCATGGCCTGGATGCGGAAGCGGCTGAGCTGCGCATTGCTGCTAGCCTTCCCGGTCAGTTGCACCAAGGCTGGCGCAGCGGCAGCAGAGCCACAGCAGCTGTGCGCGTGGGTGTCGTGGCAAGAGGCTTTGCCGCCATGCTCATGGTCGTGAGCATGGGAGTGGTCGTGCGAGTGATCGGGGCTGACAGGCTGGTTCATGGATTCGTCCTTAAAGGGAGCCTGTTGCCAAGTGAACACCCTATAGCCACTATAGGGTCAAGCCATCTGCTGGAGATTCGTCATGAAGATCGGAGAACTGGCCAAAGCCACCGATTGCGCCGTCGAGACCATCCGCTACTACGAACGCGAGCAGCTACTGCCAGAGCCTGCCCGTAGCGAGGGCAACTACCGGCTGTATACCCAGGCACATGTCGAGCGGCTGACCTTCATCCGCAATTGCCGAACACTGGACATGACCCTCGATGAGATCCGCAGCCTGCTGCGCCTGCGCGACAGTCCGCAAGGCCAATGCGGCAGCGTCAATGCCTTGATCGATGAGCATATCGCGCACGTGCAGGCGCGCATCGATGGTTTGGTGGCACTACAGGCGCAGTTGGTGGAGTTGCGCCAACGTTGCAGTGCACCAGGGGCTGAGTGCGCGATCTTGCAGCAGTTGGAGGTGAATGGGGCGATTTCACCTGCTGAGACCGAGCACTCTCATGTAGGCAGTAGCCATCGACGATAACTCACACCACCTGACCTTTGGTACGTCGTTGCTGCCAGATATCAGACTCACTCATCAATTCGTCGATGAATCGCGTCAGCTCCGCATATAAAGCAGCTACCTCTCTAACCGGGAGAGGATTCATGAGACGGTCTGCGATCGCTTCGGCCAAACTGGTTAAATCACCAATCTCAACAGCTCTAGCGTCGCCAATCATCGTCTTTCTAAACAGAAAGGGTAGAAGGATACGTGCGCCATCGAGTGGCACATCCGGGAAAATAGAGGGCATGTCGCTGAATGCACCGTCTTTCAATTGCAAGGCTTGCCACTTGCTAAACAACGGCGAGTAAGGAACGACATAGCGCTCATTGTGGACGCCACTCCTTATCAACTCGGACATTCGCAATATGAATGCGCTTTGCGAATATGTGCTTTCCCCCCCCAAGCCTGCGATATAGAAAATCGAGCCAGTAAAATCTTTCTCGGCCTCTACATTAAATATGTCCTTGAGCCGCCCGCCCCTCCTCAATTCATCGTCAGATATCACTTCAGCATTTGGGAATGCCTCGTCAAACGACATGACAGACACCGAGCCGTGTCTTTTCTTTTTCCAATGGTTCAGTATGACTGACCTGAGTCGCTCTTCGTTTCGACTTATAACGAGATCAGGCTTAGCTGAAAAACCACTGAGGGTAGCCAAGACCCATTTGTCAGACATGAACAGCTCTGAGAGGTTGGCACCAAAGCCTTCCAGCTTCAGCCAAGCGTCTCCAAAATCACTGCTCAAGCGCTGCCACCCTCCGCCTCGCGAATACGCCATGTATGCGAGGAACAGTGACATATGCTGTCGTTTGGCTTCTGGCCAATCGCGTGCCGAACTGATATCACGTCCTATCTTTTTTTCAAGGGCCGCAACAAGCAGTTTATTAATTCGCGCTACCGACTGAGTAGAAATTTCTGAGCGGTTTACGGAGAGCCAGTCGCTCGCATCGCCAGACAGAATATTGAAACCAACATCAATCAAAGGAAAAATCGTGAATGTGTCATTGTCGATTTTTTGCCCTCGATAATAAACACGAATACGATCCTGCAATCCTTCCAGACCTGAGCTTCGGGGGTTCCGCTCTCGCAGGCTATAAGTAAGGCCGCAAAAGGCATCTTCAACCTTCAGGCTATCAAACCCGTGAACATCATCCCCTCCCGGAACCGCAAACTGATGATGCGTGAGCACATCGGCATTCAGCGCGTCGATCTCAAACTCGACAGGAACGATTGACCCCTTGGAAAAGTTTAAAATAGCATCGGCAATAGCAGCAATATCAGAAGAAAACGAAGATTCGTACAAAGGGTCGAAGTTTTTCGCCATGAAGTGCCGGACCGTGTCTTTCAAACCGACGGTCAATCGACGCGGTGCATCATCAGCTATTTCAAATGAAATTGTCGCACCTGCCTTTCTTGCGTAATCAGATAGGCCATTTCTGATCAGAACGGCGCCGTGTGATGCCGAAGTAGGGTTCGTCATGTCGACCAAGATCGTTTCATTTGAAAAAAAATCTTTAGAATCGATTTTTATTCGATCGCTTACCATGAATACACTTTGAAGCCCGATACCAAAGCTGCCTGAAGGCTTCATCCACTCTGGCATAGCTTCAATTAAGTTTCGCCTCTGCCTGTTTTTATTAGATGATCCGATATCCATCATATACGGTAAGTCGTGACGTGACACGCCTGTTCCTGTGTCAGAAATTTCAATTCTCCAAAAACGTTTTTTGGTATCGTCATTGGTGACCACAGGACATTCGGTAAGCCTTACTTTGATCGATGAGCGTTCAAGTGCTCGGCGAAGCGCTACGGGGCCTTCATAGCTAAATGCTGCTTGATGTTCAATCCAAAATCTCACCAGCGTCGAATCTACCGCATTCTGCAAAACCTCACGTACAAAATCGAATTTAGACTTATATAAATTCGAACCTTGCAGTAACGAAAATGCCTTTTGAGCATTCACACTAAACTTCGGCGCTTTTCCGACCTCCAGCACCTGAAGATCACCCTTCAGCGAAACCTCAAGGTCACCCAACGTCGGCAATAAACCCAGCGACCGAGACGGCACAATGTCTTGCCAGTGGGCCATCTGGTTTCGCAGTTCATCTTTCAACCAGCGGAACCAATCACATGACTCGATATAGCCTTCAACCGTCATGCACTCAGACTTCACTTCAATTCTGTCTCTATCAACCCGCAAGTATCGAATTGAGGCATGTTTGTCTTCATGGGCCTTGCTCAGCCCCGGCCGATCGTCGCCGGCAATACACTGCATAACAGGGCAAAATCTGTTGTTGTCCAGATCGAGCAAATCGCCCAGTCTTAACAAACATGCGACAAATCTTGGGTGACAGTCGTCGAGCCCTAACCCCGCCTGCTTGAACGGCAGTCCATGGGCGTTGCTGATAACCTCACTGAATGGACGCCCGTGCATCCTGCAGATCTGCCCAAGCAGCTGGAACAAGCGATGCGGTATAAGTTCAGTACGGGGTGATGTAACACCTATTCGGTCCATTGGATCATTGATGATCGCCTCGGCCCGGTCGGGATGGAGTTTTCTTACCCACTCAGCCATTAACTGTTGGATACGCTCAACCGCTTGAATGGGAGTTTCCGCGCCCGTCATCCAGTCGCTGCGCGACTTCAAGGCTTGCGCGAGCGAATAAAGCTCATGGTGCCTATCATCACATATACCGCGGATATAATCTTCGAAGGCTGGATTGGAAAATGCATCAATCTGATCACGTTTTGACACGACCATGCCGATATCGTGCCAGTAAGCTGACTCAAGCAGCAGCCAAATATCGGTAGCGGACAGCTGTGAAACGCCTTCCTCACCTAGTATTCGCTCGATATTGACCAATATCTGCTTGCTGTGAGATTCGTCATGCCGGCTGTAATGTGGAAACAGCGCAGCAATATTTTGAAGCGCTTTGGGAATCAGTGCTTCATCGAACCCCCATTGATTAACTAAAGGCTTTAGCCCTAACGCTTGAGCCCCTTTTTCTTTTAGATACTTAATCAACAGTCCAGCCATCACCTACTTCCTGTTTTTGATGATGCAACCCAGGCATCGAAACGCTCAAACCGCCATCGGCGCAGTCATCGGCGCATGGTGCTCATACCCTTCCAGGCTGAAATCACTCGGCTCGATCTTCTCCAACCACTCAGGCTCATACTTGCCGGTCTTGGCAAACTCCGGCACGCGATCACTGATCACCAACTTCGGCGCCGCCAGCGGCTCGCGCTTGAGCTGCTCGTTGAGCATGTCCAGGTGGTTCTCGTACACATGGGCATCGCCGATGAAGTAGGTGAACCAGCGCGGGGTGTAGCCCGTCAGGCGGCCGAACAGCGACAGCAACGCGGCGCCTTCGGTGAGGTTGAACGGCGTGCCCAGGCCCAGGTCGTTGGAGCGGATGTAGAGGGTCAGGGAGATTTCCTTGGTCTCGACATTGGGGTGGAACTGGTACAGCAGATGGCACGGCGGCAGGGCCATTTCATCGAGCTGGGCGCAGTTCCAGCCGTGGAACAGGATGCGCCGGCTGCCTGGATCGTTGGCGATGGTGTCCAGGCACTGGCGCACCTGGTCGATGGCCTTGTAGAGGATGACGAACGCCTGGCCGTCTTCCTCGTCCTGGGCAATCTTGCGAAAGCCTTGCTTCTCAGCCATCTCGATGGCGGCCGGGTTGCTCAGCGGCACACGCTTGTAACCTGGCCACTGGCGCCACTGCACACCGTAGATCTCGCCGAGGTCGTCATGCCCCTGGCGGAACGGGTTGGCCAGCCACTGGGCGTTCTCGTTGGCGTTCTGGTCCCAGACCTTGCAGCCCAGTTCGCGGAACTCACCGGCGTTCTTCACCCCACGCAGGAAGCCGACCATCTCGCCAATCGCCGACTTGAACGCCAGCTTGCGGGTGGTGATGGCCGGGAAGCCCTTCTGCAGGTCGAAACGCAGCATGGCGCCGGGCAGGCTGATGGTGCGGATGCCGGTACGGTTACCCTGCAGGGTGCCGTTTTCGATAACGTCGCGGACCAGATCTAGATACTGTTTCATGGCTTACCTGTAACAAGAACGGCAGGGGGATCGCCCCTGCCGTGAAAATCAGACGGTGGCCTTGGCCGTTGGTTTACGGTTGTAGGCCCACCAGATCAAGAAGATGCCCGCAGCGATCATCGGCACGCAGAGCAACTGACCCATGGTCAACCAGCCGAAGGCAATGTAGCCAAGCTGGGCATCGGGTACCCGCACGAATTCGACGATGAAGCGGAAGATGCCGTAGAACAGCGCGAACATGCCGGAAACGGCCATGGTCGGGCGCGGCTTGCGCGAGTACAGCCAAAGGATGACGAATAATGCCACACCTTCCAGGGCGAACTGGTACAGCTGCGACGGGTGACGCGGCAACTGGGCCGGGTCGCTGAACGGCGGGAAGACCATCGCCCAAGGCACGTCGGTGGCCTTGCCCCACAACTCGGCATTGATGAAGTTGCCGATGCGCCCGGCACCCAGGCCAATCGGCACCAGC
The DNA here is from genome assembly GCF_043104195.1 of Pseudomonas sp. xss_2. NCBI lineage: Bacteria > Pseudomonadati > Pseudomonadota > Gammaproteobacteria > Pseudomonadales > Pseudomonadaceae > Pseudomonas > Pseudomonas sp. xss_2. The sequence continues at coordinate 22,287 of NZ_JBICKL010000006.1, forward strand.
GGGGCGACGAAGTCCATCAGTTCGAAGAACGACTTGTTGTTGCGCTTGCCGAACCACAGCGCCGCCAGCATCACGCCGATGAAGCCGCCGTGGAACGACATGCCGCCTTTCCACACCTCGAAGATCAGCGTCGGGTTGGCCAGGTAGGCCTGCAGGTCATAGAACAGCACGTAGCCCAGGCGTCCACCGACGATCACCCCCATCGACAACCAGAACACCAGGTCGGAGAGTTTCTCCCGGCTCCAGGTGGCATCGAAGCGGTTCAGCCGGCGCGAGGCCAACAGCCAGGCGCCGCCGATGCCGATCAGGTACATCAGGCCGTACCAGTGAATTTTCAGCGGCCCGAGCGCTACGGCGACGGGGTCGATCTGCGGGTAAGGCAGCATTGCGGTTCCTCTCGATCAAATCAGGAAGCTAAGCCCGACGCAAAACAGCAGCGCGGCGAACAGACGTTTAAGCAGGCGCGGCGACAGCTTGTGTGCCAACCGCGCGCCGTAGCGGGCGAAGAACATGCTGGTCACGGCGATGCCGAGCAGCGCCGGCAGGTACACATAGCCCAGGCTGTGCGCCGGCAGGTGGCTTTCGTGCCAGCCCAGCAGCATGAAGCTCAAGGCGCTGGCCAGGGCGATCGGCAGGCCACAGGCCGAGGACGTTGCCACCGCCTGCTGCATGGGCAGGCTGCGCCAGGTCAGGAACGGCACGGTCAGCGAGCCACCACCGATGCCGAAGATTGCCGAGGCCCAGCCGATCACCACGCCGGCGCCGGTTAACCCAGGTTTGCCAGGGATGCCGCGACTGGCCTTGGGCTTGAGGTCCAGGGCCATCTGCACGGCGATCACCAGGGCGAACACGCCGATGATCTTCTGCAGCATCGGCCCCTGGATCAGCGAGGCGGTCTTGGCACCGATGCCGGCACCGATGAGGATGCCGAGGGTCATCCAGGCGAAGATCGGCCAGCGCACCGCGCCCTTGCGCTGGTGTTCACGCACGGCATTGATCGAGGTGAAGACGATGGTCGCCAGTGAGGTGCCCACGGCCAGGTGGGTCAGCACCGAGGGATCGAAGCCTTGCAAGGTGAAACTGAACACCAGCACCGGCACGATGATGATCCCGCCGCCCACGCCGAACAGCCCGGCCAGGACGCCGGCGCAAGCGCCCAGCAGCAGATAGAGTACGAACTCCATTCGTCGACCCCTTGAAATTCAATCCGGCATGGTAACGGAAGCCGGGGTCTGGGCTCTAGTGAACTCTATGACAGACACTGGTGAACACTGTGACAGGATGGATCAACCGCCCCCCAGTGGGTAGAGTGAGGCAAAACACAGAGGCCAACCTATGTGCCTGATCGTATTTGCCTGGCGGCCGGGGCATGCCCTGCCGCTGATCGTCGCGGCCAACCGCGACGAGTTCCACGCTCGACCGACCCAGGCGCTGGCGGCTTGGGAAGATGCGCCAGGCGTCTATGCCGGGCGCGACCTGGAAGCGGGCGGGACCTGGCTGGGTGTCGGGCCGGGCGGACGCTTTGCGGCTTTGACCAATATCCGCGACCCACACCAGCCGCTTGGGCCGCGTTCGCGTGGCGAGCTGGTGGCGGCGTACTTGCGAGGGGAGCTGGCGGTCGAGGCTTACTTGGATCAGGTAGCCAGCCGCAGCGCCCAGTATTCAGGGTTCAATCTGTTGGTGGGCGATGCTGAGCGGCTGGGCTACTTGCACGCACATGAGCCCGCGCCGCGCCTGCTGGAGCCTGGGGTGTACGGGCTGTCCAACGCAGGGCTGGATACGCCATGGCCGAAGCTGGTGAAAACCCGTGAGGGGCTGGCGCGGTTACTGGATGATCCTGATCCACGGCAGCTGCTGGGCTTGCTTGCCGATGGCGAACCTGCGGCGGATGCCGAGCTGCCGGACACCGGGGTTGGCTTGGCGACCGAGCGGCTGCTGTCCAGTGCGTTTATCGCCAGCCAGAACTACGGGACGCGGGCGAGTACGGTGCTGATTGTCGACAAGCAGGGCCGGCGGCGGATGGTCGAGCGAAGCTTTGGGCCGTTTGGCGGGCATCTGGGGGAAGTCGAGCTGACAATCTGAGACCCCAGCGAGGCACGGGCTGGTTGGGAGCGGGCTGCGTGGGAGCGGGCTGCGTGGGAGCGGGCTGCGT